>PABG01000069.1 GCA_002699185.1 Gammaproteobacteria bacterium | reverse complement strand
GTTTTCTCCTCACTCCTCACTCCTCACTCCTCACTCCTCACTCCTCACTCCTCACTCCTCACTCCTCACGCCTCACCGCCCGAAACCCGATATCCCGCCGGAAATACACATCCTTCCAGGTAATGGAATCCACCCGCGCATAGGCCCGGCGCTGGGCCTCGGCGACTGTCCTGCCCAGGGCACAGACGCACAGCACCCGGCCGCCGCTGGTCACCACCACACCGTCCTGCTCGGCGGTGCCGGCATGAAAGACCTTCACACCGGCTTCCTCCTCGCCCTCCAGTCCGGCGATGGGCGCCCCCTTTGAGTAGCTGCCGGGATAGCCGCCGGCGGCCATCACCACGCCCAGGGCGGCGCGGGGATCCCATTGCGCCTGCACCTGATCCAGCCGTCCCTCGACCCCCGCCAGGCACAACTCGATCAGGTCGGACTGCAGCCGCATCAGCACCGGCTGGGTCTCGGGATCGCCGAAGCGCACATTGAACTCCAACACCTTCGGGGTGCCGTCGGGCGCGACCATCACCCCGGCGTAGAGAAAGCCGGTGTAGGGCGCACCCTCCAGGGCCAGGCCGCGCACGGTCGGCTCGATGACCTCCTGCATGATGCGGTCATGGATCTCCGGCGTGACCACCGGCGCCGGCGAGTAGGCGCCCATGCCGCCGGTATTGGGCCCGGTATCGCCCTCGCCGGCGGCCTTGTGGTCCTGGGAGCTGGCCAGGGGTAGCACATGCTCGCCGTCGACCATGCAGATGAAGCTGGCCTCCTCGCCCTGAAGGAATTCCTCGATCACCACCCGGTGGCCGGCATCGCCGAAGGCGTTGCCGGCCAGCATGTCCTTCACCGCCTGGATGGCCTCCTCAGCGGTCTGCGCCAGGATCACGCCCTTGCCCGCGGCCAGGCCGTCGGCCTTGACCACGATGGGCGCGCCGCGGTCGTGGATATAGCGGATGGCGTCGTTGACCTCGGTGAACACACCGTAATGCGCGGTGGGAATGGTGTGGCGCTGCAGGAAATCCTTGGCGAAGGCCTTGGAGCCCTCCAGCCGGGCCGCATCGCGGGTGGGGCCGAAGATCTTCAGGCCGCCGTCGCGGAAGGTATCGACAATGCCCGCCACCAGCGGCGCCTCCGGCCCGACGATGGTGAGGTCGATGGCATTGTCGGCCGCAAAACGGAACAGGGCCGGGATGTCCTCGGCGCCGATGTCCAGATTCTGCACCTTCGGCTCGCGCGCCGTGCCGGCATTACCCGGCGCGACATAGACCTGCCCCACCTGCGGCGACTGCGCCGCCTTCCAGGCCAGAGCGTGCTCGCGACCACCGCCGCCGATGATGAGTACCTTCATGTATGACTCCTCAGATCAAGAGCGCCACGGCATAAATAACAAAACAAATGGCCACGGAAAACACGGAAAGCACGGACAAATAAAAATTGTCCCAACATATGTAGGTCGGGTTAGCCCGTCAGGGCGTAACCCGACACAATCTGCCAGCCCTGTCGGGTTACGCTGCGCTAACCCGACCTACGTACTAAATTATTTATGTCCGTGCTTTCCGTGTTTTCCGTGGCTATTCTTGTTGTCCGTGTATTCCGTGGCGCACTTGTATATCAATGCCGGAAATGCCGCATCCCGGTGAACACCATCGCCATGCCGTGTTCGTTGGCGGCGGCGATGACCTCCTCGTCGCGCATGGAGCCGCCGGGCTGGATCACGGCGCTGATGCCGGCCGCCGCGGCCTGGTCGATGCCGTCGCGGAAGGGGAAGAAGGCATCCGAGGCCATCACCGAGCCCGGCACCGTGAGCCCGGCCTGCCCGGCCTTGATGCCGGCGATGCGGGCGCTGTTGACCCGGCTCATCTGGCCGGCGCCGACGCCGACGGTCATCTGTTCGCGGGCATAGACGATGGCATTGGACTTGACGAACTTGGCCACCTGCCAGGCGAACAGCAGATCGCGCATCTGGTCCTCGCTCGGGGCCTGCTCGGTGACCACCCGGGTCTCGTTGACCAGGGCGAGATCCGCCTGCTGCACCAGCAGCCCACCGGTCACGCGCTTGAAGTCCAGCCGCGGCGCCGGCTGTTCCGGCCACTGGCCGCAGGCCAGCACCCGGACATTCTTCTTTGCGGCCAGCGCCGGCAGGGCGTCCCCGGCGATCTCGGGGGCGATGATCACCTCGACGAACTGGCGCTCGACAATGGCGGCGGCGGTGGCGGCATCCAGGGTCTGGTTGAAGGCGATGATGCCGCCGAAGGCGGACTCGGGATCGGTCTGGAAGGCCCGGTCATAGGCCTCGTACAGGGTCGCCCCATAGGCCACGCCGCAGGGATTGGCGTGCTTGACGATGACGCAGGCCGGCGCGGCGGTGAGGCCCTTGACGCATTCCAGCGCGGCATCGGTATCGGCGATGTTGTTGTAGGAGAGCTCCTTGCCCTGCAGCTGGCGGGCGGTGGCCACCGAGGCCTCGCTCACCTCGGGCTCGACATAGAAGGCCGCGCCCTGGTGCGGATTCTCGCCATAGCGCATGGACTGGGCCTTGCGGTACTGGGCACTGAAGGTGCGCGGGAAGTCGGCTTCGGCGTCGGGCAGGTTGCGCCCGCCCAGGTAATTGGCGATGGCGCCGTCGTAGCGGGCGGTGTGCTCGAAGGTCCTGACCGCCAGATCATAACGGGTGGCGTCGCTCACCGCCCCCTGGTTGGCCGCCATCTCCTCGAGGATGCGCGGGAAATCGGCATTGTCCACCACCACCGTTACGCTGGCGTGGTTCTTGGCCGCGGCGCGCAGCAGGGTCGGGCCGCCGATGTCGATGTTCTCGATCGCCGTGGGCAGGTCGCAGTCCGGATCGGCCACGGTACGCTCGAAGGGATAGAGATTGACCACCACCAGGTCGATGGGCGGGATGGCGTTGTCCTGCATCACCCCGTCGTCGGTGCCGCGCCGGCCCAGGATGCCGCCGTGGATCTTCGGATGCAGGGTCTTCACCCGGCCGTCCATCATTTCGGGGAAGCCGGTGTAATCGGACACCTCCACCACCGGCAGACCGGCCTCGGCCAGCATGCGGGCGGTACCGCCGGTGGACAGGATCTCCACGCCCTGTTCATGCAGGGCACGGGCGAAGTCGACGATGCCGGTCTTGTCGGAGACGCTGATGAGCGCGCGCTGGATCTTGTTCATGGATGTCCTTTATTTACAAAGATAGCCACGGAAAACACGGAAAGCACGGAAAATTTCACAAAAACTGAAAGTTGACTCCGTCATTGCGAGGCGCATAGCGCCGTGGCAATCTCCCAACGTTGCAGCCCCGGCATGGGATTGCCACGCTTCGCTCGCAATGACGGGAGGGTTTATATTCGTCCGTGCTTTCCGTGTATTCCGTGGCGCTCTTGATCCTGATCTAAATCTCAATCTCGTACTGCCGCAGCTTCTTGCGCAGGGTGCTGCGGTTGATGCCGAGGATCTCGGCGGCGTGGGTCTGATTGCCGCCGGCATACTGCATGACGGTCTCCAGCATGATGGGTTCGACCTCGTTGATGACCATCTGGTAGACATCGCCGGGCTCATGGCCGTCGAGATCCTTGAAATAGAGCTCCAGGCATTCCTTGACCGAGTTGTGCAGGGGGCCGCGTTGTTTGTTGTTCTTCTTTTTCTCTGCGTTCATGCCGCCTTGACCTCGCGCTGCGTCAGTTGCTCGAAGAAGCGTTCCGTCATTGCCAGCTGCTCGGCGACGGTCTCCACGCGATTGACCTGATCGCGGAAGGCTGCGCCGCCGGGCTGTCCCTTGCTGTACCAGGAGATGTGCTTGCGGGCGATCCGTACCCCGGTGTGCTCCCCATAGAAATCGTACAGGTTGTGCAGGTGTCCGAGCATGATGTCGCGGATCTCATCCACGCCCGGCTCCCGAAGCAGTTCGCCGGTGGCCAGAAAATGCTCGATCTCGCGGAAGATCCAGGGCCGGCCCTGGGCGGCGCGGCCGATCATGACGGCATCGGCGCCGGTATACTCCAGCACCTGCCGGGCCTTGAGCGGGTCGCGGATATCGCCATTGGCGATCACCGGGATGCCCACGGCCTGCTTGATATCGCGGATGGTGTCGTATTCGGCCTCGCCCTTGTAGGCGCAGGCGCGGGTGCGGCCGTGCACGGCCAGCGAGCGGATGCCGGCCTGCTCGGCGATGCGGGCGATGCGCACGCCGTTGCGGTGGGCGGTATCCCAGCCGGTGCGGATCTTGAGCGTGACCGGCACCTCCACCGCCCCGACCACGGCCTCGAGGATGCGCTGGACCTGATCCTCGTACTGCAGCAGGGCCGAGCCGGCCATGACATTGCACACCTTCTTGGCCGGGCAGCCCATATTGATGTCGATGATCTGGGCGCCGTGATCGACATTGTGCCGGGCGGCCTCGGCCATCATCTCTGGGTCGGCCCCGGCGATCTGCACCGTGCGCGGCTCCACCTCGCCGTCGTGGTTGGCGCGGCGGCGGGTCTTCTCGCTGCCCCACAGCAGGGAGTTGGACGACACCATTTCGGACACGGCCAGCCCCGCGCCCAGCTGCTTGCACAGCTGCCGGAAGGGACGATCCGTCACGCCCGCCATGGGCGCGAGTACCAGACGGTTTCTGAGTTGGTAGGGTCCGATGTGCATCATTGTTCTGGGAGGTCATGGGCTCGACCGGACGGCACATGATACCCGCTCGCCCGGAGAGGGGGAAGCGCGCCGGTCGGATTCATTCAGGCCTGCGGGGCAGCCTCAACGGAAATCAAACTGATAGGAAACCAGTTCGGTGCCGGGGTCGGCCAGGGTGAGCCGCAGCTGCAACCGCTCGCCGGCCGGCACCCCCGGAATGACGGTGGACGCCGCCGGTGACAGATAGTCTTCAGGGCCGAACCAGCGCCCGGCCTGGCGGCGGCCGGTCAGGTCGGTGAAGAAGATACCGACCAGCGGCCAGGCCTGGGTGAATCCGGCCTGGTTGACCAGGTCCAACTCCACCTCAAGGGCGCCCTCGCGGTGCGGATGCGCCTGTATCTGACGCTGCTGAATCGCCCACTGCTCCGGCGCCCGCCGCAGCGGCAACTCACAGCCGGTGTAGGCGCAGAAACGTTCCAGCCAGGGCTGCCACTCGGCCAGGGTGTAGAGCCGCTCACGCTGCAGGTAGATACCCTGTCCGAGCAGGGCGAACAGCAACAGCAGCAGGACCAGTCCCTGCAACAGGCGCAGTCCGGTGCGCGGGCGCGGCGCCTGGAAGTCCTCCAGCAGCACGGCGGGGATCTCGACCGTGTCACGCGCAGGCGGGATGCCCGGTGCGGCGGTCGCCTCGAGGGCTTCGGATTGCTCCCGTCCCCCGCCCGGCGCAGCCACCCCCCAGCCCGGCGACAATGGGCGGGGGTTGCGGATTTGCAACGCATCCCCGCTCCCCCCGGCCGCGGCCAGCGCTTCCTCGCGGCCATCGAACAGGCGCTCGAGGGCGTCGAAATCCCTTCCGCAGTCCGGGCAGCGCACCTGCCCGTGCCCGGCCTTGAGCTGGTCGGCGCGCAGTTCGAAGACGGTCTGGCAATGAGGGCAGCGGGTGTACATGGCGTTCCCTGACCTGGAGACACGGTAGGATGGGTGAAGGCGTGCAGCGCCGCAACCCATCGAGGGTCGCAGCTGATGGGTTGCGCTACGCTCCACCCATCCTACACGTTGATTATCACCCTCGACGAATAAATCAGAGGTTGCGTAGTCGGGGTCAGGTGCGCAGCACCGGAACCCGACAGGCCGCAGAACTCATTGATCCCGGCGTCTGCCGCTGATTCTAACCCAGCCGTCCTGTGCGTCCACGACCAGGTTCTCAAAGGCCGCGGCGTAGGCTGCGCGGACCATATCCGCCTGCTCGGCCAGAATCCCGGACAGCACGATCACGCCGCCGGGGCGCACCTGTCCGGCCAGAGTCGGCGCCAGTTCGACGAGCGGATTGGCCAGGATGTTGGCCAGCATCAGGTCGGCCCGCACGGTCGGCAGGGCATCCGGCAGACAGGTGTCGATGCCGTCGCCCACACCGTTGCGTCCGGCATTGTCGCGGGTCGCGATCAGGGCCTGGGGATCGTTGTCCACGCCCCAGACATGGCGCGCGCCCAGCTTGAGCGCCGCGATGGCGAGCACCCCCGAGCCGCAGCCGTAGTCGATCACCTCCAGACCCGCCGGCGGGTGCCGATCCAGCCATTCCAGGCACAGGGCCGTGGTCGGATGGGTGCCGGTGCCGAAGGCCAGGCCGGGATCGAGGTGGATATTGATCGCGTCAGGCTCGGGCGGCGGCTGATGCGAAGGGCAGATCCACACCCGCTCGCCGAAACGCATGGGCCGGAATTCATCCATCCAGGCCCGGACCCAGTCGCGGTCCTCCAGGGTCGCGACCTGGATGCGCTCCGCCGCCTCGCCCAGCGTTTCCCGCAAAGCGGCAATCAGGGCTACGGACGACAGCCCGGCCTCGAACAGCGCCACCACCCGGGTCTGCGACCACAGGGGCGTGGCCCCGGGTGCGGGCTCCAGCACCGGCTCGTCGGCCGCGTCCTCAAAGGTCACCGACACCGCACCGGCCTCCAGCAGCAGGTCGGAAAGCTGTTCCGGATCGAGGTCACCGGCTTCGAGAGAGACTTGAGTCCAGGGCATTGGGATAAATAACCACGGAAAACACGGAAAGCACGGAAAGCACGGACAAATAACAATTCATCCCGTCATTGCGAGCGCAGCGCGGCAATCTCGTAAAGAAGCGCCAATCGGCAAGAGATTGCCACGGCCCTATGCGCCTCGCAATGACGAAGCCAATTTTCAATTTATGAGATTTTCCGTGCTTTCCGTGTTTTCCGTGGCTATTGATGTTTTCCGGTCCGTGCCTTCCGTGTATTCCGTGGCGCTCTTGATCTTCACAGACCCAGTTTCTTCTCCAGGTAGTGGATGTCCGTGCCGCCGCGGATGAAGGCGCTGTCGCTGCAGATGTCGCCATGCAGTTCGATGTTGGTCTTGATGCCGTCGACCACCAGTTCGGACAGCGCCCCGCGCATGCGCGCCAGCGCCGCCTCGCGGGTCTCGCCGTGGGCGATCAGCTTGCCGATCATGGAATCGTAGTTGGGCGGCACGCGGTAACCGTTGTAGATGTGCGAATCCCAGCGGATGCCCGGGCCGCCGGGCGGATGGAACTGCTGGATGGTGCCCGGCGAGGGCAGGAAGCTGCGCGGGTCCTCGGCGTTGATGCGGCACTCCACCGCATGGCCGCTGATGTGGATGTCATCCTGGCGGTAGGACAGGCCCTGGCCGGCCGCGATGCGCAGCTGTTCCTTGACGATGTCCACGCCGGTGATCATCTCGGTGACGGGGTGCTCGACCTGCACCCGGGTGTTCATCTCGATGAAGAAGAACTCGCCGTTCTCGAACAGGAACTCGAAGGTGCCGGCGCCGCGGTAGTTGATCTTGCGGCAGGCCTCGGCGCAGCGCTCGCCCATCTCGGCGCGCTGCTCGGGGGTGATGCCCGGCGCCGGGGCCTCCTCGACCACCTTCTGGTGCCGGCGCTGCATGGAACAGTCGCGCTCGCCCAGGTGGATGGCGTTGCCCTCGCCGTCGGCCAGCACCTGGAACTCCACATGGCGCGGATGCTCCAGGAACTTCTCCATGTACACCATACCGTTGCCGAAGGCCGCCTCGGCCTCGGTCTGGGTCAGGGTGATGGCGTTCAGCAGCGCGGCCTCGGAGTGCACCACCCGCATGCCGCGCCCGCCGCCGCCGCCGGCGGCCTTGATGATGACCGGATAGCCGATCTCGCGCGCCAGCCGCAGGTTGGTGTCGGGATCCTCACCCAGCGGCCCGTCCGAGCCCGGCACGCAGGGCACACCGGCCGCCTTCATCGCCTTGATGGCGGCGACCTTGTCGCCCATGGTGCGGATGGTCTCGGCGCGCGGGCCGATGAAGATGAAGCCGCTGCGCTCGACCTGCTCGGCGAAATCGGCGTTCTCGGAAAGAAAACCGTAGCCCGGATGGATGGCCACGGCATCGGTCACCTCGGCCGCGCTGATCAGGGCCGGGATGTTGAGATAGCTCTCCGTCGACGGCGCCCCGCCGATGCACACCGTCTCATCGGCCAGGCGCACATGCTTGAGATCCCGGTCCACGGTCGAGTGCACCGCCACGGTGCGGATGTCCAACTCCCGGCAGGCGCGCAGGATGCGCAGCGCGATCTCGCCGCGGTTTGCAATGACGACTTTATCCAGCATGGTCAGTTATCTGTAAACCTAAAAAATCGATGGCCACGGAAAACACGGAAAGCACGGACATGAATATGATTTCAAACCGTAAGGCGTTTTATCATGGCCCGGGGATGAATGAAATTCACCAGCAGGCCTACGCGATGCGAACTGGCACGGAGATAGTTGATAAGTTGTGCCTCATGAACCGGCGTCAGTTTCTCCTGCGCTTTCAGTTCCAGAAGAATTCGATTTTCGACAAGGATGTCGACGAAATACTCGCCTACGATCTCACCTTTGTATGCCACTGCCAGCGCAACCTGAGATCTCGCCGCAATCCCCTGCAACGCAAACTCCCTCAACAGTGCGTTTTCATAGACCTTCTCCAGAAAACCTGCACCCAGCTGCTTCGAAACCTCGAACACGCAGCCGCGAATCCGGTAAGTAAGCTCCTCTTCCAGCAGCATCCGCCTTCCTCCATGAAGAACGGTTTGACTATTTAATGTCCGTGCTTTCCGTGTTTTCCGTGGCTATATATTTCACTCAATCACAAACAGCGGCTCGCCGAATTCCACCGGCTGGCCGTTCTCGACCAGGATGGCCACCACGGTGCCGGCCTTGTCGGCCTCGATCTGGTTGAGCATCTTCATCGCCTCGATGATGCACAGGGTATCACCGGCATTGACCCGCTGACCGACCTCGACGAAGGGCGTGGCGCCCGGCGAGGGCGCGCGGTAGAAGGTGCCCACCATGGGCGAGGTGACCTGGTGCCCGGCCGGGATGGCAGGCGCGGCCTCTGCGGCCGGTTCAGCCGCCGGCGCCCCCGTCGCGGGCATCGGCGCAGCCGGGGCTGCAGCCGGCATGGGCGCGGCGGCCTGCACCACGGTCTGGACGCTGGAGCTGTTGCGGCTGATGCGCACCGACTCCTCGCCCTCGTGGATCTCGATCTCCGCGATGCCGGATTCCTCCAGCAACTCGATCAGTTTCTTAACCTTGCGGATATCCATATTCTTTACCGTAATCAGTTAGTTACGCGACAGATAATCATGCGCGGCGCGCAGCGCCAGTTCGTAGCCGATCGGCCCCAGGCCGCTGATCACCCCGACCGCGATATCGGAGAAATAGGAATGCGCCCGGAATTCCTCCCGGGCATGCACATTGGAGAGGTGCAGTTCTATAAAAGGTATATCCACCGCCAGCAGGGCATCGCGCAGCGCCACGCTGGTGTGAGTGAAGGCAGCGGGATTGATGATGATGAAATCGGCCTGCCCCCGCGCAGCCTGGACCCGCCCGACCAGCTCATGCTCGGCATTGCTCTGGAAAATGTCGACATCAGCGCCCAACTCGCCGGCCAGGGCTGTTACCCCCGCCGAAATATCATCCAGGCTGCGAACCCCGTAGTGGCCGGGTTCGCGGGTGCCCAGCAGGTTCAGGTTGGGACCGTTTATGACGAGAACTTGCGGCAATTTTGCGCCCATCTGCGGAGAACCGACCGGTTCGACGGAATGTGACGCCTATTATGCCGGGCGTGACGGAAATGTCCAGTCTCCGGCCTGCTGTTATTGACCCACCCATGCCACCAACCTATTCTGGACCCGGCCACCCCGGAAAGGACACAATCCATGCCGACCTCCGCCCCCGACACACCACAGCGCCATCGCCTCAACGTGGAGGATTATCACCGCATGGCCGAGGCCGGCATCCTGGGCGAGGACGCCCGGGTGGAGTTGATCGAGGGAGAGATCATCGATATGACGCCGATAGGAAGTCGGCATGCCGCTGCCGTGAAGCGGCTTATCCACATACTGAGCCTCGGCGTCGGCGACGCAGCCATCGTCTCGGCCCAGGACCCGATTATTCTTGACCCTCATTCTGAACCCCAGCCCGACCTCGCCCTGCTCAGACCCCGCGCGGATTATTACGCTGCCGCCCACCCCCGGCCCGCCGATGTCCTGCTGGTAATCGAGGTTGCAGACAGTTCGCTCGCCTACGACCGCGACATCAAGCTGCCCCTCTACGCCCGTGCCGGCATCCCCGAGGCCTGGCTGGTCGATATCGAGGCCGGCAGCCTGATCTGCTTCATCGACCCTGCCGCCGATGGCTACCGCCATGCCGGGGTGGTCAAGGAACTGAACACTGTCCGCATCACGGCTCTGCCTGGGCTGGAACTCGATCTGCAGGGCCTGTTCTGATAAGAACACAGCCACCGGCATTCCAATACCATTCAACCGGAACCTTCTTCAGGCCGGGGAGCAGGCGTCAGCTTCCCGCCGCCGCACACACATATCACGACAGCTTGACGGCGGATACTTCACAATCATCAAAACAGTCCTGCACATGGATGCCTGGCTTCCTACATACCTGTCAGACACAGAAGAAATAATCGCCTACTCCAACCCTAACATCAAACAAAACCCGATACTTCTCGCACTCTTGGCACGATCCATGCTTTTCCAGGATTTCACCGAAAAATACTTCAACTGGGAATGGGAGAGTCATGGAAACAGACACGCGCCCGAAACCGCTTCTGCCATCCGGCCTGAGGCAGTTCCTGGAACAGCAGGCAATACACTACCGGGT
>PABG01000068.1 GCA_002699185.1 Gammaproteobacteria bacterium | reverse complement strand
GGGATGCCGGCGGCGGCCGCGCGCCCGGCCAGGGGCACGGCGGCCGTCGCGGCCAGCCGTTCGCGCAGCGCGCCCGGATTCCGGCCCAGCAGCACCGCCAGCCGGTGGCGGGCCGCGCTCACGGCGCTGCGCAGGACCGGCAGCGCGGCCTGCGCGCTCTCCAGTTCGGTGCGCGCCTGGGCGACATCCAGTTCCGGGACCAGCCCCGCCTGCCAGCGCCAGCGCGTCAGGTCATGGGTTTCACGGCGGGCGGCGACACTGGCCTCGGCCACGGCCAGGCGCCGCTGGGCCGTGCGCAGATCGGCGTAGTTCAGTACCACCTCGGCGGCCAGCGAGACCTGGGTATCACGCAGTGTCTCGAGGCTGGCGTCGAGTTCGGCCGCGGCCGCCTCGCGTCCGCGGCGCAGGCGGCCGAAGATGTCCGGTTCCCAGGCAGCATCGAAGCCGGCGCTGTACAGGTCACGCGTGGCGCCGGTCCCGAGCGTCTCGCTGGAAGTGGTACGGGCCGCCGACGCCGTGGCCTCCACTGCAGGCCCGAGCTGGGCGCCGGCCAGGGCGCGCCGCGCCCGCGCCTCGCGCAGCTGGGCCCGGGCCGTGGCCAGATCGCGGTTGGCGGCCAGGGCCTCGCTCACCAGCGCGTTCAGCAGCGGATCCTCGAACTGGCGCCACCATTCGGCCAGCACGGCGGCATCCGGGGGACCGGCGTCCGCTGCCGCCTGCCAATGCGCCGGCAATGCGGGCTCCGGCGCCTGGTACTCGGGACCGACCGCGGCACAGCCTGCCAACAGCAGCGAGATCACCGCGCAGAGCACGGCTGGCGACGGCAACAACAATGAATATCCGTGCAGCGTCATATCCTGTCCCGGCACGGCCCATGTCAATGAGCCACGAGCAACATATCCTAGCCTGTATTCGTCCGGGGAATCTGACCCACATCAAGCTCAGGGCGGGGGATCGGGCAGCCCCGGCGGATGCTGCAGGCTCACAGTGAGGGGACGTGCAATCGCGGGCCGGAACCCGCGCAGCCCATCCGATACATACGGGGAGCCGCCGGAAACGGGCCAGCGAGACCGCTTTTGCCCGGCCTAGCCTGCCGGCCCTCGTCCCTGTTCAATCAGGCGCCGCACCGGCGCATAGGATCGGCGATGGATGGGCGTGATCCCCAGGCTCTCCAGCGCGGCCAGATGGGCCTTGCAGGGATAGCCCTTGTGGCTGGCCAGGCCATAGCCGGGATAGCGGGCATCGAGGATGATCATCTCCTCGTCGCGCGCCACCTTGGCCAGGATGGAGGCGGCGCTGATGGCCGCGACCCGGCTGTCGCCCTTGATGACGGCGCGGGCCGCGCACGGCAATTCGGGACAGCGGTTGCCGTCGATCAGCGCCAACTCGGGCGCAACCGTCAGGGCGGCGACAGCCCGCTGCATGGCCAGCAGGCTGGCCTGGAGGATGTTGATGCGGTCGATTTCCTCGACCTCGGCCCGACCCAGGGCCCAGGCCAGGGCCTGCTCCCGGATCTGCGCGGCCAGCACGCCGCGCCGCTTCCCGCTCAGGGTCTTGGAATCGGCCAGGCCCGGCAGCGGCCGGTCCGGGTCCAGAATGACCGCGGCGGCCACCACCGGGCCGGCCAGGGGCCCGCGTCCGGCCTCGTCCACGCCGGCGACACGACCTGTGACATCGACAGTGAAATCCAGTTCCGCCTGCTCAGGCATGACCGGCCACCTCCAGCACCGCGGCCGCGGCGGCCTGGTCGGCATTGTGCTGCAACTCGGTGTGCAGTTCCCGGAAGCGCCGGGTCAGCAGGCTGCGGCGGGCCGGGTTGTGCAACTGGTTGAGCAGCGCCTGGCCCAGGTTGACCGGCGTGACCTCGTCCTGGATGTACTCGGGCACCAGGGCCTCGCCGGCCAGCAGGTTGGGCAGGCTGTAGTGCCCCACCCTGACCAGTCGTTTCAACATCCAGTGGGTGGCCGGCGCCAACCGGTAGGCCACCACCATGGGGCGCTTGAGCAGCATGGCCTCCAGCGCCGCCGTGCCCGAGGCCAGCAGTACTGCATCGGCGGCGGTCATGGCGGCGCGGGAGCGGCCGTCGAGCAGGGTCAGCGGCAGGCTGACCGCATTACGCGCGAGGATCGACTCGAACAGTTCCCGGGTCCGGGGACTGGCGCAGGGAACGATGAAATGCAGTCCGCGGTCGCGTTCCAGGCACCACTGCATGGTCTCGATGAAGGGCTGCGCCAGCCGCTGTACCTCGGACAATCGGCTGCCGGGGAGCACCGCCACCAGCGGACCGCGCTCAGGCAGTCCCAGCTGCTGCCGGGCGGCAGTCGCATCGGGCAGCAGGGGGATGCGCTCGGCCAGGGGATGGCCCACGAAGGTCACCGGCACGGCATGGCGGCGGTAGAATTCGGCCTCGAAGGGGAACAGGGTCAGCATCCGGTCCAGGCTGCGCACGATGCGCTTGATGCGGTAGCCGCGCCAGGCCCACACCGACGGGCTGACATAGTGCAGTGTGCGGATGCCCTGCCGGTGCAGGCGGCGCTCCAGGCCCAGGTTGAAATCCGGGGCGTCGATGCCGACGAATACATCGGGCGGTTCGACCAGCAGCTGCCGGGCCAGCCGGCGGCGCAGCCGCAACAGCCCGGGCAGATGACGCAGCACCTCCACCAGCCCCATCACCGACAGGGCCTCCATGGGATAAAGACTGCGGCAGCCCGCCGCCTGCATTTCCGGGCCGCCGATGCCCTCCACTACCAGTTCCTGCCGGCCGGCCAGCTGTTCGCGCAGGGCGTGGATCAGGCCGGCGCCGAGCTGGTCGCCCGAGGCCTCGCCGGCCACCATGGCGATGCGCAGCGGCGGAAGAGATCTGGCCCGGCCGGTGTCAGTGGCTTCATCCATGCGAACGGGATCTTCAGCGCACGATGCCGCGGGTCTGCTGCTGCAGGAAGGCGATCAGGGACTGCACCTGCGCATCCCCGCCCTGCTCCGCCCGCAGCTGGGCCAGCGCCTGTTCCAGCGGCAGGCCGCTGCGATACAGCGTCCGGTAGGCCTGCTTGAGTGCGCGCAGGTTGTCGGCGGAGAAGTTGCGCCGTTTCAGGCCTTCGCTGTTGAGCCCGTGGACATGGGCGGGATGACCCGAGACCATCATGAAGGGCGGCACGTCCTTGCCGATCACACTGCCGAAGGCGGTGAAGGCATGGGCGCCGATGGCGCAGAACTGATGCACCAGGGTAAAGCCGCCGAGGATGGCATGATCGCCGACCCGCACGTGCCCGGCCAGGGCGGCATTGTTGGCAAGGATGGTATGACTGCCGACGTCGCAATCGTGGGCGATATGCACATAGGCCATGATCCAGTTGTCGTCGCCAAGGGTGGTGCGGCCACGATCCTGCACGGTCCCGCGGTGGATGGTCACCCCCTCGCGGATGGTGTTGCCGTCGCCGATGACCAGCTCGGTGGGTTCGCCGGCGTATTTCTTGTCCTGTGGCGCCTCGCCGATGGAGGCGAACTGGTAGATACGGTTGTCGCGGCCGATGCGCGTGGGCCCGTTGATGACCACGTGCGGGCCGATGACCGTGCCCGCCTCGATGCTCACGTCAGGCCCGATCACGCTGAAGGGTCCGACCTCCACCCCGGTCGCCAGCATCGCGCCGGGATCGACCAGGGCCCGGGCATGAATCAAGATTCGACTTCCCGCTCGGTGCACATGAGTTCGGCGCTGGCGGCCACCTTGCCGTCCACCTTCGCCTCGGCCTCGAACACCCAGATGCCGCGCCGGGTGGTTTTCACCCGCACGTGCAGCATCAGCTGATCACCCGGCTCGACCGGACGCTTGAAGCGGGCCTTGTCCACGCCCACCAGGTAGTAGAGCACATTATCCCGGCGCCCTTCCCGGCCCATACTGCGGAAGGCCAGCAGACCGGTGGCCTGGGCCAGCGCTTCGATGACGAGCACACCGGGCATGATGGGTTTTTGCGGGAAGTGCCCGTTGAAGAAGGGCTCGTTGAAACTGACGTTCTTGTAGCCCACCAGGTGTTCGCCGGCGACGTATTCGGTAACCCGGTCGATCAGCAGAAAAGGGTAGCGATGCGGCAACTCCCGCATGATTTCATTGATGTCCATTACAGTGTCAGTCATTCTCGTTGTCCGGTGGTTTCTTATCGATTGCGCCCCCGCGCAGGGCGGTCAGCTGTTGTTCCAGGTCCTGCAGACGCCGGGCCATGTCATCGAGGCGGCGCAGACGGGCCTGGATGCGGTTCCATTTATCCGCCGGCATGGCGGCGAGTCCGGAGGAATACACACCCGCCTCATTGATGGAGCGGGTGACCATGGACATGCCGGTCACCACCGTGTGGTCGGCGATCTCCAGGTGCCCCACCACCCCCACGCCGCCGGCCAGCAGGCAGTGGCTGCCGATGCGCGCACTGCCGGAGATTCCGACGCAGCCGGCAACGGCGGTATGTTCGCCGATATGGACGTTGTGCGCCACCTGGATCTGGTTGTCGAGCTTGGCACCGTTGGCGATGACGGTATCCTCCAGCGCGCCGCGATCGACCGTGGTATTGGCACCGATCTCCACGTCGTCGCCGATCTCCACCCCGCCCAGCTGCGGCACCTTGAGCCAGCGGCCCTGATCCTTGGCGATGCCGAAACCGTCACTGCCGATCACCACGCCGGGGTGCAGCAGGCAACCCCGGCCCAGCCTGACCTCATGACAGAGGGTGACATTGGCCACCAGCCGGGTGCCGGCACCCACCCGCGCACCGCGCCCGACCAGGCAATTGGGGCCAAGCACACAGTCCTCCCCGATGACCGCGCCCGCTTCGATAACACAAAGTGGGCCGATGCTTGCCGAGGTATCGACCTGCGCCTGCGGATGCACCACGGCACTGGGATGCACTCCTGCCGCGGGCGCGGGAGGTTCACTCAGCAGGGTCGCGGCACGGGCATACGTGGCATAGGGATTGTCGCTGACCAGCGCCGGGACCGGACAGTCGCCGACATCGTCGCTCGCGACAATGACCGCGCTGGCGCGGGTATTGCGGAGGTATTTGCGGTAGGCCGGATTCGCCAGGAAACTCAGGCCGCCGTCGCGGCCCTGCTGCAGGGTGCAGACGCCGTCGATACGGGTGGCGCCGTCTCCGACCAGGCGCACACCCAGTTCGTGTGCCAGCGCCTCAAGCGTCCAGGTCAAGCCGAGCGCCCCGGATCAGTTCCCTCCGCGCCGCAGCCGTTCCAGCACGGCATCGGTGATATCGATGCGGTCGCTGGCGAAGACGACGCCTTCGAACAGCACCAGGTCATAGCCGTCCTCCTTGGCCAGGGCGACGATGGCGTCGTTGAGCTCCTTCTGCAGCCTCGCCAGCAGTTCGTTGCGGCGGATATTCAGGTCTTCGCGGAACTCGTCCTGGGAGCGTTTCAGATCCCGCTTCTGGTTGAGCAGTTCGCGTTCGGCCTTGTTGCGTTCGGATTCGCTCATCACCGCGCCGTCACGGGTCAGCTTGTCCTCCATCTGCTTGATCTCACGCTGCAGGGAGATCAATTCCTTCTCACGCGGGGCGAATTCGGTTTCCATCTGCTTGCTGGCATCCTGGGCCTGCGGGGCCTCCTCCATCAGCTTGGCGGTATTGACGAAACCCACCTTGACCTCGGCCAGCACCGACAGGGGCAACACCAGCAGAGACAGGGCGAAGATACGCATCAGCTTGTTCATGTCAGACATCACTCCTCGGTTCGTGTATCAACCCGGCAACCTGGTACGCCGGGTAATTTCTCAGAAATTCGTGCCCACAGTGAACTGGAACACCTGGACGTCGTCCTCAGGCTCGTCATTGAGCGGCTGGGCCAGGCTGAAGGTGAGCGCCCCCAGCGGAGAGAGCCAGGTCGCGCCGACACCGACAGAATAGCGCAATTCATTGGCATCGAAGTCATCCACGTCTTCATAGACATTGCCGATATCGAAAAAGCCGAGCATGCGGAACGAGTTGGAATCGGCGAAGAAGGGCGGCGGGAAGATCAGTTCCACATTGCCCACCGTCTTGAAGGCCCCGCCGATGGGATCGTTGAAGCGGGCGTCACGCGGGCCGAGGGTATTGTCCTCCCAGCCGCGCACCGTGCGTACACCGCCGGCAAAGAAGTTCTCGAAAAAGGGCAGCGCGTCGAAATCGCCGTAAGCTCCGCCGTAACCTATCTCGGCGTTGAGCGAGAGCGTGAACAGCTCGGTCAGCGGCAGGAACAACTGCTGGCGCAGATTGAGCTTGTAGTACTGCAGATCCAGCCCCGGCACGGTCACCTCGGCCGACACGCTCTGCAGCGTGCCCCGATCGGCGAAGATCGCCCGGTTGCGCGAATCATATGACCAGCTGCCGGTCAGCTTGAGGGTGTCGAAGGTATCCCCTTCCGCATTGATGAAGTCCTCGACGATGAAGGGCGAGATGATCGTCGTGCCCAGCTCGATGTGCTCGTACTCGACATTGAGCCGGATCTGATTGAACTCGCTGATCGGAATGCCGTGACTGACATTGCCGCCGAAGGAGTCGACATTGTACTCGGCGATGTTGGCCTCGGCCGCATCGGTCTCCCGATAGAAGGCGCCGAAGCCGCGGCTGATGCCATCGATGGTGTAGTAGGGATTGGTATAGTTGAAACTGTAGAGGGTATCGAAGTCACTGTTGTTGAAATTCACCGACAGCCGCTTGCCCGTTCCGAGAAAATTGTTCTGACTGACACTGGCATTTAGCAGCAGCCCCGAGGACTGGGCATAGCCCACGCCCAGGATCAGGTTGCCCGAGGGGCGTTCCTTGACCGAGAAGTTCACGTCGACCTGATCGGGTGCGCCGGGCACCGCCGGGGTCTCGACGTTGACCTCCTCGAAGAAGCCCAGCCGGTCCAGGCGGGTACGCGAGCGTTCCACCGCCGAGGCCGAGAACCAGCCGCGCTCCATCTGGCGCATCTCGCGGCGCAGCACCTCGTCGCGGGTCTTGGTATTGCCGCGCATGTCGATGCGGCGCACATAGACACGCTTGCCGGGGTCGACGAAGAAGGTCACCTGCACCTCCTTGTTCTCCTCATCGACATCCGGGATGGTGTTCACATTGGCAAAGGCATAACCCTCGTTGCCCAGATACTCGCTGATGCGCTCGACCGTGTCGGACACCCGCTTGCGCGAAAAGATCTCGCCGGCATTGACGCCGATCAGCGGAAACAATTCCTCGGCCTCAACCACCAGATCCCCCGACAACCGCACTTCCTCGATGCGGTACTGCGCCCCCTCCTGCAGGTTGATGGTGATGTAGATATCCTGCTTGTCCGGGGTGATCGACACCTGGGTGGAATCGATATTGAAGTTGAGATAACCGCGATCGAGGTAGAAGGAGCGCAGGGTTTCCAGATCGCCGGCCAGTTTGCGCTTGGAGTACTGATCCTTGCCGGTGTAGAAGGACAGCAGGGTCGGCGTGCTCAACTCGAACTCGTCCAGCAGGGTCTCGTCGTCGTAGACCTCGTTGCCGACGATATTGATCTGCTTGATCCGGGCGGCCTTGCCCTCGGAGACGTCGATGGTGATACCCACCCGGTTGCGCTCCAGCGGGGTGACGGTGGTGGTGAGCTTCACACCGTATTTGCCACGGGAGAAATACTGCAGCCGCATTTCCTGCTCGACCTTCTCCAGCAGGGAGCGGTTGAACACCCGGCCCTCGGCGAAGCCGATCTGCTTGAGCGAGTCCAGCAGCGGCTCGGTCTCGATGTCCTTGTTGCCGCTGATCTCGATGCTGGAAATGGCCGGGCGCTCGACCAGCGAGACCACCAGCACGCTGCCGTCGCGCTCCAGCTCAACGTCCTGGAAGAAGCCGGTGCGGAACAGCGCCCGGATCGCCTGCTCGGAACGCGCCTCGTCGAGGGTCTCGCCGGTCTTGACCGGGAGATAGTTGAACACGGTTCCGGCCGAGATGCGCTGCAGCCCCTCGACGCGGATGTCATCCACGACGAAGGGCGTGAACGCGTGCGCGGCCAGCGGCAGCAGCCACGTCAGAAACAGAACCAGGGCAGTAGGTCGCATATGGATTATTCTTCAGTCCTAGAAGTTGTGCTTCGCCGTCAGCGCATCAGGCGGGCAAAGTCGTTGAAGATGGCCAGCGTCATCAACGCCAGCAGCAGCGCCAGACCGATGCGCTGACCGAGCGCCTCGGTCTGCTCCGAGACCGGCCTGCCCCGCAAAAGCTCAATAAGGTAATACATCAGGTGGCCGCCATCCAGTACCGGAATGGGCAGCAGATTGAGCACGCCCAGGCTGATGCTGACCAGCGCCAGCAGCCCGACGAAGGCCGCCAGGCCGATGCTGGCGGTCTGGCCGGCATACTGGGCGATGGTCAGCGGACCGCTGATGTTCTCCACCGAGGCCTGGCCGATGAGCATCTTCCACAGGGTGCGCAGCATCAGCACGCTCATCTCGCCGGTGCGCGCCAGGCTGCGGCCTGCCGAGTCCAGCGGCCCGTAGCGAACCGTGGTACGCAGATCCTCGCCGTAACCGGGCGGAATCTCGGGGCCGGCGCCGATGCGCCCGATCACCGCGTCCTCGACCTGCTTGCGTTCCGGGATGAGCTTGACCTGCAGCCGCTCGCCGTCGCGCTCGATCAGGGTGTCAATGATCTTTGCCGGGCGGGCACTGACGAAATCCACCCACTCGGACCAGGTCCCGATGGACTCGCCGTTGGCCTCGACCACCCGGTCGCCCGGCTGCAGACCGGCGCGCTCGGCCGGGCTGGCGGGCAGGATCTCGGCCATCACCGGCGGCAGTTCGGGCCGCCACGGCAGCAGCCCGAGTTTGTCGGTGATGTCGCCGCGGTCGAGCAGACCCTGTACCTGGCCAAGGTCCAGCGTCAGGCTGCGTGTATCACCTTCAGGCGAGACCACCTGCAGGTTCAACTGACGCGCGTCCAGCGCCCCGTCGAGCAGCGCGATCATGGCCTCGTTCCAGGAGGGAATGTCGCGGCCGTCGATGCTGAGCAGCCGGTCGCGCTGCACCAGTCCCGCCTCGGCGGCCGGCGAACCCGGCGGCGGGGTGTCGAGGACCGGCTTGAGCCCGGGCACGCCGGTCACGAACAGGAACCAGTAGGCCAGGATGGCGAACAGGAAATTGAACAGCGGGCCCGCGGCCACTACCGCGATGCGGGCCAGCACCGGCTTGCGGTTGAAGGCGCGATCCAGTTCCCGCTCGGGTACCGGTGCCTCGCGCTCGTCCAGCATCTTCACATAGCCGCCCAGCGGAATGGCGGCGATGACGAACTCGGTGCGGTCCGCGCCCCAGCGCCGCGACCAGATCGGCTTGCCGAAACCGATGGAGAAGCGCAGCACCTTCACGCCCATGCGCCGTGCCACCCAGAAGTGGCCGAATTCGTGCACCGTCACCAGCAGGCCGATGGCGACGATGAAGGCGGCAATGGTGAACAGGATGCCGTTCACGAGACCGCCTGCCGGCGCCCGCGGGCGCACAGTTCACGGGCCGCTTCGCGGGCGCCGGCATCGGCCGCGAGTACGGCCTCCAGGCTGTCGGCCGGCTGCGGCGCGAGGCGCCCGAGCACGGCCTCGATCACCTCCGGGATGGCGGTGAAGGCCAGCCCTTCATCGAGAAAGGCCGCCACCGCGACCTCGTTGGCGGCGTTGAGGATGGCCGGCGCGGTACCCCCGGCGCGGATGGCCTCGTAGGCCAGGCGCAGGCAGGGGAAGCGGGCCAGGTCCGGCGCCTCGAATTCCAGCCGCCCCACCCCGACCAGGTCCAGCGGCGCCACGCCCGAGGCGATGCGCCGGGGCCAGGCCAGGGCATGGGCAATGGGGGTGCGCATGTCGGGATTGCCCAATTGGGCCAGCACCGAGCCGTCGTCGTAGTCGACCAGGGAGTGGATCACGCTCTGCGGATGCAGCACCACCTCGACCCGGTCGACAGCGACGGCGAACAGCCAGCAGGCCTCGATCACCTCCAGGCCCTTGTTCATCATGGTGGCGGAATCCACCGAGATCTTGCGGCCCATGTCCCAGTTCGGATGCGCCACCGCCTCGGCCGGCGTGACATCGGCCAGTTCCTCCAGGCGGCGGGTGCGGAAGGGGCCGCCGGAGGCGGTGAGCAGGATGCGGCGCACGCCCTGCGGGGGCCGGCCGGCGATGTAGCCGTCGGGCATGCACTGAAACACGGCATTGTGTTCGGAATCGATGGGCAGCAGGGTGGCGTGATGGCGGCGCACCTGATCCATGAACAGGGCGCCGGACATCACCAGCGCCTCCTTGTTGGCCAGCAGCAGCGTCTTGCCGGCGCCTGCCGCGGCCAGCGCGGGCGGCAGGCCGGCGGCACCGACGATGGCGGCCATGACATGGTCGACCGCATCCAGCGTGGCGACCTGCACCAGGCCGTCGTTGCCCGCCAGCACCCGGGTGTCGCTGCCGCTGCGGCGCAGGGCGGCCTCCAGGCGTTCGGCCGCCGCGGCATCGGCCATTACCGCCCATTCGGGCAGGTGGCGCTCGCAGATGCGCAGCATGCCCTCGACGTCGGTATTGGCGGTCACGGCCACGAGCCGGTAGCGCTCGGGGTGGCGGGCCAGGACGTCGAGGGTGCTCAGGCCGATGGAGCCGGTCGCCCCGAGCAGGGTCACGCCTGTCTTGGTGTCACTATCCGCCATGATCAGTCCGGCATCAGTCCGAGGTAGAGCAGCCCGCCGACGAACACCGGCGGCGCGGCCAGCAGGCTGTCGATACGGTCCAGCACGCCGCCGTGTCCGGGAATGAGCCGGCCGCTGTCCTTGACCCCGACCTGGCGCTTGAGTGCGCTGATGAACAGGTCACCCACAATGGACAGGGCCACGGCGACCAGGTTCAACAGCACGAACAGCAGCTGCTGACGCGCGGGCCAGTTCGGCACCAGGCTCACGGCCATTGCCAGTACGGCACAGGCCAGCAGGGCGCCGGCCACCCCTTCCCAGGTCTTGCCCGGGCTGATGCGCGGGGCCAGCTTGCGGCGGCCGAAGCGGCGGCCGGAGAAATAGGCCGCACTGTCGGCGACCCAGACCAGCACCAGCAGGTACAGCACCCAGTAGCCGCCCTGCCCCGTCCCGTGCAGCGTGATCAGCGCGATCCAGGCCGGCACCAGCGCCGGGGCCGCGGCCAGTCCCTTGACCAGCATCCGCCCGCGGCTCCAGTCGACCCGGGCCAGCCAGGCCAGCGCCAGCAGCCACCAGGCGATGCCGGCCAGCAACAGCGGCTCGCGGGCCGTGACCGACCAGCCGCTGTCCCAGACCGCATAGAACAGCGCCGCCGCCAACAGGGCGAAACCCAGCCGCAGGGGCAGCACCGGCAGCGGGATCAGACGCGCCCATTCCCAGGCCCCCAGCACCAGCACGGCGGCGACTGCCGCGGCGAAGGCCGGGGTGGGCAGGGCCAGCACGCCCCAGACCACCAGTGGAACCAGCACCAGCGCGGTGATCAGGCGCAGCTTAAGCACCCTGGATGCGCTCCACCTGCTCCCCGGTCTGGCCGAAACGGCGCTGACGCCCGGCGTACCAGACCAGTGCCTCCTCCAGGGCCTGGGCATCGAAGTCCGGCCACAGCAGGTCGGTGAAATAGAGTTCGGTGTAGGCCAGCTGCCACAGCAGGTAGTTGCTGATGCGCTGCTCGCCGCCGGTACGGATGAACAGATCGGGTTCGGGCAGATCGGCCAGGGACAGGCCGCGCGCGAAGGCCTCGGCATCGATCTGCTCCGGCGCGAGTTCCCCGGCCCGGACCCGCGCGGCCAGCTGCCTTGCGGCCTCGACGATGTCCCAGCGGCCGCCGTAATTGACCGCAATGGCCAGCTGCATGCCGGGATTGTCGCGGGTGCGCTGCTCGGATTCCTCCATCAGCCGGCACAGCCTGGCGGAAAAGGCGCTGCGATCGCCGATGAAGCGTACCCGCACGCCGTTGGCGTGCAGGTCCTCGATCTCCTTGCGCAGGGTATTGATGAACAGATCCATCAACAGCTTCACCTCGGTCGCCGGCCGGCGCCAGTTCTCGCTGCTGAAGGCGAACAGGGTGAGTGCGGCAATGCCGCGCTTGCGGCAGGCCTCCACCACCCGGCGCACGGCCTTGACCCCCTCGCGGTGGCCGGCCGGGCGCGGCATGCCGTGACGGCGCGCCCAGCGACCATTGCCGTCCATGATGATGGCAAGGTGCCGGGGCAGCTCGGCCGCGGTCGGCTTCGGGTCCAGGTGGCGGATATCGGTCATGACGTGTGCGCGCTCAGATCTCCATCAGGTCCTTTTCCTTGGTGGCGAGAACCTCGTCGACCTTGTCCACGTACTGATCGGTGAGTTTCTGAATGGCCTCGCCGGCTCGCCGCTCCTCGTCCTCGGAAATCTCCTTGTCCTTGAGCAGTTCCTTGAAATCGTTCATGGCGTCGCGGCGGATGTTGCGGATCGCCACCTTGGCGCCCTCGGCCTCGCTGCGCACCACCTTGATCAGGTCGCGGCGCCGCTCCTCGGTCAGCGGCGGCATCGGGATGCGCATCACGGTGCCGGCCACGGCCGGGTTCAGGCCCAGGTCGGATTCCAGGATCGCCTTCTCCACCTTGGACACCATCGGCTTCTCCCAGGGGGTGACCACCAGGGTGCGGGCGTCCTCCACGTTGATGTTGGCCACCTGGTTGAGCGGCACCTCGCTGCCGTAGTACTCCACGGTGATGTGCTCGAGCAGGCTGGGGTGGGCGCGTCCGGTGCGGATCTTGGACATCTCGGTTTTAAGCGCCTCGACGCTCTTGCCCATGCGGGTTCTGGCGTCCTGGATGATTTCATCGATCACGACGAGACTCCTGTTTGAGTTACCATCGTTGCGTCTATGACGTCATTCCGGCGCAGGCCGGAATCCATTGACCGCTGCGGCCTGTGGATTCCGGCCTGCTCCGGGATGACGGAGAATATGTCCGGCATCACTGCAACCCCCTGCCTCATCATTCCACCCGGGTCCCGATCGCTTCGCCCGTGGCTGCGCGGCGCAGATTGCCCGGCTCGTGAATGTTGAACACCTGCAGCGGCAGCTTGTTCTCACGGCACAGCGCCAGCGCGGTGGTGTCCATGACCATCAGCCGGCGGTCGATGGCCTCGTCATAGCTCAGATGCTCGAAGCGCTCGGCATCGGGATTGCGCTTGGGATCGTCCGAATACACGCCGTCGACCTGGGTGGCCTTGAACAGGATGTCCGCCTGGATCTCGATGGCCCGCAGGCTGGCGGCGGAATCGGTGGTGAAATAGGGATTGCCGGTGCCGCCGGCGAAGATCACCGCCCGCCCCTGCTCCAGGTGACGGATGGCGCGGTCACGGTCGAACGGCTCGCTCAGGGTGCCGACCGTGAAGGCCGTCATCAGGCGGGTCGGCGAACCCAGCCGGATCAGCGCATCCTGCATGGCCAGCGAATTCATTACCGTGGCCAGCATGCCCATCTGGTCGCCCTTGACCCGGTCCATGCCCGCGGCGGCCAGCCCCGCGCCGCGGAAGATGTTGCCGCCGCCGATCACCAGACCGACCTGAACCCCCTCCTTCAGCAGATCGCTGATCTCGATCGCAAACCGGTTCAGGGTCGCAGGATCGATCCCCGATTCCATCGGACCCATCAGGGCCTCGCCACTGAGCTTGAGCAGGATCCGCCGATAAGTGTCAGGCATAAAAGTCTTCTTTATCAGAGTATTAAAAGGAAAACCTGATGCTTTACTTCTATATACCCCCCGTCGGAGGCAGCGCTATTGTCGGTCTTTTTGCACTGAAATGCCACGCATGCAATGGGGCCGCAGTGCGGCCCCATATCGGCGTGTTCCGGCAGCGGCCGGTCTGGAGACCCGGCCGGCTTATTCGCCGCGCACCTGCGCCATCACTTCGTCGGCGAAGTTTTCCTGCTTCTTCTCGATGCCCTCGCCGAGTTCCATGCGGTTGAAGCCGAGCACCCGGGTGCCGGCCTGCTCCAGCAGCTTGGCGACGCTGGTATCGGGATCCTTGACGAAGGGTTGGCCCAGCAGGGTGATCTCCTTGAGATACTTATTGATGCGACCCTGGACCATCTTCTCGACGATCTCAGCCGGCTTGCCGCTCTCGGCCGCCTGAGCCTCGATGATCTCGCGCTCCTTGGCCAGCATCTCGGCCGGGACGTCCTGCTCGTCGACCGCGGCCGGACGGCTGGCGGCCACGTGCATGGCCAGGTCCCGGGCCAGATCCGGTTTGGCATCGGCCAGTTCGACCAGCACGCCGATGCGGGTACCGTGCAGGTAGGCGCCCAGATAGCCGTCGGTGGAGACGGTGACGAAGCGGCGCACATTGATGTTCTCGCCCAGCTTGGCCACCAGCGCCTTGCGCGCCTCCTCGATGCTCTGGCTGTCGTCGTCGCTCAGCGGCATGGCCAGCAGGGCATCCAGATCCGCCGGCTGGCTGGCCAGCACGCGCCTGGCGACCTTCTCGGCGAAGTCGCGGAATTCGTCCTTCTTGGCGACGAAGTCGGTCTCGCTGTTGACCTCGACCAGGGCGGCCTGCTTGCCGTCCTCGCTGGTCTCGATCACGATCAGGCCTTCGGCGGCCACCCGGCCTGCCTTCTTGTCGGCCTTGGCCAGCCCGGCCTTGCGCAGAACCTCGATGGCGGCGTCCATGTCGCCGCCGGCCTCGGTCAGCGCCTTCTTGCATTCCATCATGCCGGAGCCGGTACGCTCGCGAAGCTCTTTCACTTGTGCTGCAGAGATTGCCATGACTCTACTCCTGAATACTTTTATGAATCCCCCGCCGCAGGCGGGTCTGGATAAAGGTGCCAGCTTCCGTCATCCCGATACCGGCCTTCGCCGGCACAAGTTCCGGCCGGGATCCAGATACCGCAGCGGCTACTGGATTCCGGCCTGCGCCGGAATGACGGGAATATTGTCAATTCCGCCATCCAGTACGATGGTCGGATTATGTGAGCACCGTTCCGCTCAGGCCTTGGCTTCGGCGCCTTCCCCGCCGGCCTCGTCGACCTCGACGAAGTCGTCCTCGCCCTCGGGAATACGCACGGCGGTGCCGCGTCCGGCCAGCACGGCATCGGCCGCGCCCTTCACATAGAGGCGGATGGCGCGAATGGCGTCGTCATTGCCGGGGATCACGTAGTCGATGCCATTGATGGAATTGTTGGTGTCCACCACGCCGATGACGGGCACGCCCAGTTTCCGGGCCTCGCTGACGGCGATCTTCTCGTGACCGACATCGATGACGAACATGGCATCGGGGATGCCCTTCATGTTCTTGATGCCGCCCAGGCTGCGCTCGAGCTTGTCCATCTCGCGGCGCAGCATCAGCGCCTCCTTCTTGCCGACCTGCTCGAAGGTGCCGTCGGTGGACATGGCCTCCAGGTCCTTGAGCCGGCGGATGGACTGGCGCACGGTCTTGTAGTTGGTGAGCATGCCGCCGAGCCAGCGGTGGCTGACGTAGGGCATGCCGCAGCGCTGCGCCTCCTCGGCGATGGCGTCACGGGCCGAGCGCTTGGTGCCGACGAACAGGATGGTCCCGCCCTTGGCGGCAAGGCTGCCGATGTAGTTCATCGCCTCGTTGTACAGCGGGAGGGTCTTTTCCAGGTTGATGATGTGAATCTTGCTGCGTTCACCGAAGATGAACGGCGCCATCTTGGGATTCCAGAAGCGGGTCTGATGCCCGAAGTGCACGCCGGCTTCCAGCATCTGGCGCATGGTAACGTCTGCCATGAGATTATCCTCTCGGGTTGGGCCTCCATACCCCCCATACAGCAACCCTTGTCAACCGGGCACCCCGCTGTATGTGTCGGAGTATGTGTGGATTTTGAAATAAAAATTCGCCCTCACTCTGTGGGGGCGATGCTTAACAAGCGCGACTTTATACCATAAACTGCCTGTCTCAACAATCTTCCCCGATACCCGCCCGACTCGACGCAATCAGAGAATTCAGGATCTTACATGGCCGTTACTATCAAGTCCCCCGAGGAAATCGAAAAAATGCGCATTGCCGGCCGCCTGGCCGCGGATGTGCTGCAGATGATCCGTCCCCACGTCAAGGCCGGGGTGACCACGGGCGAACTGGACCGCATCTGCCACGACTACATCGTCAACGAGCAGCAGGCCGTGCCGGCACCGCTGAACTACCGCGGCTTTCCCAAGTCGATCTGCACCTCCATCAATCACCAGATCTGTCACGGCATCCCCGGGGACAGGAAGCTCAAGAACGGCGATATCCTCAATATCGACATCACCGTGATCAAGGATGGTTATCACGGCGACACCAGCCGGATGTTCTGCATCGGTGAACCCAGCGTCCAGGCCGGGCGCCTGATCCGGGTCTGCTACGACGCCATGCGCACCGGCATCGAGATGGTCCGGCCCGGCGTGCAGCTCGGCGACATCGGCCACGCCATCCAGACCTTCGTCGAATCCAACAACTACTCCGTGGTGCGCGAGTACTGCGGCCACGGCATCGGACGGGAATTCCATGAGGACCCGCAGGTGCTGCACTACGGTCGTCCGGGCACCGGGCTGGAACTGCGGCCGGGGATGATCTTCACCATCGAACCCATGGTCAATGCCGGCAAGCGCCACACCAAGATGCTGCCCGACAACTGGACCGTGGTGACCAAGGACCACAGCCTGTCGGCCCAATGGGAACACACCGTGCTGGTGACCGAAGCCGGCTTCGAGGTGCTGACCCTGCATCCGTCCGAATCGCTGGACACCATGCCGGAATATCCATGATCGCCACCCCGGAACCCCGGATCCAGTTCCCCGACCGTCCGGCGCTGCCGGACATCCTGGACACCGGGGCGCTGGATGCGCAACTGGCCGGCAACGCGCGGCCCATGGCGGTGCTGCGCGAGGCGCTGAAGCAGGGTGACGCCACCCTGCGTCGCCACTTCGAGGCGGGCGCACCCGCACCGGAACTGGTCTACGGCCGCTGCTGGCTGATCGACCAGCTGCTGCGCCGGGCCTGGGCGCTGTACTTCGACCCGCAGGCCACTGACATCTCCCTTGTCGCGGTCGGCGGCTACGGCCGCGCCGAACTGCTGCCGGGGTCGGACATCGACCTGCTCATCCTGCTGGCGGAAGGCGCCGAGCCGGACCATGCAGAAGCCATCCGCGAATTCCTCGCCGACCTCTGGGACATGGGGGTGGAAGTCGGCCACAGCGTGCGCACCATCGCCGAGTGCGTGGAACACGGCCGGGCCGACATCACCATCGCCACCAACCTGCTGGAGGCACGACACCTGACCGGCTCCCATGCCCTCTACGAGCAGATGCGCGAGCGCACCGGCCCGGAGCACATGTGGAATGGCCGCGAATTCTTCGACGCCAAGCTCAGGGAACAGGACGTCCGCCATCACAAGTACCACGACACGGCCTACAACCTGGAGCCGAACATCAAGGAAAACCCAGGCGGACTGCGCGACATCCAGATGATCGGCTGGGTCGCCAAGCGCCACTACGGCGTGCTGACCCTGCACGGACTGGTCGAGCATGGCTTTCTCACCGAGCACGAGTACGAGACCCTGGTCGAGGGCCAGTCCTTCCTCTGGCGCATCCGCTTCGCCCTGCACAGCCTCACCCGCCGGCGCGAGGACCGGCTGCTGTTCGACTATCAGCGCACCCTGGCCGCCCAGCTCGGCTATCAGGCGAGTGACTCGCCCAACCTGTCGGTCGAGCTGTTCATGAAGGACTACTACCGCACGGTGTTCGAGCTCAACCGGCTCAACGAGATGCTGCTGCAGCTGTTCAAGGAGCAGATCCTCTATGCCGACGATTCCGCCGACCCGGTGGTCATCAACAAGCGGTTCCAGTCGCGCAAGGGCTTCATCGAGGTCGCCCATCCGAACGTATTCAGGCGTTACCCCTTCGCGCTGCTGGAGATCTTCCTGGTCATGGCCCAGCACCCCAACCTCAAGGGCGTACGCGCCTCCACCATCCGCCTGATCCGTGACCATCGGCACCTGATCGACGAGGATTTCCGCAACGACCTGCGCAGCCGCGCCCTGTTCATGGAGATCATCCGCCAACCCCACGGGGTGACCCACGAACTGCGGCGCATGAACCGCTACGGCATTCTCGCGGCCTACCTGCCGGTATTCGGCAGGATCGTCGGCCAGATGCAGTACGACCTGTTCCACGCCTTCACCGTGGACGAACACACCCTGTTCGTGGTGCGCAACATCCGCCGGCTGACCGTGCCCGAGTTCGCCCACGAGCTGCCGTTTGCGAGCGAACTGATCAAGAAGATCCCCAAGCAGGAACTGCTGATCCTGGCCGCGCTGTTTCATGACATCGCCAAGGGCCGCGGCGGCGATCACTCCGAGCTCGGCGCCGATGAGGCGCGCCGCTTCTGCCAGCATCATGGCCTGAGCCGCTACGACTCGGAACTGGTGGCCTGGCTGGTGCAGAATCATCTGCTCATGTCGACCACGGCGCAGCGGCGCGACATCAGCGACCCGGCCGTGATCAACGAGTTTGCCCAGGCCGTGGGCAGCCGCATGCGCCTGAACTATCTCTACCTGCTGACCGTCGCCGATATCCGCGGCACCAACCAGGAACTGTGGAACTCCTGGAAGGCAGCGCTGCTGAGCGAACTGTACAACGTCACCAGCCAGGCCCTGCGCCGGGGGCTGGAGAACCCGCTCGACCAGGCCGAACTGGTCGCCGTCACCCGTCACCGTGCCCGTGACCGGCTGCTGGAGGACGGCTTCGACCAGGACCAGCTCGAACCGCTGTGGGACAATTTCACCGAAGAATACTTTCTGCGCCACTCACCGGACGAGATCGTCTGGCAGACCCACGCCATCCTCGACCGTGACGATCCGCACGCCCCGCTGATCGCGCTGCGCCCGAGTCCCGAACGCGGCGGCACCGAGATCTTTGTCTACATGCCGACCGACCCCGGTCTGTTCGAGCGCATCACCGCCATGCTCGACCAGATGGGGCTGGATGTCATGGACGCGCGCATCCTCACCTCGGAGGATCACTATGCACTGGACAGCTACGTGGTGCTGGACGATCACGGCCGGGCGATCGAGGATCCGGCCCGCATCCGCGAGATCCGCCAGGCCCTGATCCAGGGCCTGGGCAAGCCGCACGGCGAGGCCACCCGCGTAACCCGGCGCCCGCCGCGCCAGTTCCGTCACTTCGATATCCGCACCCTGATCGAGTTCAAGCAGGACGAGCCCAACCAGCGCACCATCATGGAACTGATCACCGGCGACCGTCCCGGGCTGCTATCGGCCGTGGCGCGCGCCTTCACCCACTGCGACGTCAATATCCGCAACGCCCGCATCGCCACCTTCGGCGCCCGTGCCGAGGACGTGTTCTACATCACTGACCACGACCACCGGCCGATCCGCGACCAGGCGCTGCTGGACTCCCTGCGCGAGCACATCATCAGTGAGCTTGAGCAGAAACCGGACCAGGCCACGGAGTCTGGTACCTAGTTTCGTAGGTCGGATTAGGCCCAAGGCCGTAATCCGACACCGCGCCATGTCGGGTTACGCTGCGCTAACCCGACCTACGGGCTGCGGCTGTTTTTTCCCTCGGCCCTCGAACCTGGAACCTAGAACCTCATTTCATTTACACTACACTCAAGGTAACGCAATCAGAAGGAAGGGAGATCGAACATGACCAAGCCCCCGCTGTACGAAACCCCGGACAAGCCTGCGATGCCGGATCCCGGCGATCCCATGGCGGATCTGGAGGAATGGTCGGAATCCAAGGCGCATACGCTGGCTGCCGAGGAAGGCATCACCCTGAGCGACGAGCACATGACGCTGCTGCACGGCCTGCGGGAACTCTATCGCAAGAATCCGCATTTCCACGCCCGCGCGGCACTGGAATGCATGGAAGACCGCGCCGCGCCCAACGGCGGCAAGAAGCATCTGTACGAGCTGTTCCCGAAGGGTCCGGTGCGCCAGGCCTGCAAGATCGCCGGTCTGCCGGTGCCGGCCGATGCCAAGGACGAGTCCTTCGGCAGCGTGATGTAACCCCCTCCCGCCCGACCGGACCTCGGCGACAGGCGCCTTGCGGTGCCTGTCGCGTCCGGGCACGGCCCGCCATATCCGACGACCGCAAAAAATCTCATGCAGTTGAAAAACAAGTTCCTCAGCCGGCACCTGTTTGTTGCCGACTCGAGCATTCACGGCAAGGGCCTGTTCGCCAAGGCTTTCATTCCCGAAGACAGTTACCTGGGCACCTACATCGGGCCGGCGGCCAGCCGCAACGGACCGCATGTGCTGTGGGTGACGGATGAAAACGGCGTGCGCCGGGCCCGTGACGGCAAGAATTTCCTCCGCTACCTCAACCACAGCACCGAACCGAATGCCGCCTTCGACGGTTTTGACCTGTTCGCCCTGCGCGACATCCGGCCGCGGGAGGAAATCACCATCGACTACGGCGAGGAACCGAACCCCGACGACTGCCCGGGCTGAGCGATCAGTTCCACGGCGTTGCCGTCGGGATCGCGGCAGAAGGCCGCCGCCCGTCCCGAACGGCTATGGGATACCGCCACGCCGGCCGCCTCCAGCCGCGCCAGCACACCCTCCAGGTCATTCACTGCCAACGCCAAGTGGCGATCGCGGCCGCCGTGGGCGGGCCGGTCCGTGACCGGGTCGGGGTTGGGCAATTCCAGCAGATGAATCTGGGCCGCACCCACGTCCAGCCAGGCCCCCGGATAGCCCAGGTCGGGCCGGTCGGGGTTGACCGCCAGACCCAGCAGGTCACGGTAGAATTCCAGCGCCCGCGCCGTGTCGGCGACGATGACGCTGACGTGGTGCAGTTGGGTTGTCGTCATGCGGGTCTTCCCTCCTGTGGGCGAGGATAACGCAGAGGACGCGGAGGCGCAGAGACGCAAAGAAATTCTATGAATATCAGACTACCTCGTCATTGCGAGGCGCGTAGCGCCGTGGCACAAGCGAGCTTGCGAGCGCAGAACGCCCGGAGGGCGGCCCCGAAGGGGTGAGCGTAGCGAATAATCTCCAAACGGCCCTACCGCATTACGAGATTGCCGCGCTTCGCTCGCAATGACAGGCTCTAATCAGAATATTGTGAAATAACTTTGCGCCTCTGCGCCTCCGCGTCCTCTGCGTTACCAGTGCCGAAGCAAATGGTATCCGTCAATCCACCTCCCCCTGCTTCCGCGCCGCATGGGCGGAGACATAGGCCGCCGCCACGATCAGCGCCCCGCCGACCCATTCCTGCGGTTTGACCAGTTCGTGCGCCAGCAGGTAGGAGGACACCGCCCCGGCCACCAGTTCGAACAGCAGGATCACCGCCGAGCGGTGAATGGGCAGGTGGCTGACGCCGTACTGCACGGTCAGGGTCATCACCACGATGCCGAAGATGCCCAGTCCGACCGCACCCAGCCAGACACCTCCGGCCACGGCCGGCACTTCAGTCTGTCCGGCCACGACCAGCATGGCCAGTGCCACGAGAAGCACACCGACCCAGCTCACGGCAGTCTTGCTCCACACACTCAGCGCCTGCATGCGCCGGATCATCACATTGCTGAGCGCAAAGCCGAACCCGGCCGAGACCGCCAGCCAGTCGCCGCTCCCCTGCGGCCAGGGCAGACCGAGGGCCGGATTCCACAGCATGATGAGGGCCCCGGTCAGGGCCATGGCGAACACCAGCCTGGCCTCGCGACTCAGCCGCTCACCCAGGATCAGCCGCGCCAGGATCACCGCCCACAGGGGCGAGAGATAGAACAGCAGCAGTACCCGCATCACCGGCCCTTCGATCACCGCCAGGGCAAACGCCACATTGCACCAGCCGTTGGCCAGTGCCATCACCACCAGGGCCTGCGGGTCGCGGCGCAGTTCGCCGGCGTGACGCCACAGCAGCACCAGCCCCAGCAGCATGGTGGTGCTGTAGGCGACCAGGATGCTCCACAGGCCATGCAGGCCACCGTCTTCGAGCAGACGCAGGGGATACCAGACGGTACCCCACATGCAGGCGGCCAGCAGCAGGCTGAGGATGGGCAGCAGGCTTGTATTGCGGTATGTCACGGGTCAGTGGATCGCGTATAATGTCGGGTCTGTCAATACTACCGGAGCACCTGCTGCCGGCGTGCGACCGGCACACCATAACACGCCGACCGGCGTCAGGTATCAGGCTCAATCAGGACATGAACCCGGATCTGGAACGGCTGCAGCCCTACCCCTTCGAACGCCTGGCCCGGCTCAAGGCCGACTGCTCGCCGCCGGCGGATCGAGCCCATATCGACCTGTCCATCGGCGAGCCCAAGCATGCCGCCCCGCACTTCGTCGCCGAGGCCCTGATCAGCCACCTGCATGGCCTGTCGCAGTATCCGGTCACCCGCGGCCAGCCCGAACTGCGCCGCGCCATCGCCGACTGGCTGATCCGCCGTTTTCAGCTGCCGGCCGACAGCCTGGATCCGCAGACCATGGTGCTGCCGGTCAACGGCACCCGCGAGGCACTGTTCGCCTTCGCCCAGGCCGTGGTCAACCGCAACGCGGCCCGCCCGCGGGTGCTGATGCCCAATCCCTTCTACCAGATCTACGAGGGCGCGGCCCTGCTGGCCGGCGCCGAGCCGCACTTTCTCAACACCACGCCGGAATCGGGCTACCTGCCTGACCTCGACCGGGTGCCCGACGCGGTCTGGGCCGATTGCCAGCTGCTGTACCTGTGCTCGCCCGGCAACCCCACCGGCACCGTGCTGGACATCCCCGCATTGCAGCGGCTGATCGAACTGGCCGATCGGCATGACTTCATCCTCGCCGCCGACGAATGCTACTCCGAGATCTACCCGGACGAGGCCGCGCCGCCGCCGGGCCTGCTGCAGGCCGCCGCCGCCATGGGCCGCAGCGACTACCGCCGCTGCGTGGTGTTTCACAGCCTGTCCAAGCGCTC
>PABG01000067.1 GCA_002699185.1 Gammaproteobacteria bacterium | reverse complement strand
CGAGGAAGCCGCACCTGCCGCTGCGAAGCCGGCCGAGCAGGCGCAAGCCGCTTCCGCGCCGTCGGCCGCTGCGCCGGCTGCGCGTCCGTCCACCCCGGCCTCCGTGCCGGGCGGCACGCCCGCGCCGCGTCCGCAGGGCCGGGGGGCGACGCCGTTCGCCCGCAAGATCGCCGGCCAGCAGGGCGTGGATCTGAACACCGTACCCGGCACCGGCCCCGGCGGGGTCGTGGTCGCGGCGGATGTCGCCAACGCCAGGCCGGCCGGTGCCGCCGCCCCCGGCGGCTTCCCCGAGGTGGACGTGCCCGGCGAGGGCCGGAAGATGAACAAGCTGGAGGCGGCCATCAGCCGCTCCATGACCGAATCGCTGTCCATCCCCAGTTTCCACGTCACCAGCCACATCCGGCTGGGTGGCCTGATCAGGGCCGCCAAGGCCAGGGGTGTGTCGGTCACGGTCGCCATCGCCAAGGCCTGCGCCGAGGCGATGAAAAACCATCCCAAGATGAACTGGTGCTACAAGCCGCAGGACCAGCTGGTCGAGCGCGCCAATGTCGACGTCGGCATGGCTGTGGCCGTCGAAGGCGGCCTGGTGGTGCCGGTGCTGCGCGGCTGCGAATCGCGCAGTCTGGAAGAACTCAACGAGGACTGGCAGGACCTGGTCGAGCGCGCCCGCAAGCGTCGGCTCAAGCCCGAGGAATACTCGGGCTCGACCTTCCAGGTCTCCAACATGGGTATGTTCGGCGTCAGTCACTTCGACGCCATCGCCACGCCGGGCATCGCGGCAATACTCGCCATCTCCGCCGACACCGAGCAGGGCAGTCCCTTCACCATCACCGGCGATCACCGGGTGGTGAACGGTGCCGACGTGGCCCTGTACCTCAAGGACCTGAAGGAACTCATCGAGGCGCCCGAGAGCTGGATGGGCCCGACCGGCCCGGCCATCCCCGAAGGCGACTGGGACTACGACGTCGTCGTCATCGGCGGCGGTCCCGGCGGCGAGGACTGCGCCCGCGATCTGGCCGGTCACGGCCACAAGGTCGCACTGATCAACGACTCCCCCTACCCGGGCGGCGAATGCCTGTGGCGCGGCTGCATCCCCTCCAAGGCCTGGCGCGCCGCGGCCGACCGTATCCGCGATCGGGCTCACGACGCCGACCTGGGCATCCAGGGCACCAATCAGGCGAAGCTGGAATGGAAGACCCTGGAGGGGCACCGGCGCAACGTGCTGGAGACGCGCGGCCAGATGGCGCTCAAGACCGACAAGGGTGTGAAGATCACCTACATCCAGGGCTATGGCCGCTTCGTCGACGACCATCATGTCGCCATCGATGCCGGCGGCAACCAGGACGATCCGCACACCCGCGCCCGGGCCGGTGACGGCAAGAACGTCAAGACGGTGAGCTTCGGCTGCGCCGTCATCGCCACCGGCGCGCCGCCCTTCGTGCCGCCCATCGACGGCGCCCGCGAGGGGCTGGAGACGGGATCGGTGCTGACCTCCGATACCGTCTGGATGCTGGATACTCCACCGAAAAAACTGGTGGTGGTCGGCGGCGGCGCGATCGGCGTGGAGATGGCGCAGATCTTCCAGGACTTCGGCGCCGAGGTCACCCTGCTGGAGGCGCAGGACCGCATCCTGGCCGAGGTTGAGCCCGAGATTGCCAAGCACCTGACGCAGGTGCTCAACGACGATCCGCGCCTGAGCGTGCACACCTCGGTCAAGCTGGAGAAGATCAGCGGCAAGCCCGGCGCGGTGACCGCCAGGTACACGGATGCCGAGGGCAAGTCGCACCAGCTCAAGGCCGACTATGTCATCATGGCCACCGGCAAGCGGCCCGAGATCGACGGCCTCAATCTGGACCAGGCCGGCATCGCCACCGACGGCCCGGCCGTGAAGGTCGATGCCCGTTGCCGCACCAGCGTTCCGCACATCTTCGCCATCGGCGATGTCATCGGCGGCCTGATGCTGGCGCACACCGCCGCCCAGCAGGGCCGGGTGGCCGCCATGAGCATCCTGGGCGAGGACATGAAGTACGATCAGGACAAGGACTGCGGCGTCATCTTCACCCGCCCCGAGGCCGGCTTCGTCGGCCTGTCGGTGGCGCAGGCCAAGGAGAAGGGCATCGACGCGGTCGAGGCCAAGGTGCCCATGAACATCGATGCCAAGGCCATGATCAACAAGGAGGAGCATGGCCTGATCAAGCTGGTCGCCGACAAGGCCACCGGCCGCATCATCGGCGTGCACTTCCTGGCCGACCACACCGACACCCTGATCGGCGAGGCGGTGATGATGGTCAGCGCAGGGCTTACCCTGGAGCAGGTCGGCAACGCCATCCACCCGCACCCGACCCAGACCGAACTGTTCGGCGAACTGGCGCGGCGGCTACTGTCGCGGTTGCGGCGGAGTGCGAAGGTCAAGGCTAAGTAAGCGGGAGTAACGCAGAGGACGCAGAGGCGCGGAGGCGCAAAGGTACAAATATATTCACGTCATTGCGATGCCCAGATCCGCAGGGTGGGGTACCCATAATGAAGCCCGAAGGGCTTCTATGGGCGCAGCGAAGCAATCTCTTCGCACAAGCCGCATTGCCAGCATTCCGAGATTGCTTCGCTGCGCTCGCAATGACAATGGTCTTTATATTGAATATCTCTGCGCCTTAGCGCCTCTGCGTCCTCTGCGTTTATATCGAATATATTCGGAGTCCATCCCATGTCCAACGTCAAGAAAGTCGTACTGGCCTATTCCGGCGGTCTGGATACCTCGGTCATTCTCAAGTGGCTGGAGGATACCTATAACTGTGAAGTTGTCACCTTCACCGCCGATATCGGCCAGGGCGAGGAGGTCGAGCCGGCGCGGGAGAAGGCCCGCGCCATGGGCGTGAAGGAGATCTACATCGAGGACCTGCGCGAGGAGTTCGCCCGCGACTATGTGTTCCCGATGTTCCGCGCCAATACCCTCTACGAAGGCGAGTACCTGCTCGGCACCTCCATCGCCCGCCCGCTGATCGCCAAACGCCTGGTGGAGATCGCCAACGAGACCGGGGCCGATGCCATCGCCCACGGCGCCACCGGCAAGGGCAACGACCAGGTGCGTTTCGAACTCGGCGCCTATGCGCTCAAGCCCGACGTGAAGGTGATCGCCCCCTGGCGCGAGTGGGACCTGCTGTCGCGCGAGAAACTCATGGCCTATGCGAAGGAACATGACATTCCGGTGGACTTCGCCAAGGCGGGCAAGAAATCGCCCTATTCCATGGACGCCAACTCGCTGCACATCTCCTACGAGGGCGGCATCCTGGAGGACCCCTGGGCCGAGCCGGAAGAGGGCATGTGGCGCTGGACCGTGTCGCCGGAACAGGCGCCCGATACTCCTACTTACATCGAACTGACCTACGCGAAGGGCGACGTGGTCGCCATCGACGGCCAGGCGGTCACGCCCGGTCAGGTGATGGAGCAGTTGAACAGGATCGGCGGCGAGAACGGCATCGGCCGCGCCGACATTGTCGAGAACCGCTATGTCGGCATGAAATCCCGCGGCGCCTACGAAACCCCCGGCGGCACCATCCTGCTCAAGGCCCACCGCGCCATCGAGTCCCTGACCCTGGACCGCGAGGTCGCGCACCTGAAGGACGAACTGATGCCGCGCTACGCCGAGCTCATCTACAACGGCTACTGGTGGAGCCCGGAGCGCGAGATGCTGCAGGAGATGATCGACGCCTCTCAGCGAACCGTCAACGGCAGGGTGCGGCTGAAGCTGTACAAGGGCAATGTCATCGTCGTCGGCCGCCAGTCCGCGTCCGACAGCCTGTTCGACGAGTCCATCGCCACCTTCGAGGACGACGCCGGCGCCTACGACCAGAAGGATGCCGAGGGTTTCATTAAACTGAACGCCCTGCGCCTGCGCATTGCTGCGCGACGGCGGCGGTGATTATAAAAGAGCGCCACGGAAAACACGGAAAGCACGGACGAACCTATTATACATCCCCCGATTGGTTCCCTCTTCGTCATTCCGGCGTAGGCCGGAATCCAGGGGGATGAGGCGCCTGGTTGCCGGCCTCCGCCGGCATGACGGAGTCATCTGGGTTATCATGATACTGCCAAGCGCGCAGCGCCTTGGCATATAGCAATACATGTCCGTGCTTTCCGTGTTTTCCGTGGCGCTCTTTTCTTTTGATCTTCTCAGGAGAACAGCCATGCGGATATTGCACACCATGCTGCGGGTCGGCGACCTGGACCGCTCGATCAGATTCTATACCGAAGTGCTGGGCATGCAGTTGCTGCGCCAGAAGGATTACCCGGACGGCCGGTTTACCCTGGCCTTCGTCGGCTACGGCGACGAGTCGGAGAACACCGTCCTGGAACTGACGTACAACTGGGACACGGAGTCCTATGACCTCGGCGACGGCTACGGCCACATCGCCATCGAGGTGGACGATGTCTACCAGGCCGCCGAGCGGATCCGCAACCGCGGCGGCAAAATCCTGCGCGAGGCCGGCCCGATGAACGCCGGCACCACCATCATCGCCTTCGTCGAGGACCCCGACGGCTACCCCATCGAACTGATCGGCCGCAAGGCCGTGTGATAGTCCTTCGGTCTCCGGCCGATGTGTTTGAACGCTGTATAATCCCTTCCTTATGTTTTCCGCGTAGCGTCCCGTATTGAGTTGAGTCGGCGGATCTGCGCTGCCATGCCCACTCATTTTGCGATGCGATTCTGGCGTCGATGCGCCGACACCCTGATCCGTTGCGACAAAAATCTGTAGCCGATATCCGCTCGGCGACGGGGTTGAGTCAGTTCCCCCCAATGGAAAGCGCTGCATTCCGCTTCATCGCGCGGCCTGAAAATAATAAATAAATAACAATGGCTTAACTATATTTCCGGTGTGAGTTCCAGTTGCAAGAGATCATCCGGAATATACCGATCCTCCGTTTTGTCAGAAAAAGGCATGGGATTTGCTTCCCGCATTTCCCGCACACCTTCGACTGCCCCAAATCCTGCCGGTTGAAGGGAACGCCAGATGCGACGCCAGCGTGCTTCGCCGGCATTCAGTATTACAGGACCAGGGGGCAGTCAGATGACCAACCACACCCGCATCGATCTGAACGGATCGATAGACATCACCAGGATTGAATCCCTGAGAGCCATGCTTGCTGATGGACTGCAGCAGGCTCTTCCCATCCAGTTGGATGCCAAGGAGGCGGAGCGTTTCGACGCTGCCGCGCTGCAATTGTTGTGCGCCTTCATGCAGGAAACGAAAACCCTGGGGCTGGAATGCCACTGGGCGGCGGTTTCACCGGCGTTGATCGACGCCGCCCGGCTGACAGGATTGACGAATATTCTGTCACTGCCGGAAGTGGCCTGACCGGGCACGACCGCTAGCGCGAACGCTTTCAATCATAAAGGGAGAACTGCAATGGCAACGATACTGGCAGTGGATGATTCGGCTTCGATGCGCCAGATGGTGGCATTCACGCTAAAGCAGGATGGCCATGAGGTGGTCGAGGCCGAGGACGGTCAGAAGGCGCTCAATGCCGCCAAGGGCAAGGCCTTCAACCTGGTCATCTCCGACGTGAACATGCCGGTGATGGACGGTATCAGTCTGATCCGGGAGTTGCGTGGCCTGCCCAGCTATAAATTCACGCCCATCCTGATGTTGACCACGGAAGGCGGTGCGGACAAGAAGCAGGAAGGCAAGGCGGCCGGGGCGACCGGCTGGATTGTCAAACCCTTCAGTCCCGACCAACTCCTGGCCACAGTCAAGAAGGTCCTGGGATGAAGTCGGCCAGACGGGCCGAAGGAGACATGGGCAGATGAGTATCGACACATCGCAATTCCTGCAGACCTTCTACGAGGAGAGTTTCGAAGGTCTGGATATCATGGAGTCGAGTCTGCTGGCACTGTCTGACGGCGACTGTGACGATCCGGAACTGCTCAATGGGATTTTCCGTGCCGCCCATTCCATCAAGGGTGGCAGCGGCACCTTCGGCCTGACCGCCATATCAGGGTTCACCCACCTCGTGGAAACGCTGCTGGATGAGATGCGCAACGGCACCCGTCAGCCCGAACGTGAAACGGTAGATCTGCTGTTGCAGTCGGTCGACTGCATCCGGGAGCTGCTCGCCCATTGTCGCGAGGATGGAGAGCAGACGCCGGAATGCAGCCGCGACCTGGAGACGCGGTTACGACGGTTGCTGGAGCAGGAAGGCGAAGCCACTGTGACGACAGCGTCGGTTGCCGATACTGATGGGAACGGGTGCGGCTGGCGTGTGGATTTCCGGCCGCATCCGGATTTCTTTCTCACCGGCAACGAGCCGGTACGGATTCTGCGCGAACTTGATGGACTCGGCGAACTCGAAATCGAGGTGGATACCGCCGCCCTGCCGGCATTCGCCGACATCGACCCGGAACAGAGCTATCTCGCCTGGAAACTGAAGCTGCAGGGTGATATCCCGCGTGCGAGCCTCGATGAGGTCTTCGCCTGGGTCGAGGATGAGTGCGAACTTGTGATTGAGCCACTGTCCGCACCGGGCGAAGGCATGGCCGACGCCGAGGAAGGGGTGGCCGGCGAACTGATGCTGGAGCGCCGGCGCGGCGGTGACCGGCGACGCAACGGTGACCGGCGTGCCTCCGGCGCCGGGATGGACGGTTCCTCGATCCGGGTTAATATCGACAAGGTGGACTCGGTGATCAATCTGGTGGGCGAACTGGTGATCACCCAATCCATGCTCAGCACCCTGGGCGAGGATTTTGACATGAGCCGACTGCAGCGGCTGCATGACGGTCTGGCGCAGCTCGAGCGCAATACACGCGAGTTGCAGGATCAGGTCATGCGCATGCGCATGCTGCGTATCGGCTTCGTGTTCAACCGTTTTCCGCGCATGGTGCATGACCTGAGCAGCAGCCTCGGCAAGGAGGTGGAACTCGAGATCGGTGGTGAGTCCACCGAGGTGGACAAGACCGTGGTCGAACACATCGGCGACCCGCTGGTACATCTGGTGCGTAATGCCCTGGATCACGGTATAGAGCCGCCGGAGGAGCGCAGGGCCGCCGGAAAGGAAGCATGTGGGTGGCTGGGTCTCAATGCCTTTCACAAGGGGGGCAACATTGTCATCGAGATCCGTGACGACGGCCGTGGCCTGAACGCCGAGCGCATCCGGGCCAAGGCCGTTGAGCGCGGGCTGATTCCCGATGACGCCGAATTATCGCCTGAGCAGATCCATGAACTCATCTTCATGCCCGGCTTTTCAACCGCGCAGCAGGTCAGTGACGTCTCCGGGCGCGGCGTGGGCATGGATGTGGTACGACGCAATATCCAGGGCCTGGGTGGTTCGATCGAGATCGCCTCCGAATTCGGCAAGGGATCGACCTTCACGATTCGTCTGCCCCTGACCCTGGCCATTCTTGACGGTCAGACCGTTGCCGTCGGTGAGGAGAACTACATCATCCCCCTCATCTCCATCATCGAGTCGATCCAGGTCCGGCCTGGCTCCATCAACCAGGTCGCCGGGCGCGGCGAGACCTTCGCCTGGCGGGAAGATTATCTGCCGGTGATCCGCCTTGACAGTCTGTTCGGTGGCCAGAGCCGGTGCGGCGATATAAGCGAGGGGCTGCTGGTGGTGGTCGAGGGCGAAGGCCGACGGGTAGCGCTGCTCGTCGATGATCTGCTCGGGCAGCAGCAGGTGGTGGTCAAGTCACTGGAAACCAACTTCAGGCGGGTCGAAGGTATCTCGGGCGCGACCATACTCGGCGACGGGTCGGTGGCACTGATCGTTGATATCGCCGGAGTGATCCGCAATGCACGAACTTCTGAGCAGGAGAGCACAGCTTATGGCTACAGGCAAAGAGCTTGATATGGCGACGCGCGCGGCGAGCGGCTCCGAACTGGCGGTGACCAGCGAACTGGCCCGCGACGACAGCGGAGCCCAGTTTCTGACCTTCACTCTGGATGGCGAGGAATACGGCGTCGAAATTCTGCGGGTACAGGAGATCAAGGGCTGGATGCCCGTAACCCGTGTCCCGAATACACCGGAATACATGCAGGGGGTTCTTAACCTGCGTGGCACCATCGTCCCAATCATCGACCTGCGCATGCGATTCAATCTGGATCGGGTCGAATACACTCCCGTCACCGTGGTAATCGTACTCACCATCATCGATGGCGAGCGCCGGCGCACGCTGGGCGTGGTTGTCGACGGGGTCTCCGATGTCGTTACCGTCGATCGAGGCGAGCTCAGGCCGCCACCGGATTTTGGTGACAACATTCAGACTGACTTCATCGAAGGCATCGCCACGGTGGATGAAAAAATGGTCATGCTGCTTGATATAGATCGCCTGCTCAGTTCTGAAGAACTTCAGGATATCAACGCATCCACGCATCAGGCCGGTGTCGAGCCGGCGCTTTCCCAAACGGAGGAATAAACCATGTTTGGACTCATATCGAATCTCGCGATTCGCAACAAGATCATTCTCATGTTGGTATTCCCGCTGCTCGGGTTGGCGTATTTCTCCCTGGTGGGGGTGATGGAAAAGCGTGAGTTGGCTGCTGAGATGGAGCGGGTGGAGCAATTATCCCAACTTGCAGTACACATCAGCGCGCTGGTGCATGAAACCCAGAAGGAGCGCGGCATGACCGCCGGCTTCCTGGGCAGCAAGGGTGAGCAGTTCAGTTCCGCTCTGCCCGGCCAGCGGGCGACGACCGATACCCGGGCCGCGGAACTGCGTGAGTATATCGGAACGCTGGAGCGGGAGGATCTGGGCAGCACGGTTACCGGGCCGCTGGATGCTGCACTGCGGGATCTGGATGGTATCGGCCAGATCCGCGCCGCGGTGTCGCGGCTGGATATCAAGGGCGCGGACGCGATCGGTTACTACACCGGTCTCAACGCCAGGATGCTGGATATCGTGGCTCAACTCGCCAAGCAGACGGATCAGGGCGCGATTGTGCGGGAACTGGCCGGCTATGAGAGCTTTCTCCTGGCCAAAGAGCGTGCAGGCGTTGAGCGGGCCGTGCTGGCGAACACCTTTGCTGCGGATCGATTCGCGCCCGGCATGTTCGTACGCTTCGCTGCCCTGGTCGCCGAGCAGGAGGCCTTCCTGAAGATGTTCCGCAACCTGGCCACCGATACCGAGGTGGAATTCTACGAAACCAAGATGCAGGGCAGCGCAGTGCGTGAGGTGGAGCGCATGCGCCAGGTGGCCTTCGAACGCGCCGGCAAGGGCAACTTCGGTATCGACGCCGGCCGCTGGTTCGATCAGCAGACCGCCAAGATCAATCTGCTCAAGGAGGTCGAGGATCGTCTGGCCTCCGATCTCGGCACGGAGGCCGGGCATCTGCGCAGCGAAGCTCACTCGGATCTTGTCCTGTATCTGGCGCTGGCGAGCATTGCCGCCACGCTGGCCATTGTCCTGTCGCTGGTCATGATCCGCGCCATTGTCCGGCCGCTGCATGCAGCTGTGACCGCGTTGAACGACATCGCCGAAGGCGAGGGTGATCTCACCCGTCGCCTGGATGCCCAGGGACGCGATGAGATCGGTCAGCTTGCCGCCGGCTTCAACAAGTTTGCCGGAAAGATCGAGGCACTGGTGATCGAGATCAAGGGTGCTGCAGACTCCATCAGGAGCTCCAGCGGTGAGATCGCTTCCGGCAATGCAGATCTTTCACAACGCACGGAAGAGCAGGCTTCCAGCCTGGAGGAGACTGCCTCAAGCATGGAGGAAATGACCTCCACGGTGAAGCAGAACGCCGATAATGCGCAGCAGGCCAATCAGCTGGCAGTCAGTGCGCGTGAACAGGCCGAGCGCGGTGGACAGGTCGTCAGCCAGGCGGTGGCCGCTATGGGTGAGATCAACGATTCCAGCAAGCGTATCGCCGACATAATCGGTGTGATCGATGAAATCGCCTTCCAGACCAACCTGTTGGCGTTGAATGCCGCGGTGGAGGCGGCGCGGGCCGGCGAACAGGGCCGTGGTTTCGCAGTGGTTGCCGGGGAGGTGCGCAATCTGGCGCAGCGCAGTGCCGAGTCAGCCCGCGAAATCAAGGAACTGATCGAGGACAGTGTAAGTAAGGTGGGTCAGGGCTCGGAACTGGTGGATGCCTCCGGCAAGACTCTGGAGGAGATCGTGGGCAGTGTGAAGAAGGTGACTGATATCGTCGCCGAGATCGCCGCCGCCAGCCAGGAGCAGTCGGCCGGCATCGAGCAGGTCAACAAGGCAGTGATGCAGATGGATGAGGTCACTCAGCAGAATGCCGCTCTGGTGGAGCAGGCCGCTGCGGCTTCGAAATCGCTGGAGGAACAGGCCCAGGCCCTCAACCATCAGGTGGGTGCATTCAAGGTCAGCGGCGCTGCCACGTCCGTCCGTGCCGTGTCTGCATCTGCCCAGCGTCCCGCAGCAACGCAGGCAGCCACTGAATCCAGATCGGTGAATCCGGCACCTTCCCGGGCGCCGGTTGTCGAGCGCGCGCGGGGCAGCGATGACGAATGGGAGGAGTTCTAGGTCTTCCCTGATGCAGAGGTATCGCCGTCTGAAGGAGTACTGAAATGCGGAAAAATCTGCCGGTGACGGACGTGGAGCATACGTTCGATGAACGCGCGAGCATCGTGTCCAAGACCGATCTCAAGGGCCGCATCACCTACGTCAACAAGACCTTTGTGGAAGTGAGCGGTTTCAGCGAGGAAGAGCTGATTGGCGCACCCCACAACATCGTGCGGCATCCCGACATGCCGCCGGCTGCCTTCGAGGACCTGTGGCGTACCCTGAAGGCGGGCAGGCCCTGGAAGGGGATGGTGAAGAACCGTTGCAAGAACGGCGACTACTACTGGGTGGAGGCCAATGCAAACCCGATCCGGGAAGACGGCCGCATCATCGGCTACATGTCGTTGCGCACCAAACCCAGCCGGGCGCAGATCGAGGCGGCCGAACGTGCCTACAAGGCCTTCCGGGAGGGTACGGCCAGAGGGCTGGCAGTCCGCGAGGGTCGCATCGTGCGCACAGGGATACCCGGTATGCTGGCACGGCTGCGCAATCCCAGTATCCGCCTGCGCCTGAGCGCGGTGGTGCTGTTGTTGACCATCACGGCCGTGATCGGCAGCACTGCAGCACTCAACGGCATGCGGCATTCTAATCAGGCCCTGGCAACGGTGTATGACGATCGTCTGGTGCCTACCGGGCAGATTTCCGACATCCTGGAACGGGTGATGGAGAATCGCGGCTATCTGCTGGATGCCGTCAACCGGCCCACGTCGGAACGCATTCGCGAGAACACTGCGCGTATCGAGGCCAACCGTGAGCAAATCAGCGCGATCTGGAAGCAATACATGGAGACCTACCTTACGGCAGAGGAGAAGCGGCTGGCAGAGCGCTGGGCGGCGGACCGTACGCACTTTGTCCGTAACGGGCTCAACGCTGGCATCGATGCCCTGCGCGACGGCAAACTGGAGGAAGCGCGTCGCATCGCCTATGAAGTGATGGAGCCTGCTTACGAGCCGGTCAAACAGGGCGCAGCCGCGCTCAAGCAGCTGCAGCTTGAAGTGGCGGAAACCGCCTATAAATCGGCCAGTGCAGACTATGCGGCCACCCGCAACTGGATCGCCATCGGCCTGATTCTGGCGCTGGCCGCGGCGGTGGGTGTTGCCGTGTTGATCGTGCGCGGCATTACCGGCGCGCTGCGCGAGGCCATGCTGGTCGCAGAAGGGGTTTCGTCAGGAAATCTCAAGATGAAGATCGATGTGCGCCGTGAGGATGAACTCGGCAGACTCATGCAGTCACTGAAGAACATGGTGGGGAATCTGGTTGGGATATCCAACGACCTGAGCACGACCTCCAATCGCATCGCCGACAGGGCGCGGCAGATTGCCCAGGGCAATGACTCGCTGAATCAGCGCACCGAGGAGCAGGCCTCGAGTCTGGAGGAGACTGCCTCCAGCATGGAGCAGATGACCTCCACGGTGAAGCAGAACGCCGACAATGCCCAGCAGGCAAACCAGCTGGCGATGAATGCCAGTGATCAGGCTGAACGTGGCGGCGAGGTGGTCGAAAGCACCATAGCCGCCATGGGCGAGATCAACGAATCGAGCAGACGCATTGCCGACATCATCGGCGTGATTGATGAGCTTGCTTTCCAGACCAACCTGCTGGCGTTGAATGCCGCGGTGGAAGCGGCGCGGGCCGGCGAGCAGGGTCGTGGCTTCGCGGTGGTTGCAGGCGAGGTTCGCAACCTGGCTCAGCGCAGCGCCGAGTCGGCTCGTGAGATCAAGGGGCTGATCGAGGACAGTGTGAGCAAGGTTGAGCAGGGCTCGGAGTTGGTGGATGCCTCGGGCAGGACCCTGCATGAGATCGTCGGCGGTGTGAAAATGGTGAACGATATCGTCGCCGATATTGCCTCGGCCAGCCAGGAGCAGTCGGTTGGCATAGAGCAGGTCAACAAGGCGGTGATGCAGATGGACGAGATGACACAGCAGAATGCAGCGCTGGTCGAACAGGCGGCGGAAGCGTCGCGATCGCTGCAGGATGAGGCCGTGTATCTGGCACGCCTCACCGGCTTCTTCAAATACTGAGCCCGGAGGACGCACGTGCAGGCCATGGCTGAAGCAGTCATCCCGGATACCCGGGAGTTCCGCTTCGACGACCAGGATTTCGCCTTTCTGCGGGATATGGTGCGGGAGCAGACCGGGATCAACCTCAGCGAAGCCAAGCGTGAACTGGTCTACAGCCGCCTGTCGAGGCGGTTGCGGCAGCTGGGGCTGAGTGGCTTCAGTGAATACTGTGCGTTGCTGCAACAGGGTGATGCAGAAGAACTGGTGCGTATGGTCAACGCCCTGACCACCAACCTCACGGCCTTCTTCAGGGAACAGCACCATTTCGACTATCTGCGCCAGCATCTGTTGCCGGAGCTGGTTCGACATGATGATGGGCGACGCCGGCTGCGCGTCTGGTCGGCCGGCTGTTCCACCGGACAGGAACCCTATTCGATTGCAATGGTTCTGGCCGAGACCCTGACCGACATCGAGAATTGGGATGCTCGGATACTGGCAACTGACCTGGATACCGATGTCCTGGAGTTTGGTCGCCTGGGTATCTATGCGCAGGATAAGGTGGACAAGATCGAGCGAGCGCGGCTACAGCGCTGGTTCCTGCGCGGTCGTGACCGGAATGCCGGAAAGGTCAGAGTGGTCAGCGAACTGCGGCGGTTGATCACATTTCGTCAGCTCAACCTGATACGGAAATGGCCCATGCGTGGTCCGTTCGACATGATCTTCTGTCGCAATACGCTGATCTATTTCGACAAGGAGACACAGCGTGATCTGGTTGCGCGCTTTTCCGAACTGCTGACACCGGAAGGCTGTTTGTTTCTCGGTCACTCCGAGTCGCTGCACAATGTCAGCGAGGCCTTTCGGCTGGTCGGTAACACCATCTACAGGAGGCTGTCATGATGCAGGGAGGCACAGGTACCGCCTATACCCGGTGCATTCCGTCGGCCCCTGCTGCGCTGCCGGGATTCGAGCACGTAAACCGTTACTGGGATAATGGCAACCAGCGTCATGCCGCGAAAATCCTGCCAGGTGAGTATTACGTGACACGCCAAGATGAACTGGTTGCCACTGTGCTCGGCTCCTGTATCTCCGCCTGCGTGCGGGACCGGGTTCTGGGTATCGGCGGGATGAACCATTTCATGCTGCCCATGGGCACGGATCCCAACGAGCGTTGTGCCAGTACGAGCCTGAGCGCGGCCAACCGCTATGGGAATTTCGCCATGGAACATCTCATCAACACAATTCTCAAGCACGGCGGTTCGCGGCGTAATCTGGAGGTAAAGGTATTCGGCGGTGGACGAATGATTGCCGGCATGACTGACATCGGCCGCCGCAACATCGAATTCATCCGGGACTACCTGAGCACGGAAGGCTTTCAGGTGGCGGCGGAGGATCTGGGTGACATCTATCCGCGCAAGGTGCTCTATCATCCGCTATCGGGCCGTGCGCGAATCAAGCGGCTGCGCTCCCTGCACAATGACACTATTGTGCAGCGCGAGGTCCGTTACCTGGAGGAGATTGAACGTCACCCGATGGAGGGTGAGGTGGAGCTGTTCGAATGAACAGGATGAAGATGCAGCCCGATCCGATACGCGTTCTGATTGTGGACGACTCGGCCCTGGTGCGTAAGGTGCTGACCGAGATCCTCGACAAGGATCCGCGTATCGAGGTCGCGGGTACGGCGACCGATCCCTACGCCGCACGTGAGAAGATCAAGCAGCTCAACCCTGATGTCATTACCCTGGACGTGGAGATGCCGCGCATGGATGGCATCACCTTTCTCCGGAACCTGATGCGGCTGCGCCCCATGCCGGTGGTGATGGTGTCCTCGCTCACGGAGCAGGGGGCGGATGTCACCCTGAATGCGCTGGAGATCGGAGCGGTGGATTTCGTCACCAAGCCCAGGCTCGATGTCCAGGCCGGTCTGGAGGAGTATGCAGAAATTCTGATCGGTAAAGTCAGGACCGCGGCGAAGGCACGGCCCAGGCCCTGTGGACCGGAACGGATCATGCCAGAGACAATTCGACGCTACAGCGCCGATGCGGTGATTCCTCGCCGCAATGCAGCGGAACGCTTCCGGACCACGCACAGCCTGATTGCCATCGGTGCCTCCACTGGAGGTACCGAGGCCATCAAGGAGGTGCTGATGCGGCTGCCGGCCGATGCTCCGGCAGTGGTGATCACCCAGCACATTCCTGCCGAGTTCAGCCTGCCTTTTGCCCGGCGCATGAACGGTGTCAGTGCGCTGGCTGTCTGCCAGGCCGAGGACGGGCAGCAGATCGTGCCGGGACATGCCTACGTCGCCCCCGGCGGGAAGCATCTGCTGGTCGAACGCAGCGGAGCGCGTCTTCATTGCCGAATCGACGATGGGCCACCGGTCAACCGACATCGCCCCTCGGTCGATGTGCTGTTCCGGTCGGTGGCCCAGACTGCTGGGATGAACGCGATTGGTGTGCTGCTGACAGGTATGGGGGATGACGGTGCCCGGGGTCTGCTCGAGTTGAAACAGGCCGGGGCCCGCACCCTGGCACAGGACGAGGCAACCAGCGTGGTCTGGGGCATGCCGGGCGAAGCAGTTGAACTGGGGGCTGTGGACGAAGTAGTGCCGCTGGGGCTGGTCGCCGAGAGGATACTCGGGCTGGATAAGGAACGAAACGCTTCAGAACGGGTCGAATGCACGGGAACCGATCATGAATGAAAAGCGAACACTACTGGTGCGCCTGCTGCCGGCGTTGTCCCTTAGCGGTGCGCTGTGCGGCTATCTGATATATGCAGGCCAGCCACTGTGGCCGGTAGTCGTGCTGACCCTGGTATGGCTGGCAACAACGATCAGAAATGGTCTGTATCCGTTCTCTCCCACGACTGTTGTGGTGCCGGATGAGCCGGACGGAAAGGAGGCGGGTGGCCGGGTGCAGGACGTCGTTTCAGAGTACACAACGATGGTGCGCACAGGTGCGGCCGGTGTGGAAGAGGAGGTCGCTCGCATGCGAGGCCTGCTGTCCGAGGCCGTTCATGATCTGACCGACAGCTTCCAGGTACTCAACAACAGTGTGCGCTGCGAGGAGCAGTTGGTGGAGTGTATCATCGAGCGTACCACATCGGGCGAGGGTTCCACCGCCGGCATGCATGGCTTTATCCGCGAGGCCAGGGAGTTGATGCAGTATTTCGTCGATACCCTGGTCGATATCAGTCGCCAGAGCGTGGAAACAGTGCATCAGATTGACGACATGGTCGAGCATATGGACGGCATCTTCAGCCTGTTGGAAGACGTAAAGACCATTGCTGATCAGACCAATCTCCTCGCGCTTAATGCCGCCATCGAGGCCGCGCGCGCCGGTGAAGCGGGTCGCGGCTTCGCGGTGGTGGCCGATGAGGTGCGTCAGCTTTCCCAGCGCTCCAATGCCATGAACGAGCAGATCCGAGAACGGGTCAATTCCGGCCGTGATGCCATAGCGCGAGTGCGTGATACGGTCAGTGCCATGGCAGGGCGGGATATGAACGTCACCATCGAGGGTAAGGGCCGAGTGGACCGGGCGTTCGAGGAAGTGGCTGACCTCAATGCTTTCATTGTGGAGCGTGCTGAGGAACTGGCGCGAGTCAGCGCCGGCATCAATGATGCGGTCGGTCAGGCTGTGCAGTCTTTCCAGTTTGAGGACATGGTCATGCAGACCCTCGACTCGACGCAGCGGCATGCGACACATCTGAATTCGATCAGCGGCGCCGTGTGCTCACTGGGGGACGCGACAGGCAATCCGGAACGGATCGAGGCTGAAGCCAGGGTGGTGCAGGAGCGACTGCAGGCCCTGCGCGAACAATGGCGGACGGCTGGCCGCAAGACAGTGGTTCAGTCTTCCATGGATACCGGTGATATTGAACTTTTCTGACAGATTATGGGGAATTGGGGGAAGCGGGGATGTCAATATCCAGCCAGTATTCCGAGCATGACGAGAAGGTCGTCATCGATATCAAGGGGCAGTTCGATTTCTCCATGCAGAGGGAGTTTCGTGAGGCCTATCGCTATAGGGATTCACACCTGCGCTATATCGTCAATCTGAGCCAGACAGAATATATGGACAGTTCTGCGCTGGGTATGTTGCTGCTGTTGCGTCAGCATGCCGGTGAGAGTTCCAGCCGGGTGGTGTTGCGCGGTGCCAGCGAGTCAGTGAGGAAGATCCTGGATATTGCCAACTTCGGTAAGCTGTTTGTGATCGAATGAGGTGTTTGTCATGCCGGATCATGTGCTACCCATATGCCTGATTCTGTATCTTGCATCAATCACTGCCGGCGTGGTGACAAATAATTAACATATAAGTAAGCGCTTATAAGTGGTTATATAGGTAGGTTACATGTTAAAGTCAGAGATCGTCAATGTTGTGATATGGCGTAGATCCATAAAGGGTGATGTATGTCGGATGTAAGCCTGATGGTCGTGGAAGACGACCGCCTGGTATTGGCTACTGTCACTCAGGGATTGAGGCAGGCAGGATATGAGGTCCACGCGGCGGACAGCGGGGAACAGGCCCTGGAGTTGCTGGAGCAGGCAGATGTCGATCTGGTGATTCTGGACATACGGATGCCCGGGCTGTCCGGTGTGGAATTGGCGGAACGACTGAAGCAGAGAGACATCCCCTTCATTGCCTTGACCGCCTACAGTGAGGAAGACCTGGTTTTGGCGCTGGGCGAGTTGGGCGCTCTCTGCTACCTGGTCAAACCGGTGCACATGAGTCAGCTGATTCCGGCCATCGAGACCGCCCTGTACCGGGCTCGGGAGTTGGTGCGCCTGCGCCGGAGCGAGTACCATCTCAGTAATGCATTGCAGGGCGATCGCCGGGTCAGTCAGGCTGTGGGTTTGTTGATGGAACGTTACAATCTCACCAGCGAACTGGCCTTCGGGCGTCTGCGCGGGCATGCCCGTTCCCAGCGCCGGAAGCTTACCGATGTGGCCGAGGAACTGGTGAACGCCACCAATGCCGTCAATATCCTGAATCCTTGCGAAACCGAGAAATAAGTCTAGGATAAATAAACCTGCCGGGTCTCCCGCCCCGATCCCGCGGTGAGGCCGATTCCTGTCTGCCATGCCCCCGCAGCTGACGACCCGCAACCCCGTTGCCGGAGGCGTTGGTTTGACTATGAATGAACGCTTTGCGGAATTTCCCGTGTCGAATGGCGGTGATGCGCTGCTGGAGAGTATTGCCGGGCGGATCCTGTGCAGTGTCCCGGTCGGACTGGCCGTGCTTGACCAGGAGACGAGGATTGTCACCACCAACCAGTTCTTCGCCTGGTTCGTGCACAATGACCATGCCATGCTGCACGGTCGCCGGCTGGACACGGTCCTTCACCACCCCGGTCTGATCGAGCTGGTCCAGACGGTTCTTGTCAATCGTGGCTCGCTGTTCGATCGCCGTCTGCAGCTCAATACCGGACGCGAAACCCTCGCGGTGGATCTGTCCGTGATTGAACTTCAGGACGACACCGGCAGTGATGAGCGTCGGCTGTTGCTGGTGCTGGACGATGTGACTGAACAGGACAAATACGAGCGCGCCCTCGGCACCCTGGCGGTGGCGGGTGGCGATTGTCAGGGTGATGAGGATTTCTACCGCCGTTGCGTGCGTGATCTGGCCGGGTTGTACGAGGCGCGCTACGCCTACATCGCCCTGGTGCGGGAGGATGATCCCGGCACTGCGACAATCAAGGCATTGTGGGCGGACGGCGAGTTTCTCGACCCCTTCGACTATTCCCTGCACGGCACCCCCTGCCAGGACGTGCTGGACCGCAACATGGAGTTCATTCCCAGTGGGTTGAGGCAGGAGTATCCGCATGACGAGATGTTGCTTCAGCTCGGTATCGACAGTTATTTCGGTGCTCCCATGCTGGATTCCCGCAACCGGGTGCGCGGTCTGGTGGCGGTCATGGATACCCGTCCGCTGCAGATCAATCAATGGACCCGGCGGCTGCTGAAACCCTTCGCGAAGCGCCTGGCATTGGAATGGGAGCGGGATCACACCCTGGACCGGCTGGCAGAACGTACGCGCCAGTATCAGAACCTGGTCGAGTATGCCCCCGAGGGCATCCTGGTGTTCGACCTCGATGCGGGCGTCTTCGTCGAGGCCAATCCCCGGGTCTGTGACATGCTGGGGCATGACCGTGAGGACCTGCTGGCGCTGGATCTTCTGGGCATCAGTCCGGCCTGTCAGCCCGATGGGCGGCCCAGCCAATTCGGTATCCTGGCCGACTCTGCGCGGGTGCTGGCAGGTGAGACTCTCGTCTTCGAATGGACCTTCAGGCATCGTGATGGGGGAGCATTGTCGACCCAGGTCACCCTGGTGCGAATGCCAGCTGAGGGACGACGGCTGCTCCGCGCCACGCTGGTCGATATCTCCGAACGGCGCCGTCGTGAGGCCGAGATGTGCATGCTCTCCAGTGCGCTGGAACAGACCGACGAACTGGTGATGATCACCGATAATCGCGGCCGTATCGAATACGTGAACCAGGCCTTCGAGAAAGTGACCGGCTTCAATCGCGAGGAGGTGCGAAGGCGATCGCCCAATATCGTCAAATCAGGCCTGCAGGATGAGGGTTTCTACCGCCGGCTGTGGAAGACCCTTGCCGCGGGTGAGGCCTTTGCCGACGTCTTTGTGAATAAGCGTCGCGACGGCAGCATCTTCTATGAGGAGAAGGTCATCACTCCCTTCAGTGCCACCGGCGAACGTCCCTTCACCCACTACGTCTCAACCGGCAAGGACATCACGGAACAAATGGGTATGCAGGACCGGCTGCGCTACCTGCTGCACTACAATCCGCTGACCGATCTGCCCAATCGTTACCTGTTTCAGGAGCGGCTGAAACGAAGGCTGGAACAGGCGGCCCGTGAGAAAACATCGTTGGCATTGGTCTGTCTGGATATCGATCGCTTCCATCGCATCAACGATACTCTCGGGCATGAATGCGGCGACGCCCTGCTGCGCGAGGTGGCCTGGCGCCTGTCGAAACAGGAGTCGGACGAGGCCGAGTTGGCGCACCTGGGGGCGGACCTGTTCGTTTTCACCCTGAGTCACGAGCGGCTGGCCGGGCGGATACCGGATTTCATCCAGTCCGTATACGGTCAGTTTGCCACTCCGGTTCAGCTGGAGGGGCAGGACCTGTTCCTGTCCCTGTCCATGGGCGTGAGTCTGTTCCCGGACGACGGTACCAGCGTGGTCAGCCTGCTGGCGAATGCCGAAACCGCCTTGTTTCGTTCCAAGCAGCTCGGGCCGGATTCCTACCAGTTCTATACCGCCGACATGAATGCCCGTGCAGCCCAGTATCTGGACATGGAAAACGCGCTGCGCAGGGCGCTGGAGCGTGAGGAATTCGTGTTGCACTACCAGCCCCAGATCGATCTGGCCACGGCCAGGGTCAGCGGCGTCGAGGCCCTGCTGCGCTGGCAGCACCCTGAGCGGGGGCTCGTCTCGCCAGGCGAATTCATCCCGCTGCTGGAGGAAACCGGTCTGATCGTGCCGATCGGTGAGTGGGTGTTGGAGTGCGCTTGCAGGGAGATCCAGCCATTGCTGGAATCGATATGTCCGGACTTGAGACTGGCCGTGAATCTGTCCTCGCTGCAGTTCCGGCGCAAGGGATTGACCGGCAGTGTGGAAAGGGCGCTGACGCGCAGCGGGCTGCCGGTCGGACAGCTGGAGTTGGAGATCACTGAAAGCGCGGTCATGTACGACCAGATGGCTTCGATCCGGATCATGGAAACGCTGTCGGGAATGGGGCTGCGCCTGGCACTGGATGATTTCGGTACCGGCTTCTCCTCGTTGAGCTATCTGAAACTATTTCCGGTCAGCGCTCTCAAGCTGGCCCAGCCCTTCGTCAATGGTCTGCCGGACGACGAGGGTGACGCCGCCATCAGCCGATCTGTGCTCACTCTGGCCCATAATCTGGGGCTGGTGGTGGTCGCCGAAGGGGTCGAGCGCCGGGCGCAGCTGGATTTCCTGGTCGCGGAGCATTGCGACCTGATGCAGGGTTACCTGTTCAGCCAGCCGCTGCCGGTCGATGAGTTGGAGATCCTGCTGCACAGCGGCAAGTCGCTGTAGGCGGCTGCCGATTTCGACCCTCAGCCCTGCCCCTCTCCCGCGGGCGGGAGAGGAGTTGTCGGTCAGGCCGGTTCGCCGCGTTTCTCCAGCAGGGTGGTCTGTACCGAGCGCGGCCGCTGCCGGCCGGTCGGCTGCAGACGCTTGTAGTCGCCATCGCGCTGCAGCACCCAGGCCTGGGTGTTGTCGGACAGGTACAACTCCAGTCCTTCCTTGATGATCTGCTTCTTCAGCTGCGGCTGTTCGATGGGGAAGGCGATCTCCACCCGGCGGTAGAAATTGCGGTCCATCCAGTCGGCGCTCGACAGGTAGAGTTCCTCCTCTTCCCCACCGTTGCGGAAATAGAACACCCGGGTGTGCTCGAGGAAGCGCCCGACGATGGAGCGTACCTGGATGTTGTCGGACACCCCCGGCACCCCCGGACGCAGGCAGCAGATGCCGCGTACGATCAGGTCGATCCTCACCCCGGCCTGGGAGGCCTGGTACAGGGCACGGATGACCTGCGGCTCGATCAGGGCGTTCATCTTGGCGATGATTCGCGCCGGCTCCCCGGCCGCGGCCCGCTCGGCCTCGCGCTCGATCTTGCGCAGCAGTTCCTTGTGCAGGGTGAAGGGCGACTGCAGCAGCTTGCGCAGGGCCTTGACCTTGCCCAGGCTGGTGAGCTGCTGGAATACCCGGTGCACGTCCTCCCCCAGGATCTTGTCGGCCGACAGCAGCCCGTAGTCGGTATAGAGCCGCGCGGTACGGGCGTGGTAATTGCCCGTGCCCAGATGCACGTAATGACGCAGGCCGCGCCCCTCGCGCCGGGTGATCAGCATCATCTTGGCGTGGGTCTTGTAGCCGACCACGCCGTAGACCACGTGGGCGCCGGCCTCCTGCAGCCGGTTGGCGAGCTGGATGTTGGCCTCCTCGTCGAAGCGCGCCCGCAGTTCCACCACCACCGTGACCTCCTTGCCGGCCCGGGCGGCCTCGACCAGGGCGTCGACGATTGCCGAGTCGGGGCCGGTGCGGTACAGGGTCTGCTTGATGGCCAGCACATCGGGGTCGGCCGCCGCCTGGCGCAGGAACTCCACCACCGGGACGAAGGACTCGAAGGGGTGATGCAGGAGGATGTCCTTGCGTGACAGGGTGTCGAAGATGCTCTGCTCGGTGTTCAGGAGGCTGCTGCGGCCCGGCTTGAACGGCGGATACTTGAGGTCCGGACGCTCGACCAGGTCGGCGATGGCGAACAGCCGGTTGAGGTTGACCGGCCCGTTGACCTGGTACAGATCCGCCTCGTCCAGGCCGAACTGGCGCAGCAGATAGTTGGCCATGTCCGCGCTGCAGTTGTCGGCCACCTCCAGGCGCACCGCATCCCCGTAGCGCCGCGCCAGCAACTCGCCCTCCATGGCCCGCATCAGGTCGTCGATCTCCTCCTCGTCCACGAACAGGTCGCTGTTGCGGGTGACCCGGAACTGGTAGCAGCCGGTGACGGTCATGCCCGGGAACAGGTCGTCGACGAAGGCATGGATGATGGAGGACAGGAACACGTAGTTGTATTCACCGGCGGCGAGATCCGAGGGCAGCGGGATCAGGCGCGGCAGCGAACGCGGTGCCTGCACGATGGCCACGCCGCTGGAACGGCCGAAGGCGTCCTTGCCCTCCAGCGAGACGATGAAGTTCAGACTCTTGTTCAGGATGCGTGGAAAGGGATGGGCCGGGTCCAGTCCAAGCGGACTCAGTACCGGTACCAGTTCACGATTGAAGTAGTTTCTGACCCACTCGGCCTGCGCCTCGCTCCAGTGGGTACGGCGCACGAAACGGATACCGCGCTCGCGCAGGGCCGGGATCAGTTCCTCGTTGAGCACGAAATACTGCTGCTCGACCAGCTGATGGGCCTCGCGGCTGATGGCGGCCAGGATCTCGCCCGGACTGAAGTTGTCGGTGCCGGCCTGGACCGAGCCGGATTCGACCTTCTGCTTCAGGCCGGCCACCCGGATTTCGAAGAATTCGTCCAGGTTGGTGCTGGAGATGCAGAGGAACTTCAGCCGCTCCAGCAGCGGGGTGCTGGGATCGCGGGCCTGCTCCAGTACCCGCTTGTTGAACTGCAGCAGACTGAGTTCGCGGTTGATGTAGAGGTCGGGATGACTGAGATCGGGGGTGTCCATGCTGTACCCTGGGCGCGTTCACAGCCTGTCATTATGCCGGATCGTCGCGCTGTCGTAATCCTGGGGCGCCGGTTGTCATGAAATTGTCATTTGCGACGCGCGGCGCATCCGGTCTGATTCCGGGGACATGCCCGACTGTAACAAAATTGTCATGTTTGTGCCCTAGGCTGTGCGGAATGTCCGACGCCCCTACCAGTCAGCCATCCGTCATCGAGCGCATCCCCGAGGCCACCCAGCGCCGGCGGCGTGCTTGGCGCATGTTCAAGGACGGCCTCGCCCATCACGGCGTCACGGTCGGCGGAATTGGCGTGATTATCGCCGTGGTACTGATCTTTTTCTACCTCCTGTACGTGGTCTTTCCCCTGCTCACGCCCGGTTCGGCCGAACCGGTGAACGACTACGCCGTGCCGGGGGAGGGCCGGACCCTGCACCTGGCAATGGAGGAACAGGCCGAGATCGCCGTGCGCTTCACCGCCGACGAGGTGCTGTTTTTCCGGGCCCGCAGTGGTGAACCAGTGGCGCGTTACCCGCTGCCCCTGCCGGCGGATGTGAAGGTGACCGCCTTTGCCGCGGCCAGGCCCGACAGCGGCGTCGTGGCCTATGGCCTGTCCGATGGCCGCGCCCTGGTGGTGCACCATGACTACCGCGTTACCTACCCCGACGACAAGCGCCTGATCACGCCGCAGCTGAAATACCCGCTGGGCGAGGCGCCGGTCGCGGTCGACCCCGAGGGCAGGCCGCTGCAGCGGCTGGCGGTGGAGGTCGGTGAGGAGACCAGTTCGCTGGCGGGGCTGACCACTGATGGCCGACTGCTGCTCAGCCGTATCCGCAAGGAGGAATCGTTCCTGGGCGGCGATGTCGAGATCATCCGCAGCCACAATCAGCTGCCCTGGACGCTGAGCCGGGCCGACTATCTGCTGATCAATCCGCAGCAACGCATTCTCTACGCCGCGACCCGCAGGGGCGAACTGGCCCGCTATGACATCAGTGACGTTGACAGTCCCGCGCTGGTGGAACAGCTCTCCATCAGCGAGAGCGGTAGCGAACTGACCAGCCTGAACCTGTTGGCCGGCGGGATTTCGCTGCTGGCCGGCTACAGCGACGGTCATATCAGCCAGTGGTTCACCGTGCGCGACGAGGACGATGATCGCGAGCAGTTGCGTCGCATCCGCGGCTTCGATGCCCAGGACAGTCCCATTACCTTGATCGTCCCCGAGTACGCGCGCAAGGGGCTGCTCGCAGCCGATGCCCGGGGCGGCATCACCATCTATCACACCACCGCCCACAACCGGGTGCTGAGTCGAACGGTCAGCGAGCAGGGTTTCAGGGAGGTTGCGGTCTCGCCCCGGGCCGATTACTGGCTGGCCGAGGATGACAGCGGGCGACTGCATTACTGGAAGATCGATAATGAGCACCCGGAGATATCCTGGTCTTCGCTCTGGGGCAAGGTCTGGTACGAGAGCTACGACGAACCGGCCCACATCTGGCAGTCCTCCTCGGCCTCGAACGACTTCGAGCCCAAGTTCAGTCTCACGCCGTTGGCTTTCGGCACGATCAAGGCGGCCTTCTATGCCATGCTGATCGGCACCCCGCTGGCCATCCTGGGGGCCATCTACACCTCCTATTTCATGGCGCCGAAGATGCGCGGCTCCATAAAGCCCACCATCGAGATCATGGAGGCGCTGCCGACCGTCATCCTGGGCTTTCTGGCCGGCCTGTGGCTGGCGCCCTATGTCGAGACCCATCTGCCCGGCATCTTCAGTCTGCTGATCGTCATGCCCTTCGGGGTGCTGCTGTTCGCCTATTTGTGGCACCTGCTGCCCTGGCAGCTGCGTACCCGCGTGCCCGACGGCTGGGAGGCGGCAATGCTGATCCCGGTGGTGCTGTTCTGGGGCTGGCTGGCGCTCACCCTCAGCCCGCTGCTGGAGGCGTGGATGTTCGGCGGCGACATGCGGCTGTGGCTCAAAAGTGAACTTGGCCTGGACTTCGATCAGCGCAACTCCATCGTGGTCGGTCTGGCCATGGGCTTTGCGGTGATTCCGACCATCTTCTCCATCACTGAAGACGCCATTTTCAACGTGCCCAAGCATCTGACCTCGGGATCGCTGGCGCTGGGCGCCACGCCCTGGCAGACGCTCACACGGGTGGTGCTGCTTACGGCCAGCCCGGGCATCTTCTCCGCGGTCATGATCGGCATGGGGCGGGCCGTGGGTGAGACCATGATCGTGCTCATGGCCACCGGCAACACGCCGGTGATGGATATGAATATCTTCCAGGGCATGCGCACCCTGTCGGCCAACATCGCCGTGGAGATGCCCGAGTCGGCGGTCGGCAGCACCCACTACCGGGTGCTGTTCCTGGCCGCGCTGGTGCTGTTCATGTTCACCTTCGTGGTCAATACCCTGGCCGAATTCGTGCGCCAGCGGCTGCGGCGCAAGTACGCGAGTCTGTAGGCAGGAAGCAATGACAACGAATCGCAGCATCGGCAACTGGTTCAAGAGTGGCACGCCCTGGATCTGGCTCAACGCGGCTGCGGTCAGCGCCAGCATGATCATGGTGGTGGGGCTGCTGGCGCTGATTGCGGTGCGCGGCCTGGCCCACTTCTGGCCGGCCACGGTGTATGAATTCGACTACCTGCAGCCGGACGGTCAGCAGCAGCGCATCATCGGTGAGGTCCACGACAGCGAGATCGTGACCCGCGGACGGATCGAGGCCTCCGGCGTCGAGGTGCCGGGTGACGCGCTCGAGGTCGAGCGCCTGCTGGTCAAGACCGGCAACCGCGACCTGGTCGGCCTGGATTTCCGCTGGCTGCTGGAGCCGCGGGTGCAGGATCGCGACACCCCGGCGGACATCATGGTGGTGGAACGTTACGAGTGGGGCAATTTCTACGGCTTCCTGGTCAGCGTGAAACAGGAAGGCCGGGTCGTGGCCAGTGGCGATGCCGCCTGGCAGGCCCTGCAGGAAAGGCTGGCGCGGGCCACGGAGTTGCAGCACCGGATCGAGGACATCGAGAAAGGACGCATCGGCGATATCAACTACGCCATGGAGAAGCTGCGCCTGGAACGGCGCCGGCTGGAACTCGAGGGCCGGGACACACCGGACAATCTGGCCGCGATCGAGACCAGGCGGGAGCGGCTGCAGGACGACTACGAGGTCCTGCAGCAGCAACTCGGCGAGCTTTACGGTCAGCTGCGGCGGGACAGCTTTCTCGCCACCGTCATGGACGGGCGCGAGGTGGAGGTGCCCCTGGCCAAGGTGGTGCGGGTCTACCGGCCCAACGCCATGGGTCCGGTTGACAAGATCGGCTTCTATTTCGCCAAGCTGTGGGAGTTCGTCAGCGATGAGCCCCGGGAGGCCAACACCGAGGGCGGCATCTTCCCCGCCATCTTCGGCACTGTCATCATGGTGATCCTGATGTCGGTGGTCGTCACGCCCTTCGGTGTGATCGCGGCCGTCTATCTGCGCGAGTACGCCAAACAGGGGCCGCTGACCCGCACCATCCGCATCGCGGTCAACAACCTCGCCGGCGTGCCCTCGATCGTCTACGGCGTGTTCGGCCTCGGGTTTTTCGTCTACTTCCTCGGCGGCAGCATCGATGATCTGTTCTTCCCCGAGGCCCAGCCGGCGCCGACCTTCGGTACGCCGGGCATCTTCTGGGCCTCACTGACCCTGGCGCTGCTGACCCTGCCGGTGGTGATCGTGGCCACCGAGGAAGGGCTGTCACGCATTCCCAGCACCATCCGCGAGGGCAGCCTGGCGCTCGGCGCGACCAAGGCGGAGACGCTCTGGCGCACCGTGCTGCCGATGGCCAGCCCGGCCATGATGACCGGCCTGATCCTGGCGGTGGCGCGCGCCGCCGGCGAGGTGGCGCCGCTGATGCTGGTCGGCGTGGTCAAGCTCGCCCCCTCACTGCCGGTGGACGGCAATCCGCCGTTCGTGCATCTTGAGCGCAAGTTCATGCACCTGGGCTTCCATATCTACGACGTCGGCTTCCAGAGCCCCAACGTCGAGGCCGCCCGCCCGCTGGTGTATGCCACGGCGCTGCTGCTGGTAGTGGTCATCGTGGTGCTCAATATCGCGGCCATTGCCATCCGCAACCGGCTGCGGGAACAGTTCAAGGCGTACGATCAGGGCTGACGCCGTCGTCGAGCAAAGGCAGAGAAAGTCATGAATGAACAGACCAAGACCCATGCCATCGATCCACATCTGGTCGAGCGGCGCGAGGTGCTGGATATCAGCCGGGAGGACATCTGTATCGAGGTGCAGGCCCTGGACCTGTATTACGGCCAGAGTCAGGCGCTGAAACAGATCACCATGTCCATCCCCCGCAATCGCGTGACTGCCTATATCGGTCCCAGCGGCTGCGGCAAGTCCACCCTGCTGCGCTGCTTCAACCGTATGAACGACCTGGTCGACGGCGTGCGCATCGAGGGCAGCATCCGGCTCGATGGCGACGATATCTATTCCCGTTCCACCAATGTGGCCGATCTGCGCCGGCGGGTGGGAATGGTGTTCCAGAAACCCAATCCCTTCCCCAAGAGCATCTACGAGAATGTCGCCTATGGCCTGCGACTGCAGGGCGTGACCAGCCGTCGCACCCTGGACGAGGTGGTGGAACGTTCCCTGCGCGGGGCGGCGCTGTGGGACGAGGTCAAGGATCGCCTGCATGAAAGCGCGATGGGCCTGTCGGGTGGCCAGCAGCAGCGACTGGTTATCGCCCGGGCCATCGCCATCGAACCGGAGGTCATCCTGCTCGACGAGCCGGCCTCGGCGCTGGATCCGATCTCCACGCTCAAGATCGAGGAACTGATCTACGAACTCAAGTCGAAGTACACGATCGTGATCGTCACCCACAATATGCAGCAGGCAGCGCGTGTTTCCGACTATACTGCCTTCATGTATCTGGGCGAACTGATCGAATTCGGCGACACCAACACCATCTTCACCAATCCGACCCAGAAGATGACCGAGGATTACATCACCGGGCGCTACGGTTGATCAGCCGCACCCAGGCGAGCACAGGGGGAGCACCATGGACAAGAACAGCATCAGTCAGCATATATCGCGCCAGTACAATACTGAACTCGAGGACATCCGCAACAAGGTGATGTCGATGGGCGGTCTGGTCGAGCAGCAGGTGGCGGATGCGGTGCGCTCGCTGGTCGAGGGCGACGAGCGACTGGCCGACGTGGTGGTCAATAACGACTACAAAGTCAATGCCATGGAAGTGGCCATCGACGAGGAGTGCAATGTCATTCTCGCCCGGCGGCAGCCGACGGCCGGGGATCTGCGCCTGCTGGTGGCGGTGATCAAGACCATCACAGATCTGGAGCGTATCGGTGACGAGGCCGAGCGTATCGCCCGCATGGCCATGCACATCAGCGACAAGTCGCAGGTGGACCGCTTCCACGGGCGCATCGAACACCTGGGGGAGCTGGCGGGGAAGATGCTCAAGGGTTCGCTGAACACCTTCGCTCGCATGGATGCCGAGATGGCGGTGGAGGTCTGGCGCGAGGACCTGAAGCTGGACAAGGAATACGACGGCATCATGCGCCAACTCATCACCCTGATGATGGAAGACAACCGCAGCATTCCCAGTGCCCTGGATACCATGTGGGCGGCACGCTCGCTGGAGCGCATCGGCGACCGTGCCCGCAATATCTGTGAATACGTGATCTACCTGGTGCGCGGCAAGGACGTGCGCCACACCAGCCTGGAGCAGATGGAGGCCGAGGCGCGCAGCAAGCCGTCGTCCTAGTCAGGCCACCCCGGCCGTGATGGCCGGGTCGTTGAGAAATTCCTCCATTCATGCAATAGTGAAGCCAGACCCTCTCAGCGCCCTTCTTCCGCGCCGGAGTCTGGTTGTGTCTGCCTCATCCCCGCAGCAAGCCCGGCCGTGTCCATCATTGTGACGTCTCTCCGCGTCTGACCTGACATGGCCCTGTTGTCATTGGCAGGCGTGCTATGGATCGTCCCACACAACTCCGGGCCTTTCTTGCCGGAAACATCATTCATCTGTCGGTGGCAACGGCCGCAATCATCGTACTGGTGCTGGGGCTGGTGCTGGGACAGCAGGCGTGGCTGGCCTATCGCAGTGTGGAGCAATTCGGTCGTGTGCAGGCGGCGGTCGATGCCATTCTGAAAGCCACCGATGCCCAGGCCCGGGAGCGGGGGCTGACCGCGGCGCGCCTGAGTACGGGGGTGGCGGTCGGGGCGGCGATCCCGGGGCTCGAGGACATCCGCGCCGAAGTCGATGCGGCCTGGTCCCGGGTACGGGAACGCATTGATCTGATCCCCGAAGTGCGAGCGCGAAGCGGGCCGATCCGGCTGCGTCTGGGCAGGCTCGAGGCCGCACTGGATCGGGTGGCGGGATTGCGCGGGCGTGTCGATGCCCGGCTGGCGGGGACGGGTGAACCTGTGGATCTGTCCGACTGGGTCGATGCGACCTCGCAACTCAATATCCTGGCTGCCGCGCTGCGGCAGGAACTGATGCTGGCCGCCGATGCCCCGCCCGAGGTCATGCGTCTGAATTTCCTGGTCAACTCCCACGTGGCCGAGGTGGCCGAGTATGCCGGCCGATTCCGTGCCCTGCTGGCCTATCATTCGGCCGCCGGCCTGCCGTTGCGCGCCGCCGAACTGGAACAGGCCCGCTCTGCCCACCGTCAGGCGCGCCATCATCTCGCGCAGCTCCTGGCTGCCGCCGAACCGGTGAAGACGGATGCCGCCATCGCCAAAGTGCTGGCGGATATTGAATCGCACCGGTCGATGCTGCTGGAGACGGCCTCGGCGATGCTCGCCGCCGCCGAGACAGGTGACTATCCACTGAGTGTGGGGCAGTGGTGGTCGCAAAGCACGGCATTCATTAACCGGCTGTTCATACTGGCCGACCGGGTTTCGGCGCAGGCCTTGTCGCGGCTGCGCGTCGAGGCACGTCATTACGGCCTGGTGCTGATCGTCTATCTGGTGCTGGTGGTCGTGGCCGCAATATTGGCCACCCTCAGCCTGGCCCGGGTGCGACGGGATGCGGAACGGGTGTTCGTGGAGAAGGAGATGTCGGAGACCGTGCTGGCTTCCATCGGCGATGCGGTGGTGGCCACCGAGGCCGACGGGCGTGTCCGCTATCTCAATCCCGTGGCGGTCGAGTTGACCGGCTGGCCGCTGCATGAAGCCTTCGGGCGACATTACAGCGAGGTGTTTCGGGTCTACAACCGGCTTCACAGTTCCGATGCCGACCCCGTCAATGCCTGCCTTCACAGGGGGCGAATTCAGGTACTGACCGAGGGGCATGTGCTGATTACCCGCGATGGCCGCGAGGTGCCCATTGACGATTCCTGCGCCCCCATTCGCGACAGTCAGGGCCACGTGGTCGGGGCGGTGGTGGTGTTCGCGAGCAAGACCCGGCTGCAGCATGCCGACGGCATTCTCTCTTATCACGCCAGTCACGACCCATTGACCGGTCTGCATAACCGTCGGGCCTTCGAGCAGATTCTGCATGAGGTGCTGGAGGATGTCCGGCGCAATGAGGGCGAGCATGTCCTTGCCTTTATCGATCTGGACAACTTCAAGGTGGTCAATGATACCGTCGGTCACGCTGCCGGAGACCAGATGCTGCGTCAGCTTGCCTTCCTGATGCGTCGTCAGGTGCGGGAGTCGGATGTGCTGGCGCGTTTCGGAGGCGACGAATTCGCGCTTCTGCTCAGGCATTGCGATGTGGATCAGGCGCTTCAGGTAACAGATAAGCTGCGTGAAGTGGTGCGGGATCTGCGTTTCCCCTGGGAGGGGAAGGCCTTCCAGACCGGTCTGAGCATCGGTCTGGTTGCGGTCGGGTCGGAGAATATCGACATCGGCGTGGAGGGGTTGATCCGCGAGGCGGATACCGCCTGCTATGCGGCGAAGGAGATGGGGCGCAATCATATCCATGTCTATCGTCCCGATGATCGCCGTCTTATCGAACGCCAGGGCCACATGGAATGGGTTGCCCGGCTTTCCCAGGCTTTGGATGAGAACAGTTTCGAACTCTACTGCCAGGAAATTCGTCCCCTTAAACCACGGCTGCTTCCGCATTCCGAACTGCTCCTGCGCCTGCGTGATGATGCCGGCGGCCTGGTCGGTCCGGGGGCATTCATCCCCGCTGCCGAGCGGCACGGGATTATGCCGGATATCGACCAGTGGGTGATCGAGAACGCCTGCCGTCTGGTGGCGCCACGGTTCCGGGACGGCAGGGGCGGGGTGCTCAATATCAATCTTTCCGGAACCACGATGTCGGATCCCGACAGTGCCGAGCGTATCGCGGAAACGGTCAGGCGTCATGCCGTTTCGCCGCAGCGGATTTGTTTCGAGATCACGGAAACCGCAGCGGTGGCCAGCCTGGATACCGCGGTAGCGATCATGGATCGTCTGCGTGGGCTGGGATTTCGCTTCGCGCTGGATGATTTCGGTTCGGGGCTTTCATCGCTTTATTATCTCAAGGAACTGCCGGTGGACATGGTCAAGATAGATGGGCGCTTTATCCGCAATCTGCACGAGGATCCGGTCGCCGCTGCCATGGTTGAGGCGATTGGAAATATTGCCCGTATCATGGAAATACAGACCTGCGCCGAGTTCGTGGAGAATTCCGCCATCCTGGCGGAACTGGAACGCCTAGGCATTGATTATGCCCAGGGTTACCATTTCAGTCAGCCATGCCCGCTCGACGCATGCCAGTATGTTGAAGATGCGGGGGTGGGGTGAATGACTCCTGCACGCGAATCGGCGGATTGCGCCGTGCAGTATTCCGGCTTCGTTATTTTTGCAATATGGGCGGTGCGAGCCGCAGACAGGCCTGCACTTCATCGTGGTCCTGCTCGAATGTCAGCCGTGCCCCCTCGGGCGGAAGCAGGGCGCGAACCAGTTTCAGGCCGGTGCCGATACCCTGCCCGGCTTCGAAATCGAAGCCGTGAGGCAGCCATCCCCGGTTGCGTACCAGGACAAGCGCGCTGTTGTCCGTACCCCGTTGCAATTCGATCCTGATCACCCCGCCGTCACCATGTTTGGCTGCGTTCTGGGTCAATTCGTTCAGGACCAGCGCTACCGGCACGGCATGGTCGCTGTGTACCCAGACGGGTCTGCCCTCGCCCAGATCGACGCGTCGCTCGACCGGTGTCCTGGACAGGTGGGCAGCGCGGGCAATGGCCTGAACCATCTCGCACAGCCAGACCTTGAGATCATCGCCCTTGCCCTGCAGGCCGTGGACCAGGGCGATGGACTGGATCTGTCCAATGACGCCGGCTATGGCCTGCTCCAACTCCGGATGCGCCCCGGCCTGCTGGCGCAGCAGGCCCACCGCGCCCTGCAGGTTGTTCTTGATACGGTGATGCACTTCCCGGATCAGGGCGGTGCGATGACGCTGTTCCTCCTCCAGCCGTGCCTGCATCTGCCGCTCGCGCTCGGTGATGTCGCGGAAGATGCCTTGGGCGACAGCTTCATCACCATAGCGGATGAAGGTGGCCGCCACCTCGCAGCGGATGAGTTCGCCGTCGCCGCGGATGACCGGGTGGGTGACCAGTGTCGTTCCCGACTCGCGCAATGTCTTGAATACCTGCTGCAGGTTGGGCAGTTCTTCCGGGGGGTGAAGGTCGGCTGCGTGCATGCGACTCAGTTCATCACGGCTGTAGCCCAGCAGCTGTTCGGCCTGGCGGTTGGCGTCAATCAGGTTGCCTTCCATGTCGGCCAGCAGAATGGCATCCACGGCATTGTCCAGCAGGGCGCGGTATTTGCGTTCGGAGGCGAGCAGGCGACGCTCGCGCGCCTTGTCCTCGGTGATGTCGATGGACAGCCCCATGACGGCGGTCTCACCGTGCCCGGACAGCCGGAAGGGGATCTTGGTGGTGCGTAATGTGCGCGGGATGCCATCGGCCCCGGTGAACCTTTCCTCGGGATTCAGCCGGATGCAGCCGCTTTCGATTACGGTCCGGTCGTCGGCCAGCATCTGAGTCAACTGCCCGGGGTCGACGTGCAGATCCCGCTGCAGGCGGCCGGTCATGGCCTCCACGCTCAGGCCGTAGGCGGCGGCCGCCGCCTGGTTGACCAGCAGAAAGCGTCCCTCGGCGTCCTTGACGAAGAGCCGGTGCGGGACCAGGTCGATGACCTGGCGCAGATAGCGCTCGCTCTCCTGCAGGATCTCCTCCTTGCGCACATGCTGGACCAGGGATTGTTCCCGGCGCCGGTGTAAGTGCAGCAGCCCGGCACTGAGTACGATCACCAGCAGGGACAGGCCGCGATTGGTCAGGGCGGTCCAGGTTGCCGTGTCCGGTGACAGGGGTATGGCGAGCAGCACCAGCAGACAGGCCAGGCCGGTGACCAGCCACAGCAGGGCAGGGTGGCTCCGGAGAGTGAGCAATACCGGGAGCACATAGAGGATGCCGGTGGCGATGCCCAGGGGCAGCTGGAGATCGAGCAGGAATACCGCCGGCAGCAGGATCAGGCTGATCATGGCGGCGTAGGGTCTGGAGGGTCCGGACATGGACCCGATCATAATGGGAATGGCGCGGCAGGGCGACTCCCCCGGGGCTCGGGGCTGGCTTCAGGTCAGCAGAAACTCCAGCAGCGCCTTCTGGGCGTGCAGGCGGTTTTCGGCCTCGTCCCAGACCACGCTCTGCGCGCTGTCCATGACGCCGGCGCTGACCTCCTCGCCGCGATGGGCCGGCAGGCAGTGCATGAACAGGGCCTCGTTGTCGGCGACGGCCAGCATCTCCTCGTTGACCTGGAAGTCCTGGAAGGCCTCGCGGCGCTTGGCCTGTTCCTCTTCCTGGCCCATGCTGGCCCAGACATCGGTG
>PABG01000066.1 GCA_002699185.1 Gammaproteobacteria bacterium | reverse complement strand
TGGAGACGGCCTATTACCTGCGCCTGTGCGCCCAGGACAAGCCGGGCGTGCTCAGCGATGTCACCCGCATCCTGGCCGAGCGCGAGATCAGCATCGAGGCCATTCTGCAGAAGGAGCCGGTGGAAGGCGCGACCCGGGTGCCGGTGATCATCCTCACCCACCGGGTCACCGAGGGCGCGATGAACGAGGCCATCGCCGCCATCGAGGCACTGGAACACATCGAGGACAAGGTGACCCGCATCCGACTCGAGCACCTGGATGCGAGTTGAGCTGATTTGAATGTTCTTGAACCGCGAAGGCGGCAAGTGGCGTAGGTCGGGTTAGCCCGACAGGGCGTAACCCGACGTGGCCCGCCGATCATGTCGGGTTACGCTGCGGCTGACCCGACCTACAGAACTTTTTATTACCAGACCGAGGCCCATCATGCCATTCCGTACCCGCTACACCGGCCTGATCGACAAGTACCGCGACCGGCTGCCCGTCCATGACGATACCCGCATCATCAGTCTGGGCGAGGGCAACACACCGCTGATCCGGCTGAACAACATCCCGCGCATCATCGGGAAAGAGGTCGACATCTATGTGAAGTTCGAAGGCCTGAACCCGACCGGGTCGTTCAAGGACCGTGGCATGACCATGGCCGTGACCCGTGCAGTGGAGGAGGGCAGCAGGGCCATCATCTGCGCCTCCACCGGCAACACCTCGGCGGCCGCCGCGGCCTATGCCGCGCGCGCCGGCATCACCGCCTTCGTGCTGATCCCCGAGGGCAAGATCGCCATGGGCAAGCTGGCCCAGGCCATGATGCACGGCGCGGTGGTGCTGCAGATCCGTGGCAACTTCGACGCCGGCATGAGGCTGGTCAAGGAGGTGGCCGAAGCCGCGCCCGTGACCATCGTCAACTCCATCAACCCCTACCGCCTGCAGGGCCAGAAGACGGCCGCCTTCGAGATCGTCGAGGAACTGGGCCGGGCCCCGGACTATCACTGTCTGCCGGTGGGCAACGCCGGCAACATCACCGCCCACTGGATCGGCTACTGCGAGTACTCCTCCGGCTCGGGCGACCATGTGACCGAGGCCTGCACCTTCTGCAAGGGGCACTGCAGCTACGCCGGCGGCGCCATCGTCGGCAACCGGCCGAAGATGGTCGGTTACCAGGCCGCGGGCAGTGCGCCCTTCATGCGCGGCGCCATGGTGGACGATCCCGATACCGTGGCCACGGCCATCCGCATCGGTCATCCCCAGTCCTGGGACCAGGCCTGGAAGGTCAAGGAGGAGTCCGGCGGCTGGTTCGATGAATGCACCGACACGGAGATCCTGGCCGCGCAGAAACTGCTGGCACAGAACGAGGGCGTGTTCTGCGAACCGGCCTCGGCCGCCTCGCTGGCCGGTGCTCTGCGCGATGTCAAGGACGGCAAGATCCCCGAGGGCAGTTCCATCGTCTGCACCCTGACCGGCAACGGTCTGAAGGATCCGGATACCGCCATCAGCCAGTGCCAGGCCGACGGGACCATGCTGACCATCGATGCCACGCTGGATGCGGTGCGCGATGCCATCCTCAAGGGGATGGAAACCAATTGAACTGAGTCTCTGCGTTCCGGGTCTGCTGGGGCCGCTGGCCGGCATCGCGCCGGTGGGGATCGACCTGCCCGCGGTGCCGGCCCTGTGTCGGTTGCTGTCCCGCGCCGATCGTGACCGGGGGCCGCAGGATGTATTCGAGGCGCTGGCCGGACTCGGCGGCTATCCGCGGGACGCACTGCCCGCCGCCCGCCTGCGCTACCTCGGGGAGACCGGTGGCATGGGCGGACCCGGCCAGCTGCTGTGCGCCGACCCGGTGCATCTGCGTGCCGATCAGGACCGGGTGCTGCTGTACGATGCCGAGTTGAATGTCACTGCCGAAGAAGCGCAGGCCCTGTGCGAGGCCTTCAACGCCTTCGAGGCGGACAGCGGTATGCGGCTGGAATGCGTGACGCCGGAGCACTGGTACCTGCACCTGCCGACCGCAGCCGGCATCACCACGACCCCGTTGCCGCATGCCCGCGGCCGTGACATCGACCCCCTGCTGCCGGAGGGAGCCGACGCCTCCCGCTGGCACGCCCTGCTCAACGAGTGGCAGATGCTGCTGTTCCAGCAGCCGGTGAACCAGCAGCGGCAGCAGTCCGGTCAGCCCATGATCAATGGCCTGTGGCTGTGGGGCGAGGGCGAACCGGTCGATGGCCGCACCGAGGTGAAGACTCTGTGGGCCGACGATCCGCTGGTGCAGGGCATCGGCCGGCACCTGTCGGTCAACGCCCGGCCGCTGCCCGCCGATCCCGCCCACTGGCTGGCCTCGGTGGGTCCGGGGCGGCACTGGGTCCAGCTGCCGGGACTGCTGCAGCCGCTGGCCTATCGGGATCTCGAGCACTGGTCACAGGCCGTCATGGCACTGGAGAGCGCCTGGTTCCAGCCACTGCTCGCCGCCGTGAATTCGGGCAGGGTGAAGGAGATCAATCTGCTGCCCTGCGATGGCACAGATTACCGCTATCAACGCCGGCACCGCTTCCGGTTCTGGCGCCGCGACAAGCGATTTTCCGCACACATGCAATGACCCGCAGTGATGTAGGTCGGGTTAGACTGAAAGGCGTAACCCGACGTGCCCGTGGCTGGCCTGTCGGGTTACGCTGCGCTAACCCGACCTACAGGCTTAGCCGTAGGCCGGGATAAGCGCAGCGTTCCCGGCAATCCGGGCGGATGCCGGAAACGGGCCACCAGGCCCTTATTCCGGCCTACAGCAGCGAGAACATCCAATCAACCCTATGCCACATCCTGTTCAGCACAAACGCATCGTCCGCCGCGAGCCACAGGTTGACCCCGCCGAACTGCCGGACAGCCTGCCGGCCGTGCTGCGCCGCGTCTATGCCGCGCGCGGGATCCGGCGGCCCGAGGAACTGGAGCATGTCCTCAACCGTCTGCACCGGCCGGAGCAGCTGGGCGGGCTGGCCACGGCGGTCGATCTGCTGGAGCAGGCATTGGTCAACGACCGGCGTATTCTGATCGTGGGCGACTTCGATGCCGACGGCGCGACCAGCAGTGCCCTGTGTGTGCGGGCGTTGCGCGCCCTGGGTGCACGCCAGGTCGACTTCCTGGTGCCCAACCGCTTCGAATACGGCTACGGACTCACGCCCGAGATCGTCGGCGTTGCACTTGAACGTCGGCCCGATCTGATCATGACGGTGGACAACGGCGTATCCAGCCACCAGGGGGTTGCCGCCGCCCAGGCCGCCGGGGTGCAGGTCCTGGTGACCGACCACCACCTGCCGGGCGCGGTGCTGCCGCCGGCCGAGGCCATCGTCAATCCCAATCTTCCGAACGACCCCTTCCCCAGCAAGCACCTGGCCGGGGTGGGCGTGGCCTTCTATGTCATGTCGGCCCTGCGCGCCCGGCTGCGGGAGACCGGCTGGTTCGCGCAGCGCGGCATCGACGAACCCAATCTGGCCGGGCTGCTGGATCTGGTCGCCCTGGGCACGGTGGCCGATGTGGTGCCGCTGGATCACAACAACCGCATCCTGGTCGAGCAGGGTCTGCGCCGCATCCGTGCCGGCCAGTGCGTGCCGGGCATCACCGCGCTGCTGCAGGCGGCCGGGCGCGATCCGGGCCGGTGTGTCGCATCCGACCTGGGCTTCGCCGTCGGCCCGCGGCTCAATGCCGCCGGCCGCATGGAAGACATGCGCATCGGCATCGACTGTCTGCTGGCCGACTCCATGGCCGAGGCGCGCAGGCTGGCCGCCACCCTGGACGGGCTGAACCGCGAGCGGCGCGAGGTCGAGACACAGATGAAGGAGGAGGCGCTGCGCGAACTGGAAACACTGCACTTGGACGCGGCGGCCGAACTGCCGGTCGGGGTGTGCCTGTACAACCCGGACTGGCATCAGGGCGTGATCGGCATCCTGGCCGCGCGGGTCAAGGAGACCTGGCACCGCCCGGTGATCGCCTTCGCGCGCGCCGGCGGGGATGAACTCAAGGGCTCGGCCCGCTCGGTGCCGGGACTGCATATCCGCGACGTGCTGGACGCCGTTGCCGCGCGGCATCCGGAGTTGATCCGCAAGTTCGGTGGCCATGCCATGGCCGCGGGATTGAGCCTGGCCGAATCCGCGCTGGCTGATTTCAAGGCCGCCTTCGATGCCGAGGTGCGCCGGCACCTGGATGAGCAGGCGTTGCAGGGGATCGTATACAGCGACGGCGAACTCGCCCCGGACGAGCTCAGCCTGGAGACCGCCGAGTTGCTGCGGGCCGCCGGCCCCTGGGGCCAGGCCTTCCCCGAGCCGGTGTTCGACGGTGATTTCGAACTGGTCGGCCAGCGGGTGGTGGGTGAGCGTCATCTCAAGCTGCAGCTGCGCGAGCCGCGCTCCGGCCGGAACCTGGATGCCATTGCCTTTCACGCGGCGGCGCAGCATGTGCTGGAGCCGGGGGCGGGGTTGCGTCTGGCCTATCGGGCCGACAGCAATGCCTTTCGCGGCCAGTGCAGTCTACAATTGGTGGTGGAATACATCGAAACGCTGTGACGCCGTCCGCCGACCCGCCCTGCAACCGGGCCACCGGATCATCCCATTACTGTTCAAAATCGTGTCTGGACCTTTTATTCCCAATATTCTCCGCCGTCTGCTTGCGTTCGTTCTGCTGCTGACGGCCTGGCCGGCGGCCGCGGCCGATCCCGACAGCGTCGATCTGCGCAACGGGATCGAGCACTTCGTCACCCGTGCCGAGGCGCAGATGACATGCCGTGGCCTGGACTGGGAGGCGCTGCAGCGTTTCTATTCGCAGCGCGGCTACCTTCCGGCCTGGTGGGATATGTTCGAAGGCCGACCGGTGCCGGCCGCGAAGCAACTGATCGCGCTCCTTGAGCAGAGTCCCGAACATGGTCTTTCGGTCAGCGATTATCACCTGCATGAGTTGATGGCGCTGCTGCCGAGCAGACCGGGGCCTGACCTGGTTCTGATCGATGTCCTGCTGACCGATGCCTTTCTGGCCTATGCCCGGCATCTGTACAGTGGCCGCAATCGCCCGCAGCTGATCGATCCGGCATGGCACATCGAGCCGGACAGTCTGGATGCCGAGGCGCTGCTGTCCCGCGTGCTTGACAACGGCCGCCTGGAAGCCACGCTCGCCGCTCTGGCGCCGCCGCATCCCGAGTATCGTCAGCTCCAGGATCTGCTGGTGCGCTATCGCGGTCTGGCCGCCGGCGGCGGCTGGCCGGCCCTGGAACCCGGGCCGCTGCTGCGGGCGGGCGCGCGCGACCTGCGCGTGGCCACGCTGCGCCAGCGGCTGTGGCTGGAAGGTTTCCCGGTGGAGTGGGAGGGCGATGAGTACCTGTATGACCCCCACCTGGAACAGACGCTGAAGACGTTCCAGCAGCTGCGCGGCATCGAGCCCGACGGCATCGTCGGCCCGGACACGCTGCAGGCGCTGAATGTGACGGCCACCGAGCGAATCCAGCAGATCCTGCTCAATCTGGAACGCTGGCGCTGGCTGCCGCATGACCTGGGTCCGCGTCACATCATGGTCAACATCGCCGGTTTCCGCCTGCAGCTGGTCGAGCACGATCAGATCACGCAGGACATGCGGGTGATCATCGGCAGGCCGTACCGTTCGACACCGGCCTTCGTCGGCCGGTTGAGCTACCTGGTCTTCAATCCCTACTGGAATGTGCCCGAGCGCAACATGCGCGAAGACCTGCTGCCGCAGCAGATTGCCGATCCCGGCTATCTTGCCGCCAACGGTTACCGGATCCTGGATGGCTGGAGTCCGGAGGCCAGGGAGATCGATCCTGCCGAGATCGACTGGCAGCAGGTGCGTCCGAGCCGGTTTCCCTATCGCCTGCGCCAGGATCCGGGTCCGCAGAACAGTCTGGGTCGGATCAAGTTCATGCTGCCCAACCGTTTCGATGTCTACCTGCACGATACCCCGGCTCGGCACCTGTTCGAGCGTACCGTGCGCACCTTCAGTTCGGGCTGCATCCGGGTGGAGGAACCGGTCGCACTGGCCGAGCGGGTGCTCGCCGGGGGCGAGGAGGACTGGAACGCGGACGCGATCCGCGAGCTGATCGCGAGCCGGGAGACCCGCAGCATCCGGCTGCCCGAGCCGCTGCCCGTGTATGTGTTGTACTGGACGGTCTGGGTCGATGACAGCGGCCGGGCCCATTTCGTCAATGACGTCTACGGCCGGGACCGGCGCATGGCGCAGTGGCTGGCGGCGCAGGTGGAATCGGAATCTGAATCATCCGCCCGATAACCCGATTTTCTGAACGGCTTCCCGGTATTTTTCTGACGGGACGGTATACTGGGGCCTGAACTCTGGCATGGGCAATGCATGTCTGTGTCTGGCCAAGGCATTGAACAAGATGGACTGTTTATGACCAAGCATTTGAATAGACGAGGTTTTATCAAGAATATCGCGGGCCTGGGCGCGCTCCTGAGCAGCCCGGCGGCGCTGGCACGCATCGGAACGCCGGCGCGGCGCGAACTGGCCCTGCACAATCTGCACACCGGTGAGTCAACCGAGGTGGTTTACTGGCGGGACGGCGACTATGCCAGTTCGGCCCTGACCGACCTGAATCACCTGCTGCGCGATCACCGCAGCGGTGAGGTCTGGGAGATGGATCCGGCCCTGCTCGATCAGCTCTACGTGCTGCAGCGCTCGGTGGGCGTGGAGCGTCCCTACCACGTCATCTCCGGCTACCGCTCGCCTGCCACCAATGCCATGCTGAGTAGCCGGAGCAACGGCGTGGCCAAGCGCAGCCTGCACATGCAGGGCCGCGCCATCGACGTCCGCCTGCCGGGCGTGAAGTTGTCCAGGCTGCGCGAGGCGGCGCTGGCGCTGCAGGCCGGCGGGGTAGGCTATTACCCGAAATCCAATTTCATCCACCTGGATACCGGCCGGGTGCGCTTCTGGTAATCCATCTCCGGGTATCGTCGTGATTCTTGATCCAGGCCATGACAGCCGTGGCCAGTGTTGGCTAGACTCCTTGACAGGCCTGAACAATCAAGGAGATCACCATGCATGGAACCATCCTGAAATCGGTACTGCTGTCGGTCGTCGTTGCCGGGTCCGGTGCGGCGCTGGCCGAGGTGGATGAGGCTGCACGCACCGAAGCGGCGCGCAATGCCTCCATGGAACTGATCCAGAAGCTGGGCGGGGCCCTGCAGCAGGAGATGAAGACCGCCGGCCCGGCCGCGGCCATCACTGTCTGCCGTGACGTTGCCCCGCAGATCGCCGGCGAATTGTCGCGACGCAATGGCTGGCGGGTCACCCGGGTCAGCGACCGTGTGCGCAATCCCATGCTGGGCATGCCCGACAATTGGGAGGCCGGGGTGCTGGAGGAGTTCCACCACCAGGTCGAGGCGGGACGCAAGCCGGCCGAACTCGAGTTCACCGAAGTCGTGACCGAGGCCGACGGTCAGCGCTACTTCCGCTACATGAAGGCCATCGGCACCAAGCCGGTGTGCCTGACCTGCCATGGCGCCCGCGAGCAGATGCCCGCCGATGTCAGGCAGGCCATCGAATCGGCCTACCCGCATGACCGGGCGGTCGGCTACAGCGCCGGCCAGGTGCGCGGCGCGGTCAGCATCAAGCAGCCGCTGCCGGCCGAGGGCAGCTGAGTCTTTCCATTCCCCCTCTTTTCCCACTGGAAGGGAGGGCTGGTCTGAATGGCACGTACGTCCGCCTCGTCATTCCCGCGCAGGCGGGAATCCAGTGCCCGCGTCGGTTTCTGGATCCCCGCCTGCGCGGGGATGACGGACAACTCTGTAGGTTGGGTTAGGCGCGACGGCGCCGTAACCCAACAGATAGAGCCTGTGCCTGTTGGGTTATGCCCTATGGGCTAACTTGTTCCTTCAATGGGTATTGCATAGACTGCGGTTTTACCCCGCGAGTCGCACTGCATGCACACCGACATCCTGCTGACCCTGGCGCTGATCGGACTGCTGGCCATCCTGTGCCAGTGGTTCGCCTGGTGGGTCAAGCTGCCGGCGATCCTGTTCCTGCTGCTCTCCGGCATCGTTGCCGGCCCGGTGACCGGCTGGCTGAACCCGGACGCCCTGTTCGGCGAACTGCTGTTTCCCATCATCTCCCTGTCGGTCGGCGTGATCCTGTTCGAGGGCGCGCTGACCCTGCGTTTCCGCGAGATCGTCGGGCTGGAGACGGTGGTGCGACGCATGGTCAGCAGCGGGGTGCTGGTGACCTGGGCGGTGGTCAGCGCAGCAACCTACTACCTCCTTGCCTTCCCTCTTGAACTGGCCATTCTGTTCGGCGCCATCATGGTGGTGACCGGGCCGACCGTGATCGTGCCGATGCTGCGCACCGTGCGGCCCAATGCCCGCATCAGCAACATCCTGCGCTGGGAGGGCATCGTCATCGATCCACTGGGCGCGCTGCTGGCGGTGCTGGTGTTCGAGTTCATCATCTCCGGCCAGGGCGGCCAGGCGCTGGAACACACCCTGTTGCAATTCGCCAAGACCATCCTGGTCGGGGTGCTGGTCGGCGGCGGGGGTGGTATTGCCCTGGAGCAGATCCTGCGCCGGCACCTGATGCCGGAGTACCTGCACAATGTCGCGGCCCTGGTGCTGGTGTTCGTGGTGTTCGCCGTCTCCGATACCCTGATGGCCGAGTCCGGGCTGCTCAGCGTGACCGTGATGGGCATCTGGCTGGCCAACCGCAAGGATCTGAACATCGAGCATATCCTCAATTTCAAGGAGAGCCTGAGCGTACTGCTGATCTCCGGGCTGTTCATCCTGCTCGCCGCGCGGCTCGACCTGGGACAGATACAGGCGCTTGGCTGGCCGGCGCTGGCGGTACTGGCCGTGCTGCAGTTCGTGGCCCGGCCGCTGAAGGTGATGGTGGCGGCCTTCGGTTCCAACCTCAACTGGCGCGAGCGCGCGCTGCTGTCGTGGATCGCCCCGCGCGGCATCGTGGCCGCGGCCGTGGCGGCGATCTTCTCGCTGCAACTGCAGCAGCAGGGGTACGAGTCCGCCGACCTGCTGGTGCCACTGACCTTCATCGTGATCATCGGTACCGTGGTACTGCAGAGTGCGACGGCGGGACTGCTGGCGCGGGCGCTGAAGGTGGCCGAGCCCGAGCCCAGCGGCTTTCTCATCGTCGGAGCCAACCCGGTGGCGCGCACCCTGGCCGAAAGCCTGGTCAAGCATGACTATGATTGTCTGCTGTGCGACACCAACTGGTCCTATGTGCGCACTGCGCGCATGCACGGTTTGAAGACCTTCTACGGTCACCCGGTGTCACAGGATGCCGACCGGCGGCTGGACCTGGTCGGACTGGGCCGGCTGCTGGCATTGTCGCCGCAGCGCGAGGTCAACGCGCTGGCGGTGGTGCGCTATCGGCGTGAATTCGGCGAAGGGAATCTCTATACGCTGCTCAGCAGGGAAGAGGGCGAGAAGGCACAGGACAAGCCTGAGGCGGGCTATATCGCCTTCAGCAGGGAGCTGACCTACCAGCATCTGGCCGAGTGGATCAGCCTCGGCGCCGAGATGCACGAGACCAAGCTCAGTGAGAGCTTCGATTTCGATGCCTATTACAAAAAATATTTCGACAAGGGCATCCTGCTGTTCGCCATCGATCCGCGGGGCAGGCTGCGCGTGATCGTCGAAGAAAGGGATCTGGAGTTCGGCCCGGGGTGGACGTTGCTGAGTCTGGTCAGGGCGGAGGACAAAGCGGAACCGGAGTCCGCGTAGAATGGGTGGGGCGCAGGCAACCCATCATGCCCGTTCCGGTGATGGGTTACGACGCGATGCGTCTCCACCCATCCTACGCTGACGGGGTGATAACCTCCAGCAGACGCGCAACGGCCGCGTCCGCCGCTTCATCTGAATAGGGGCGGGCGGGCGCCTGGCCCCAGACCGGCTTCGGCCAGGCCGGGTCGCCGGTATAACGCACCACATGATGCAGGTGCAGTTGCGGAACCAGATTGCCGATGGCGGCGATATTGAGCTTGTCCGGCCGGTACAGTTGTGTCAGGCCGCGGGCCAGGCGCGAGGACTCGCGGATCAGCTGCTGCTGCTCGGCCTCCTCCAGCTGATGGATCTCGGTAATGTCCTCGCGGTCGGGCACCAGGAGGCACCAGGGATAAGTGCGGTCGTTCATCAGCAGCAGGTGGCACAGGTCCAGGCGGGTGACGTAGTGACAGTCCTGTTCCAGGCGGGGGTGGAGTCGGATCATTGTAGATATACTCTCGTTCAAACGGATCCTGATCGCGATGCTCAGCCCCGGAGGGTGGGCTGCGAGGCGTGACAATGCCGTAAATGCAGCGGTCATCGGTTCGAGATTGCCACGGCTCTTCGAGCCTCGCAATGACGGGAAACTGAATCGGTCCGGATGCAGGAAATTTGTCGCATGATGCTATTGCCGGATGACCTGCGCGACTGCCCGCCGGTGCGGATACTGGATCTGCCCGATGCCGCGGCGGTGAACCGCGCCCTGTTGCCGGCCTATCGTGACCAGGTCGCCGCCGGGGTGGAGCGACGCAGCCATCTCTTCGAGGGGCGCTACGAGAACATCTATATCGGACGTGAACGCCTGCCGGCGATCGAGCCGGTGCTGCGGGCGGCCTGCGCCATGACCGCGCGGCTGCATGGCGGTGTCCCGGGCGATTACCGGGCCGGTTTCTGGTTCAACGATATGCCACCGGGCAGCCGCACCCTGCCGCACACCCATGACGATGACGATGAACTCCTGTCCGGTGTCTACTATGTGGAGGTGCCGCCCGATTCAGGCTGTCTGGTGCTCGAGGAGGCGGAACAGCGGATGGTGATCCGCCCGCTTGCCGGACGGATGGTCTTCTTCGCGCCCGAGACGCTGCACTGGGTGACGCCGAATCTTTCCGGCGACAGCCGGCTGTCGATCGGAATCAATGTGGGGCGGTTTTCGCAGGTTGGGCTTTGATTTTTCTCGCCCCCTCCCAACCTGCCCCATCAAGGGGGGGAGTTGTGTTACCCCCCCCCCTTGATGGGAGTACCCATAGGGCATGAAGGGCAGGGGGAGGGTGAGCGGTGCAGACCGGAAGGGGGTGAGAACAAATCATCCCGAAACCCGATGCAGGGCGACGAATTTCCGGTTGCTGTCGAACTCCAGCTCGAACCAGCCCTGCACCCCGTTCTGCAGCACGTGCGGGCGCAGCGCCTCCACGGGAAAGCGCACGGAGACACCGTCCGGGGTCCAGGCCAGCACACTGTCGACTTCGCCGCGGTAGTAGCGCAGCACCTCGTCGGCGGGCAGCGACAGATGAATGCGCAAGCGTCGGGTATTCATGCGTTGCGGGACAGTTTCAGTCGGTCGACTGGGACAGGCGCACGCGGATGGCCTCTTCCTGGTCGACGTCCTCGAGCCGGTCCTCCAGTTCATGGATGCGTTGTTCGTTTTCAGGCAGCAGTACATCCTCGATGGCCCGGGCGCGGCGCTCGGTGCGCCGGTAGTCGGCCACGAGTGCCGTCAGATTATGCGTCAGGACCGCCATGCGAGCCAGCCGGCGCAGCCATTCGACCACGGCCTCGGCGCAGTCGCGTCCCGGGGCCTCCCGGGCCAGATGCCTGAGCGGTTCCTCGAGCAGGCCCGGATCACCGCTGAGCACGCGGGTGCCGAGGAAGTTGCGGCGCAGAAAGTGAAAGTCGGTGGTCAGTTTCATTACCGCTGGCAGGGTGCGGCTGCCGGCCAGGCCCTGTTCGCGCACCAGGGCGCGCAGCGCCTCGCGCACCCGCTCACGGCCGGCCACGGCATCGATTTCAAGCGCCTCCAGTTCGTTGAGTTGGCGCATGCATTCCGTGGCCAGCATCAGGCGCTTCTCGTCCAGGAAGTGAAAACCCTCCTGCATCACGCCGCGTTCGTCGCGCAGCTCCAGCAGATCGGCATGGGTGGTGGCAGTAGTCTCCATTTCTTATCGCCGTTCGTCGCAGTGGAAAAATGATGAGAAGTGCAGGCTCGACTCAGGCATGATGTGGCTCGATGTAGTTTGCGATCTGGGCGTCGCTGAGGCGGTGCAGCTCGGAGGCGGGCAGGGTGGCCAGCAGGCGCCAGCCGATCTCCATGCTGGCCTCCAGGTCGCGGCGCTCCTCCTGGGCGACGAACTCGCGTTCGAACTCGTCGCCGAAGCGCAGATAGTAGCGATCGGTCTCGGTCAGACCGTCTTCGCCGACCACGTTGGCCAGCACCCGCACCTGCGCCGCGCGGGCGTAGGCGGCATACAGCTGGTTGGCCAGATCGGGATGGTCCTCGTGGGTGAAGCCGCGCCCGGTGCCGTCCTTCATCAGCCTTGAGAGGCTGGGCAGCACCTTCACCGGTGGGTACAGGCCGCGCCGGTGCAGATTGCGGTCGAGCACGATCTGGCCCTCGGTGATGTAGCCGGTGAGATCGGGAATGGGGTGGCTGATGTCGTCCGAGGGCATGCTCAGGATGGGGATCTGGGTCAGCGAGCCGTTGCGGCCCTCGATGATGCCGGCGCGTTCGTACAGGGTGGCGAGATCCGAGTACATGTAGCCGGGATAGCCCTTGCGGCTGGGGATCTCGCCGTGGCTGGCGGAGACCTCGCGCAGGGCCTCGCAGTAGTTGGTCAGGTCGGTGAGGATCACCAGCACATGGTGGCCCAGCTCGTAGGCCAGGTACTCGGCTGCGGTCAGCGCGAAGCGCGGGGTGAGCAGGCGCTGCACACTGGAGTCCGAGGCCAGGTTCAGGAACAGGGCGGTGTGGCCGAGCACGCCGCTGCGTTCCATGGCGGTGCGGAACTGCTCGGCGGTATCGTGGGGGATGCCGATGCCAGCGAAGACGATGGAGAAACGTCCGGCGTCGTCGCCGCGCAGGCGTGCCTGGCGCGCCAGCTGGATGGCGAGACGGTCGTGCGGCAGGCCGCCGCCGGAGAAGATGGGCAGCTTCTGGCCGCGCACCAGGCTGTCCATGATGTCGATGCTGCTGATGCCGGTCTCGATGAAGTCCGCCGGGCTGGCGCGGCGCGCCGGGTTCAGCGCCAGACCTTCGATGCGCAGGTGCTGCTCGGCGGCGATGGGCGGGCCGCCGTCGATCACCCGGCCGACGCCGTCGTAGACGCGCCCGAGTAGATCGGGCCCGAGACTGAAATGCAGCGGCGCGCCACGGAAGCGCACCCGGGTCTCGCTGAGCGCCAGGCCCTGGGTGGTTTCCAGCACCTCGATGGTCATGAAGTCATCGTCCAGTGCGGCGACCCGCCCCAGTCGCGGCCGGCCGTCGGCGCCGCTGACCTCGACGGCCTCGTTCAGGCCCACGTCGAGACTGCGTTCCAGGAACAGCAGCGGACCGTCCAGGCGGGTGGCGTTGCCGGCGGCGTACAGGTCAGCCTTCATTGACTGTCTCCTGCTGTAACTTCGCGAAGGCGTCGTCCAGCTCATGCTCCAGTTCGGCGTGGGCGTCCAGCGCCTCCTCGCCCAGATCCTCCTTCATGCGCTGCAGCTTGCGCAGGACGGGCATGCCGCGCAGCGCGTCCACGCTTACCCCCTGTTCCACCGCCTGCAGCGCCAGATCGATGTAGCGGGTGATCAGGGCCAGCATCACCGTCTGACGCTCGGGCGAGGCATAGCGGTCGTTCGGCGAGAAGGAGGATTGCATCAGGTAGCCCTGGTTGATCAGTTCGCCGGCCAGCAGGATGCACTGCTGGCGCGGGGGCAGGGCGTCCTTGCCGACGATGCGCGCCATGCGCTCGAGCTGGTCCTGTTCCTCCAGGATCTGCAGCAGCCGGGCGCGGCGCTCCAGCCAGTGCGGACTGCCGCGCTCGCGCCACCAGCCGGCCAGCTCGTCGACGGCCTCGGCATAGGACTGCAGCGGATGCACGGCCGGATAGAAACGGGCCTGGGCGCGGTCGCGGTCAAGGCCCCAGAAGCTGCGCACATAGCGCTTGGTGTGGGTGGTGACCGGCTCGGAGAAATCGCCCGAGGGCGGGCTGACCGCGCCGATGATGGACAGCGAGCCCTCCTCGCCGCCCAGCGCCGTGACGCGGCCGGCGCGCTCGTAGAAGCTGGCCAGGCGGCTGCTGAGATAGGCCGGATAGCCGGCCTCGCCGGGCAACTCGCCCAGCCGCCCCGACACCTCGCGCAGGGCCTCGGCCCAGCGGCTGGTGGAGTCGGCCATCAGGGCCACGTGCAGGCCCTGGTCGCGGAAGTACTCGGCCACGGTCACGCCGGTGTAGATGCTGGCCTCGCGCGCGGCCACCGGCATGTTGGAGGTGTTGGCGATGATCAGGGTGCGCTCCATCAGCGAGCGGCCGGTGCGCGGGTCCTGCAGCTGCGGGAACTCGTGCAGCACCCCGGCCATCTCGTTGCCGCGCTCGCCGCAGCCCACATAGATGATGATGTCGGCGTCGCACCACTTGGCCAGGCTTTCCTGCAGCACCGTCTTGCCGGTGCCGAAGCCGCCGGGCAGCGCCGCCTTGCCGCCGCGGGCGATGGGGAAGAGGGTGTCCAGGATGCGCTGGCCGGTGATCATGGGCCGGTCCGGCGGCAGGCGTTTGGTAACGGGGCGCGGCACGCGTACCGGCCAGGTGTGCTGCATGCCCACTGCATGTGTGTTGCCGTCCGCAGCCTTTACCGTGAGCAGATCGGCGCTGTCGCTGTAGTCGCCGTCGGGCTCGATATGCGTGACCTTGCCGGCCACCTCCGGCGGGATCAGTAGCCGCTGGGTGACGCCGTTGCGGCTGACCTGGCCGAAGACCTCGCCGCCCGTGACCTCGTCGCCTTCCCCGAGCTGCGGGCAGAAGGCGAAGGTCTGCTCCGGTGCGGCGCGCATGCCGGGTTCGACATGGATGGCATCACTGCCGGCCAGCGGCCGCAGCAGGCCGTCGAAGATATTGCCCAGCAGCGCCGGGCCCAGCTGCACCGACAGCGGATAGCCGGTGCCGCGGATGCGCACGCCCGGACGCAGGCCGGTGGTGTCCTCGTAGACCTGGATGACGATCTCCTCGCGGGTCAGGCGGATGATCTCGCCCAGCAGCCGGCGCTCGCCGATCAGCACCGCCTCGTTGATGGCGAAATCGCCCTCGGGAACGGCGCGGATGACCGGCCCTGCAACCCAGCGCAGACGTGCCTCAGCCATGGGGACTGTCTCCGGCTTCGATGTCCATGCCGCGCTCGATGTGATCCAGCAGCCGCGCCTCGAGCTGGGTGCGGTCGGCCAGCAGGCCATCGAGAGTGGCATCCAGATGCACGCCGCCGACCCGGATGCGCAGGCCGGCGCGGATGTCGGCACGGGCGATCCATTCCGGCTCCTCGCCGCTGTGCTCGCGCAGCCGGCGCTGCCAGTCGGCGTCGATCTCCTCCGGGAAGGGCAGGGGGTGTTCGATGTGCCAGTGCCCGGCGGGCAGGCGTTCCAGGGCCTGCTCGAACAGACTGCGGATCCATTCGCCACGGCATTCGTGCGCCTGCCACAGCGCGGCGAGCATGGCCTCCAGTTCCTGCCAGGCGCGGCCCAGGGTGCGGCGGGTGGTCTCCAGCAGCTGCTGGCGGTCGTGGCTCTCCAGTGCGGCGCGTTCGTGATCCAGGCGCCGGGCGTGCTGCTGACGCTCGTGTTCGATCGTCTGATGCACCCGCTCGCATGCCTCGCGGCGGGACCGGCGCAGCAGGTCGCGGGCTTCGGCACGGGTCTGCTGTTCGATCTCGCGGCACTGGGCCTCGGCGCTGTCCCGGATCAGCCGGCGCAGCGCCTCGGTGCTGGTCTGCACATCGGGCGTCATGTCGCGCTCCCCCAGCCCAGTTCCCGGCGCAGCCGGACCGATTCGCCGACGAAGTCCTCCTTGCCCGACACATCTGGGATCACCGCCACCAGCGGCTGGCCCGCCTGCAGCGCTGCCTTCAGGGTTTCGGGCGGCAGCCGGCGGGCGAAGGCCGTCCCCAGCAGCAGGAAATCGGTTTCGGCCAGGCGCTGCTGGAACAGTGCCTCAGCGTCCTCGTCCTCGCCGGGCACATAGACCTGAACGCCCGCCAGGCGCAGGGCGGCGGCGGTGTCGGCATCGCCGATGTAGTGCGGTGTGCTCATGCCGTCAGCGCATTGAGAATCAGAATGGAGATGATCAGGCCGTAGATGGCGATGCCTTCCGCCAGGCCGACGAAGATCAGGGTGCGCCCGAACACCTCGGGCTTCTCGGCGATGGCGCCGACGGCGGCGCTGCCCACCGAGGCCACGGCGAAGCCGGCGCCCAGCGACGACAGGCCGGTGGCCAGGGCCGCAGCCATGTAGCCCCACTTGCGGACCTCCGGGTCGATCCCGGCTGCCACCGCGGTTGCCGTTTCGGCCAGGCCCAGGCCCGGCAGCCACAGCAGCAGCGAACCCAGCACGGCCCAGGCCAGGGCCACGGCGGTCATCCCGAGGGCGAAGCGATAACGAGGCATGGTTGTTCTCCCAGTTTGATTCCCAGTATACAGTTGAAGCACGCGTAGGTCGGATTAGCGGAGCGTAATCCGACGGTCCGCGGCATGTTGGGTTACGGTGCTGCGCACCTGACCCGACCTGCTTCACTTATCCATTCGTGGCATTACCATAACCCGGCGCCGGCAGCGGCACGAAGCCCCGCCCGCTGCTGCGCAGGAACCGGATGAAGAATTCGAACAGTACCAGACGCGTGGTCTGGATCGAGACCACCAGCCCCTCCAGCACCAGAATCAGCAGGTTGCCCAGCAGGAATACCAGTGCCGTGCCGACGACCGAACCGGTGATGTCCATCAGGGCCATGACTGCCTGCGACAGGGCCGCATGGGCCAGGGCAAAGGCACCGACGCGGGCGAAGGACAGGGTGTTGATGACAAGCTGGAACAGCGATTCCACCAGTTCGGCCAGCGCCAGCAGCGCGGCGCGCACGGGGCGCGCGGGTTCCAGCCGGGCATGGCCGATCAGGTAGGCGGCAAGCCCGCCGAGCAGCAGCACCTGGGCCACCGGCGGCGCGATGAACAGCAGCGGCAGGCCCAGATACAGCAGGATCACCGGTGCCTGGCCCAGCCACCAGCGCCGCCGCTGGCCGGCCCAGTTCGCCTGCAATCCGGCCAGCAGCAGGCCGATGAGCAGCAGCAGCGCGCCCCCGGCCAGTGGAATACCCAGCAGCAGCAACGGGTGCTGCATCGGATGCAGCCACAGCGCCGGGATAAGCCCCTCGATGCTGAACACGCTGCCGTAGAGCAGGCCGAAGATCATGGCACTGATTCCCGCCGGGATCAGAATGGTCAGCTGCGGCACGCGGCGGCGCAGCAGTGCCCCGGCCAGCAGGATGACCAGTCCCTGACCCACGTCGCCGAACATATAACCGAACAGTAGCGGAACCACCCAGGCCAGCAGGGCGGTGGGATCGAACTCGTCACGTCCGGGCATGCCCAGCAGACGCGGGAACAACTCGAAGGCGCGGTTCCAGCCGGAGTGGTGCAATGTCAGCGGCGGCTCCATGCCCTCCGGCGGCGGGGTGAAGTGCACCAGGCCGCGTGCGCCCTCGTGTGCCAGTGCCTGCTGCAGTTTCCCGGCGGAGCCGGCGATGGTCCAGCCGTGTACCCAGGCGAGGTGGTCGGATTCCAGGTGGTATTCGATATGCTGCATGAACCAGTTCAGCCGGGCGATATCGCCCAGCGCAGTGTGCAGCCCGGCGCTGGTGTGTGAGGCCTCCAGTGCGGCCTGCAGTCGGCGCAGCTCCTGTTGTGTCTCATCCAGCCGGTGCTCGAGTGCGGCGATGGCCTGCGGCGGCCGGCCGCTCAGCCAGTCGGGCAGGCTGAGTTGCATCACCTCGGTCTGCAGCAGCTGGTTGTCGAGTTGCGCCAGACGCTCGCGGCCGCCGATCACCAGCCGGTACAGGTCCGGTTCGACCGGGGCATTGAGCAGCAGCAGATCGTCGCAGTCGAAATCGACGTCGCATTCCGGCGGGCACAGCACCAGCCGGTAATCCAGCCAGGGGCCGATACGGTGCAGCGTCCCCAGATCGAATGTCTGATCGAGTGTGGCGCCGCCCTCGAGATGCTTCAGCCAGGCCAGCAGGTGGCGGTACCGGGTCTGCTCGCGCAGGCACCCTTCCAGGGTATGGATCAGGCCGTCGTTGTCCTCGCGCCAGCTGCGCAGCTGTTGCAGGGCGCGGGTATAGGTGGTGGCCGGGCGGCCGTGGCTGGTGCCGGGACGGATATCCGTGACGGGCCAGTAGCCGCCGTCGCGCTGGCGCAGTTCGTGGTACTGCTGGTACACCCCCTGCAGATCGCGCA
>PABG01000065.1 GCA_002699185.1 Gammaproteobacteria bacterium | reverse complement strand
CGGCTGGCCTTCTGGGGCCATGCCAGCGAAGTGGCCGTCCGGCTCAATACCGAACTGGAGCAGCCCGGCGCTGATCCCGTGGCGCTGGAACGCGAACTGCTGGGCTTCACCTTCACGGACCTGTCACTGCAGCTGGCCCGCGAGTGGCGGCTCGGTACCCTGGTGGAGAATGCCCTGGAGGGCAGGGGCGAGGCCGATCCGCGCGTGAGCAACGTGGAACTGGCCCGGGAACTGGCCCTTACCGCCGAGCAGGGCTGGGACACGCCGGAGATGAAGCAGCTGCTGGGCCGGCTGGCGGAAAACCTGTACCTGCCGGTCAGTGACGTGGAGCAGCTGGTGGTCAGGAATGCCGGCGAGGCCCAGAAGACCGCTGCCTGCTTCGGTGCCGGCGATGCCTCGGAACTGATCCCGCTGCCGCAGAGGCCGCGGGCGCGGGTACGCCGCGAGGCCGAGGATGAACCGGGGCAGATCAACCGCTTCCCCGAGCCTGATCCCATGCTGCAGCTCAAGATCCTGCGCGAGGTGACCTCGCTGGTCGAGGACCGGTTCGACTTCAATCTGATGCTGGAGATGGTGCTGGAGGGCATCTACCGCGGCGTGGGCATGGACCGCACCCTGTTCGCCCTGCTGTCCCGTGACCGCAGCCAGCTCAAGGCCCGTTATGTGCTGGGGTGGGACCAGCAGGCGCTGCGCCAGCATTTCGCCTTCGAGGTGTCGCCGGTCAAGGCCAATATCTTCCTGCACGTGCTCGACAGCCGCGAACCCTGCTGGATCTCGCGCGAGAGCGATTCCCGGCTGCTCGGCCTGGTCACCGACGAGGTGCGTTATGTCACCGGCGAGGCGCCGTTCATGGCCATGCCGATCCTGATCCAGAGCCGGGCCATCGGGTTGTTCTATGCCGATCGTCTGCCCAGCCGGCGGCCGCTGCGCGAGGACGATTACTCCAGCTTCAGGCATTTCGGGCAGCAGGCCAACATGGCCTTGTCGCTGCTGTATCAGGGCAGGTAGGCGCAGGTGTCGGAGGCGGGCATGAGCGGAACCGGGATCGACAGGGTCGATGAACGCCTGCGTCTGTCGCGGGCCTTGCTCACTGCCACCGCCGGCATGATGCGCAGTACCGATCCGGCCATGATGTTCCGGGCCATCTGCGACGCCCTGCCGGCCGCCAGTCCCCGCATCCAGCTGGCCTGGCTGGTGCTGGGCGAGCTGGATACGCCCATCCTGCATCCGGAGTATGCAGTCGGCCCGGCCGCGGTCTATGCCGAGGCGGTGCAGGTCCCGCGCAGTCCGCAGGCGGCCGAGCACTGCCCGGTGCGCGACGCCATCCGCCGCTGGGAGGCGGTCAGCGGCAACATCCCCGCCAGCGAGGGAGCGGCGGGTGCGGCCGGTCTGCGCAGCCTGCTGGCCCTGCCCCTGGGCCGGGCGGGCAATGGCCTGAACGGTCTGATCGTGCTGTATGCCGACCGGCCGGACTATTTCGAACAGGTCGGGATGGCTCTGTTCCAGGCCTTCGTGCACCTGGGCAACGCCTCGCTGGAGCAGGCCGCGCTGCTGAACAATCTCACCCATCTCGCCACGCATGATCTGCTCACCGGTGTACTCAACCGGCGTGGCATCCAGGAAAGCATGGAACGCGAACTGGCCCGCAGCCAACGCCGCCAGCTGCCGTTCTCGGTACTGCTGTTCGACATCGATCGCTTCAAGCTGGTCAATGACCGGCTGGGCCATCGCGAGGGGGATATCGTATTGCGCTGCGTGGCCGATGCCGCCCACGCGGTACTGCGCAACGAGGATTATCTCGGCCGCTGGGGCGGGGAGGAGTTCATCTGCCTGATGCCCGAGACCGATTGCGAGACTGCCCTGACCCTGGCCGAGCGCATTCGCCGCGCTGTGCGGGAAACCCCCATTGCCGTGTCCTCGGGTGAGTTGCAGGCCACCGTCAGCGTGGGCGTGGCCAGCTACCCCGGGGATGGTGAGTCGCTGGACAAGCTCATCGCCACGGCCGACTCCGCTCTGTATCAGGCCAAGCGCAGCGGCCGTGACCGGGTGGTGTGCGCCAGCCGGGTCGAGCAGCATGTGCACAGCCTGGGCAACATGCTCGATGCCGCCCTGCGCGAGCGGCGCATCGTGGCGGCCTATCAGCCCATTGTGGATCTGGCCACCGGCGAGGTGGTGGCCGAGGAGACCCTGGCACGGCTGATCACGCCCGATGGAGACATCATTCCGGCCGGCGATTTCATCGAGGCCGCCCAGCAGCTGCAGCTGCTGCACCGGATCGATCACACTATCCTGATGCAGGCCTTCAGCCACTGCGTGACCGGGCTGAAGACCGGCATGAACCGGCTCAATCACTTCGTCAACATCTCCGCCGATCTGCTGCGTCACCGCGAGCTGGTCGAAGAGATCCTGGCCGCGGCCTGCGAGCACTGCCGGGGCTGCGGCGATGCCATTGGCGACACCAAACCCATGATCATCGAGATCACCGAGCGCGAGCTGCTGGCCGACATCGACCAGGCCCGGGAACTGCTGCTGCCCTTCACCGAGTTCGGCCTGCGGCTGGCGCTGGACGACTTCGGCAGCGGCTATTCCTCCTATCAGTATCTGGCCGACCTGCCGGTGCAGTTCATCAAGATCGACGGCAGCCTGGTGCGGCGGGTGAGCGAGCCCAAGGTCAGGGCCATTCTCGAGGGCATTCAGGGCATGGCCGAGCAGTTGGGCGTCATCACGCTGGCCGAGTTCATCGAGTCTGCCGAGACCGAGGCCCGGCTGCGCGAGATCGGCATCCACTGGGGCCAGGGCTACTATTACGGCAAGCCGACCATCATCAGCAGCCAGGGCCTGCTCGGCAGTCTGCCGGCGCTGGCTGCGCCCGGGATCTGATGCCCCGACCCGTGGGGAATGCATTTGCCCGCGTCTCCCGGAGCGGGTATTGTCCATGACTGTCTTGCGACCCAGGGATGGCGTCATAAGCTGTATATTTTCTGGAGGTTTTACCTCCTTTCGTTGAGTTGTCAGCGGCGCCCGACGGTGCCGTCCCATGGGGAAGCCTTGAACGTTCGATACACACCCGCCCCGACCACGCCCGCGGGGCTGGCCGCTGCCTGGCTGCTGCTTGCCGCCGGCTATTTCCTGACCGCGTTGGTGAGTTCACAATTCGTCCTCTCCAGCAGCCAGGACATCGGTCTGTGGTCGCCCCTGTGGCTGCCCACCGGTCTGGGCGTGGCGGCGGTGCTGGGCCTGGGTGCGCGGGTCTGGCCCGGCATCCTGTTCGGGGCCCTGGCACATGATCTCCTCATCCTGGAACTGCCGCTGGCACTGGCCCTGAGCCTGGATGCCGGCAATGTGCTGGAGGCCCTGGTCGGTGCCGCGCTGTTCCGGCGGCTGAGCGGCAGCGGCGACCCCCTGGCGGGAGCGCGAACAGTCATGCTGTTCGCGCTGGCCGTGTTCACCGCCGTCGCCTGCCTGAGCGCGTCCCTGGGCGTCGGCGCCCTGATCCTCGGTGGGGTGGTGAGCTGGAACGACGCCGGCCTGATGTGGTGGATCTGGAGCCTGGGCAACACCGCCGGTGCGCTGGCCCTGGCACCGTTACTGCTCAGCTGGCATGACGTCGGTGGCCGCGGCTGGAACCGCCGCCGCCTGCTGGAATCGGCATTGATCATCGCCCTGGCCCTGGTGGTGACGCATGGCGCCTTCGGCGGCTGGCTGAACACGCCGGGCAGCGGTCTGCCGCTGAGCTTCCTGGCCCTGCCGTTCCTGGCCTGGACGGCCTTCCGCAGCGGCATCCGCGGTACCGCCGTTCTGGTGCTCCTGCTGAGTCTGACCAGTCTGTGGAATACCGTCCACGGCGCCGGCCCCTTCGTGCGGGACTCGGGTCTGGAGTCGGTCTGGCTGCTGCAGGGCTACATCCTGGTGTTGAGCCTGACCGGCCTGCTGCTGGGGGCGGTGATCGGAGAACGCGAGCGGGCCAGGCACTCACTGCAGCAGACGCTGAATGAGCAGGAAGACCGCATCCAGGCCGGAACCCGCGAACTGCGCCAGGCCAACGCCACCCTGGAGCGGGAGATCGGCGAGCGCACCCGGGCCGAACGGATCAGCCGCGGCCGTGGCCGGGTGCTGGAGATGCTGGCCACCGGCATGCCCCTGCAGGACATCCTCCATGCCCTGATGGAAGAGACCGAGACGGCGCGGCCGGGCATCATCTGTTCCATCCTGCTGCTCGACGCCGACGGCCGGCACCTGCGCCACGGCGCCGCCCCCAGCCTGCCCCGGCACTACTGCGAGGCGGTCGACGGCCTGGAGATCGGCCCCCGGGTCGGCTCCTGCGGTGCGGCGAGCTACACCGGCGAGCGGGTCATCGTCGAGGACATCATGACCCACCCCTACTGGGATGGTCTGCGCGAACCGGCCGCCGCCGCGGGCCTGCGCGCCTGCTGGTCCGAGCCCGTCAAGTCCGCCGCCGGCGAGGTGCTGGGCGCCTTCGGCATCTACCAGCGGGAAGTGGCCTCCCCCCGCCCGGAGGACCTGGAGCTGCTGTCCAGCGCCGCCCACCTGGCCGGCATCGCCATCGAGCGCAAGCAGGTCGAGGAACGCCTGTTCGAACTGGCCAACTACGACAAACTGACCGGGTTGGCCAACCGCTCGGCCTTCACCTCGGCGCTCAACCACGCCCTGCAGCATGCCCGTCGCCAGCAGGCCAGGGTCGGCATCTTCTTTCTGGATCTGGACAACTTCAAGCTCATCAATGACACGTTAGGGCATGATGTCGGCGACCGGCTGCTGCAGGACGTGGCCCGGCGCCTGGACGAGAACGTGCGCAGCGATGATCAGCTGGCCCGGCTGGGCGGCGACGAATTCACGGTGCTGCTGAGCGATGCCGACGATTTCCAGCGGGTGGGCGAGCTGGCCGAGCGCCTGCTGGAAGTGCTGGCACTGCCTTACCAGCTGGCCGGTCAGGAGACTGCAGTCACCGCCAGCATCGGTATCAGTCTGTATCCGGATGATGCCGAGGATGCCGCCACCCTGCTCAAGAATGCCGATATCGCCATGTACCGCAGCAAGCGTCAGGGCGGGCACAGCGTGCAGTTCTTCACCCCCGAGATGAACGCCGAGGCGCATGACCGCCTGCAGCTGGAAAACGAACTGCGCAGGGCGCTGGAACGCGACGAATTCCTGCTGTACTTCCAGCCGCAGTGGGAACTGGACGGCCGCACCCTGGTGGGGCTGGAGGTCCTGCTGCGATGGCGGCACCCCGCTCAGGGACTGGTCGATCCCGACCGGTTCATGCCCACGGCCGAACACAGCGGCCTGATCGTGCCCATCGGCAACCGGGTACTGCGCGCGGCCTGCGAGCAGGCAGTGGCCTGGCTGGAGCAGGGACTGTTGCCGCAGCGCGTCGCGGTGAACATCTCCTCGCGCCAGTTTCAGCGCCAGGACATGATCGAGGTGATCTCGCGCATCCTGGATGAGACCGGTTTCGATGCCAGCCGGCTGGAACTGGAACTGACCGAGACGGTGCTGATGGATAATGGCGATGCCACCGTGACCATGCTGCGTGCGCTCAAGGCCATGGGTGTGCATCTGGCCATCGATGACTTCGGCACCGGCTATTCCTCCCTGGCCTACCTCAAGCTTTTCCCCATCGACCGGCTCAAGATCGACCGCTCCTTCGTCATGGATCTGACCCACGACTCGGACGATGCCGCCATCGTTGCCGCCACCATTGCCCTGGGGCACAACCTCAACCGTACCGTCATCGCCGAGGGCGTGGAGACGCAGGCCCAGCTCGAGTTCCTGCGTCAGCATGGCTGCGATCTGGTGCAGGGTCATCTGCTGAGTCGGCCGCTGCCGGCGGCGGAGATGACGGAATTGCTGCGGGCGCAGCGGGTGGGGACACCCGACGCGGATGCCCTGGCCTGAGGCCGACTGTTATCCGTCTCCCGCGCGGATCTTCAGCACAGCACCTCGGATAACCTGCAGTCGGCGTCCGCCAGCAGCGCCAGGAACAACTCCGCCGTGGCCAGGGCATCACTCAACGCATGGTGGGCACGGTAGCGCGGCAGCCCCAGTTCGGTACGCAGGTTGGGCAGGCGCAGGTCGCGGCCGCGGAAGGCCTGGCCGCGGCGCTGCAGGCGCCGCCGCGCCAGGGTCTGGGTATCGACCACCCGGGTCAGCAGCGGGGCGTCGTACCAGTCCCGGCACAGCCGGTTCAGAAAGCCCAGTTCCAGTGCGGCGTGATGCGCCAGCAGCACCCGGCCGGCCAGCTGTTCCAGCAGTTCAGGCAGGACCAGACGCAGCGGCAGGCCGGCCGCGGCCTGATCGTCGGTAATGCGATGGATGCGCACATTGTCCTCTGTCAGCGTCCGGCCCGGCCGTACCAGCCGGTACCAGGCGCTGTCGAGGTGGACGGCCAGATCACGGATGACCACTGTGCCCAGGCTCAGGATGCGGTCCCGGGCCGGATCCAGGCCGCTGGTCTCGATGTCCAGGGCCAGAAACTCCAATTCCCGGCAGCGGGCCCGCGGGGCGGGCAGGGGCGCGGCCAGGTAGGCCTGCAGGGGGTTGGGCGGCAGCCGCCGACGCAGCCAGCGGCGGCGCAGGTCCGCACCGGGCAGCCGCGTCCACATCAGCCGAAGCGTCCCGCCTGGTAGCGGTTCCCGAGGGTTGCCTGCAGGCTCTGGATCAGGCGGAAGGCGTCCTTGAGGTGGCTGCGTTCCAGGCCGGAGAGCGTGTCCGGCGGCAGATAATTGTCGGGTGCGCGGCCTTCGCGCAAACAGCCCGCCTGGTGGCGGATGCGCAGCCCGGCGATGAATTCCAGCGCATCCAGCAGGCTCCCGCCCAGTTCACGGCCGAGGGCGCCGGCGGCCATGGCCGCTTCCAGCCGCTCACGGGTGTTGACCGCCGGTATGCCCCCGGACAGGGCATAGACCCGGGCCAGGTCGACGATCGGGAGCAGGCCGCGGCGCTTGAGATCCAGGGTGGCATCATGCTCGCCATCGTGGATGAGTACGAAATTGCGGAAGAATCCCAGCGGCGGCCGGTGCTGCAGGGCGGCGGCGGTCAGGTGGGCAATGAAGATGCGATTGGCGCGGGTACGGGCCAGCACCTGTTCCTGCAGGGTATGCAACAGCGCGGCCTCGCCGTGGATGGCGCGCAGGTCGAAGAAGATGCTGGCATGCATCAGCGCCTGCGGCTGCGGCCGTTCGATCCAGCCGGTGAAGTAGTCGCGCCATACCTGCAGCGGCTGGCGCCATTGCGGATTGCTGGCCATGGCATTGCCCGGGCAGTAGGGGAAGCCGCAGGCGTTCAGGCCGTCGCTGACGAAGCGGCTGAGTTCGGTGAAGTATTCCCTGTCCGGCTCGTTCAGTTCATCGGCGATGATCAGGGCATGATCCTGGTCCGAGTGCACCGTCTGCTCCTGCCGGCCCTGGGAGCCGCCTGCCGCCCAGACGTAAGGCACCGGTGCCGATCCCAGCCGGGATTCGGCCAGTTCCAGCAGTCGGCGGGTGAGGGCGTCGCTGATCGAGGCGATGGCCGCACCGATATGCGCGGGCCGGGTGTTGGCCAGATCCAGCTGCGACTGGAGCTCCGGCAATCGGCGACAGATGCCGGCCAGCGTCTCCACACCGTCGGCACGCTGGATGTCGGTGGCCAGCAGTACCGGGCTGCTGCCCTGGTGCCGGGCCAGGTCGGACAGGGTCAGCATGCCGGCGAGCCGGCCCTGCATCAGCACCGGCAGGTGATGGACCTGCAGCCGGGTCATGCGCAGCAGGGCCTCGGCCAGCACCTCCCCGCCGTCGAGGGTGACCGGGTCCGGGGTCATGATGCTGCGCGCCGGGCTGTCTGCGCCCAGGCCCCTGGCCAGGCAGCGGTGGCGCAGGTCGCTGTCGGTGATCAGGCCGACCAGGCGCTCGCCCTCCGTGATCAGTACCGAGGAAACCCGCTGGGCCGACATGAGTTGTGCGGCCTGGCGGATACTCATGTCGCCATCCAGGGTCACGGGCTCGCGGCGCAGCAGGTCGGCCGCCTTCACGCTCAGTACATCGAGTCCCGCGGCCGCCCGCGGTGCGCTCGCCCGCTGCAGGCGCTCGGCGCGATCGGCGGCGAACTGGCGGTCGAAGCCCGGCGAGGCCTCGCGCAGGCTGGCCAGGGCCCGGCAGTCGAGCAGATACAGCAGACTGTCCTCGACCGTGACGCCGGTGACGGCCGAGTCGGCTTCACACAAGCCGGCATACAGGTCGCCTTCGCCCAGCTTGTCTGACAGGGTCCCGTCGCTGTCGCGCAGTTCGACGGCGCCGCTGCGCACGATGTACAGGGCGGCGTCTCTGACGTCGGTGGGCGGGAAGGGGGTGCCGCGGCGCAGATAGCGCACGACCAGCTGGCGCGGCAGCACCTCCAGCAGTTCCGGGCTCAGCACATCGAAGGGCGCATGGGCGGCGAGAAAGTCCCGGATCTCGAGCAGTTCGACTTCCATGCTTGCCGCCTGCCGTGTTCAGCGCCGCGCGGTGAGTATGGCCGCGCGCGGCACCCGGATGTCCTCGACCAGGTGCTGGATGTGTTCGGGCGGGGCGGCGGTGACCCGCGCCACGATCAGGGCCACGGTGAAATTGATCAGGGCGCCCACCGCGCCGAAGGATTCGGGTTGTATCCCCAGCAGCCAGTATTCGGCCGTGTTGGGCAGGTTGTTGGTGCCGGGGATGAACAGCCAGCCCTTGTAGACGAAGATGTAGACCAGGGTCGACCCCAGCCCGGCCAGCATGCCGGCCACGGCGCCGCTGCGGTTCATGCGCTTGTGAAAGATGCCCAGCATCAGCGCCGGGAAGATGGAGGAGGCGGCCAGGCCGAAGGCCAGTGCGACCACCTCGGCGGCGAAGCCGGGCGGGTGCATGCCCAGATAACCGGCCAGGACGATGGCGCCGAACATGGCCAGGCGTCCGGCCAGCAGTTCACGCTTCTCCGGGATGTCGGGCATGAGCACGCCCTTGAGCAGGTCGTGGGAGATGGCCGAGGAGATCGCCAGCAGCAGTCCGGCGGCGGTGGACAGGGCCGCGGCCAGGCCGCCGGCGGCGACCAGGGCGATGACCCAGTTCGGCAGCCCGGCGATCTCCGGGTTGGCCAGCACCATGATGTCGCGGTCGACCGTGACCAGCTCGTTGCCTTCCCAGCCCCACTCCCGTGCCCGTTCGGCGAAGTCCGGGTCGGCGTCGTTGTAGTACTGGATACGGCCGTCATTGTTCCTGTCCTCGAACTCCAGCAGTCCGGTGGTCTCCCAGGTACGGAACCATTGCGGCCGCTCCGCATACAGCAGATTGGCCCCGGCTTCGCCCACCGGCCCGGTCTGGACCGTCTCGGTGAGATTGAGCCGGGCCATGGAGCCGACCGCCGGCGCGGTGGTGTAGAGGATGGCGATGAACAGCAGCGCCCAGCCGGCCGAGTAGCGCGCATCGCGCACCTTCGGCACGGTGAAGAAACGGATGATCACGTGCGGCAGTCCGGCGGTGCCGATCATCAGCGACAGTGTCAGCAGCGAGAGATTCAGGGTCGATCCCTTCTGCTCGGTGTAGGCGGCAAAGCCCAGGTCGGTGATGATGGCATCCAGCTTGTCCAGCATGTAGGTGCCGTTGTTCACCAGTTCGCTGCCCAGGCCGAGCTGCGGGACCGGGGTGCCGGTGAGCTGCAGCGAGATGAACACGGCCGGCACCGTGTAGGCAAAGATCAGCACGCAGTACTGGGCGATCTGGGTGTAGGTGATGCCCTTCATGCCGCCCAGCACGGCATAGAAGAACACGATGCCCATGCCGACCAGCACCCCGGTCTCGAACTCCACCTCCAGGAAGCGGCCGAAGGCCACGCCCACGCCCTTCATCTGGCCGATGACATAGGTGATGGAGGCCGCGATCAGGCACACCACCGCCACCAGCCGCGCGGTCTGGGAGTAGTAACGCTCGCCGATGAACTCCGGCACGGTGAACTTGCCGAACTTGCGCAGATAGGGCGCGAGCAGCATGGCCAGCAGCACATAGCCGCCGGTCCAGCCCATCAGGTAGACCGAGGCATCGTAGCCGCTGAAGGCGATCAGCCCGGCCATGGAGATGAAGGAGGCCGCCGACATCCAGTCCGCGGCCGTGGCCATGCCGTTGGCGACCGGGTGCACGCCCTTGCCGGCGACGTAGAACTCGCCGGTGCTGCCCGCCCGCGCCCAGATGGCGATGCCGATGTAGAGCAGGAAGGTGGCGCCCACCACCAGATAGATCAGGGTCTGCAGCTCCATGGCGGCGTCAGTCCTCGTGCACGCCGAAACGGCGGTCCAGGGTATTCATGCCCACCGCGTAGACGAAGATCAGGACCAGGAAGGTGTAGATGGAGCCCTGCTGGGCGAACCAGAAGCCAAGCTTGACCCCGCCCAGGCGGATGCTGTTCAGCGGCTCCACCAACAGGATGCCGAATACGTAGGAGACCAGAAACCAGATGATCAGCAACAGGCCGACCAGCCGGAGGTTGGCCTTCCAGTAGGCGCGGGCAGGGTCCTGCATGGCGTTGTCTCCCGTGGTGGCCCCAGGCCCGGCCAATGTAAAACAATTGAAATCAATCCGGTAGTCCGGCATGGCCCTGGGCGGGAGGGACTGCGCGGGCGCCGTGGTTCCGGTGTCCGGCCCCGCTTGCAGACTGGCCTATACTTGAAGGCAGAAGACGGCATGGGGAGGCATTATGGACAACAACTCTTCCAATCGGTTGGTGCGGCTGGTCACGGCGGCGCTGGCCAATCATCCCGAAATCGACATGCACCATTATCCCATCCGGGTCATTTACCGCGACTCCGGCCTGATTCTGGAAGGCGAGGTGGAGAATATCGCCGCCAAGCGCTGTGCTGCGGCCGTGGTGCGCCGCATCGCCTACCAGATGCCGGTGCTGGACCACCTGCGGGTGGTGCCGGCGCAGGTGGAGGAGGATGGCGCGCTGCGCGACGAGGTGGTGCGCAACCTCAGCCAGGAATCGGCCTTCAACGACTACCTGCTGTGCGTGACCCGCAACGGTGTGACCGAACGTATCCGCGAGGGGCACAACGGCGAGCGCGGCTGGATCGAGATCGAGGCCGCCGACGGGGTGGTCGGACTGCACGGCCAGGTCGGCAGCCTGACCCATCGGCGTCTGGCGGATGTCCTGGCCTGGTGGTCCGGCGGCTGCGAGGATGTGCAGAATGATCTGCGGGTGGTGCCGGCGGAGCGGGACAACGACGGCGAACTGGCCGATGCCGTACGCATCGTGCTGGAAAAGGATCCGCTGGTGCATGCCGAACAGTTGAGCGTCAGGGCCCGCGACGGTCGGGTGACCCTGCAGGGCTCCGTCGCCAGCCGCGAGGAGAAGCGCCTGGCCAAGCTGGATGCCTGGTATGTGCTGGGTGTGCACGAGGTGCAGGATCGGATCCAGACGCATGGTTGATCAGGATCAATGGCAACGCCGGGACCGTGAAGCCGACGTTGACGCGCGATCCCCATCCGCGCTTAAATTGCGCGTTCTCGCAGTCCGACAACAGGATCAGGGAACCGGACCATGACCGCTTCATTCCACCGCCTCATTGCCGCCTGCGGCATATTCCTGCTCGCCGGCGTGTTCGCCGACGCCGATGCCATGCCGGCCTTCGCCCGCAAGTACGACATGAGCTGCGCCGCCTGCCATTCGGCCTTCCCGAAGCTCAACCAGTTCGGGGAGCACTTCGCGGACAACAACATGCGTCTGCCCAACTGGAAGGACGGAACCATGTCGGGCGGCGACGAGCGCCTGGCCCTGCCGAAGGAACTGCCGCTGGCGGTGCGCGCCCAGGCCTACATGCAGGCGCGCCAGGCGGACAACATCAACCCGCTGGACGGCAGCAGCCGTTCGGCCACCACCGATTTCCAGTCGCCCTATCTCATCAAGCTGCTGTCCAGCGCGCCGCTCAGCGACCACATCACCTATTACTTCTATGCCATCTTCGCCGAGAAGGGCGGCAACGGCGAGGTGGTGGTCGAGGATGCCTGGTTCCAGCACGACGATGTCCTCGGCACGGGCACGAGCCTGATGCTGGGCCAGTTCCAGATCTCGGACCTGATGTTCCCGCGTGAGGTGCGCCTCCCGTTCCAGGACTACATGGCCTACCGCCTGGCCGGTATCACCTATGACCGCGGCGTGCTGTTCGGCCGCGGCTTCGGTCCGGTGGATGCCGCCTTCGGCCTGGTCAACGGCAACGGGGTGAGCAGCAGCTTCGACCTCAACAGCCCCGGTCTGAACCGGCCCGACAACATGTTCGACAATGACAACAGCAAGACCGCCTTCGGCCGGCTCGGGACCGACATCGGGCCGGTCAATGTCGGCCTGTTCGGCCTGACCGGCAAGCAGCGCAGCATCACCGGTCCGGCCGGGCTGGACGAGGGACTGCACAATCGCGACAAGGAGGTCTGGGGACTGGATGCCTCGGGCAGCATCGGCCCGGATATCCACTGGTACGCCCAGTTCCTGCACAACCGCTGGGACCGCTTCATCGACGGCGGCCCGGACCGGGACTACGAATGGTCCGGCGGCTTCGCCGGTGTTGATTACATTCCCAATGACCGCTGGGCGTATTCCCTGCTGTACAACTATGCCGATGCCAACGACCTGGACGACACCGACACCATCTATGAAGGCATCGACATCAACAGCCTGACCCTGACTGCGTCCTACTATTTCATGCGCAACGTCAAGGGCATCGCCGAGCTCAATGTGGATCTGCAGGACAAGGAAGACAAGACCGGCCAGTACTGGACCGGCCATCTCAGCCGCGAGCACTACTTCCTGTTCGGATTCGATGCGGCCTTCTGAACTGCCGCGCCGCCTGACCGCCGCGCTGCTGGCGCTGGGCCTGGGCAGCCAGGCCCCGGCTGCGTCCGGGGTGGAGCGATTTCGCATTGATTCCGAACCGGCCGGTGCCCAGGTCTTCACCATCTCCGGCCGCGCCGGCACCACGCCCCTGATCCTGTCCGAGCGTGACATCTATCCCAACAGTTACCCGCCGGAGGATGTCGATCTCTACGGCATCATCATCCTGCGCAAGGATGGCTGTACCGATTATCGCCGACGGGTGACGCGCAGCGACATCGAGCAGGGCATTGTGGCGCAGCTGGACTGTGGGGCGTCTGCGGCAGCCGTCGCACCCGCCGTGCCGGTCCCGGAACCGCCCGCCGCCCGCCCGGCGCCGGCCCGCCCGGATGCCGCCGATGCCGCTCCCGCGCTGTCCCCGAAGGCGGCAGTGGAGTCTCCCGCCCAGCGCCGCCTGCGTCAGCTGCGGGTGATTCAGGAACTGCACGACGAAGGACTGCTGAGCGATGCGGAGGAGCAGAACATCCGCCGCCGCATCCTGGAAGCGGACTGACTCTGCTGTGCGGTTCACCCCATTCCCGGCTACAATCCGGGGCAATACCAACAACATCCGGAGGGTGTCATGAGACGTATTCTGATTCTGCTGGCAACACTGCTTGCGGCCCCCCTGGCCGGGGCCGCCGTCGTCGGCGAGGAAGTGGTCTATGCCAGCGGCGACACCGAGCTGCACGGCTACATCGCTCATGACGAGGCGGTCAAGGGCAAACGCCCGGGCGTGCTGGTGGTGCACGAGTGGTGGGGACACAACGACTATGCCCGTGATCGGGCCCGCCAGTTGGCCGGACTGGGCTATGTCGCCCTGGCGGTGGACATGTACGGCCAGGGCAAACGTGCCGATCACCCCGAGGATGCGGGCAAGTTCGCCGGCGAGCTCAGGTCCAACCTGGCCGCGGCCGAGGCCCGCTTTCGTGCCGCCATGCAGCGGTTGCAGCAGCACCCGCTGGTGCGCGGGGATGATATCGCCGCCATCGGCTACTGCTTCGGCGGCGGCATGGTGCTGGAGATGGCCCGCCGCGGCCTGCCGCTGGACGCCGTGGCCAGCTTCCACGGTTCGCTGGCCACCGACAATCCGGCCGAGCCGGGCGTGATCCAGGCCGAGATCCTGGTGGCCAACGGCGGCGCCGATCCCTTCGTCAAGCTGGAGCAGATCCAGGCCTTCGTTGCCGAGATGGAGCAGGCCGGCGCGGCCTATACCTACGTCAGCTATCCCGGGGTGAAGCACAGTTTCACCAATCCGGGGGCGGACGAGATGGGGGAGAAATTCGACCTGCCACTGGTCTACGATGCCCATGCCGACCGGGATTCCTGGGAGAAGATGAAGGCCCTGCTGGCTGGCGCCTTCGCCCGGGGGGACTGAGCCGGTGATTCGCAGTGCCGTAGGTCGGGTTGGCCTGCAAGGCGTAACCCGACACCTGCCGCGGTGTGTCGGGTTACGCTGTGCTAACCCGACCTACGTCCAACTCGTCGGGTCTCCGGCCGGCGGCCGTGCAATCCCGCCGGCATTTGTTATAGTCGGAGTTGTGGGACAACGCAGCGGGAGGCGCCCATGAATACGACCGACAACTGGCTGGTCCATGATCACCGCAAGTACGAAGCGGCCCTGCGTGAGGTGGAGCTGGCCGCCGGCGCCGGCCAGTGGGAAGAGGCCGAACGGCTGTTCCGGGAATTCGTGGAGGACTTCAAACTGCACATGCGCATCGAGGACGAGGTGCTCTACCCCATGTTCCGGGAATCCGTGGCCGAGTCGGGCGAGGACATCGACAGCCTGACCGAGGATCACAATGATATCGCCCGTCTGCTGCACGATCTGGCCTATGTGCTCAAACACCGCGAGTACGAGCACTTCGAGGACTCGCTTGCCCCGCTGTACCGGATGATGCTGGACCACGATGCCTACGAGGAGGAGGTGTTCAGCCGCTTCGGCGAGCGCAGCCTGCTGGCGCGCCGCGACGAGGCCGTGGCCCGGCTCAATCGCATGCAGCCGTCGGACAACCGTCGGGAGTGGTCCTTCTGACCGCGTCCATGCAGCAGGATCGCTCCAATATCCTCACCGTCCATCCCGAGCTGACCGATCTGCCGCCGCTGGCGATGGATGGTCCGGCCCTGGATGAGGACTTCCTGCGCTATTTCAACCGTACCCTGGGCCGGGACCGGCAGCACTGTACCAATCATTACCTGTACGAGGCCCTGGCCTATGCCGTGCGCGACCGTCTGATGGAGCGCTGGAAGGCCACCCGGGCCGCCTACGAGAAGCGCAATGCCAGGCGCACCTGCTACCTGTCGCTGGAATTCCTCATGGGCCGGGCGCTCGGCAATGCCATGCTCAACCTGGATATCACCGACGCGATACGCGGGCTCCTGCACCGATACGGCATCGCCCTGGAGGAGCTGGCCGAGGCCGAGCATGATGCCGGGCTGGGCAACGGCGGGCTGGGCCGGCTGGCGGCCTGCTTCCTCGACAGCTGCGCCACCCTGCAGCTGCCGGTGCTGGGCTACGGTCTGCGCTATGAATACGGAATGTTCCGCCAGGAGATCATCGACGGTCGCCAGGTCGAGGAGCCCGACCACTGGCTGCGCGACGGCCATGTCTGGGAGCTCGAGCGCCCCGAGTACACCCAGCGTATCCACTTCGGGGGGCGTACCGAGTTCTACCGCGATCAGGATGGATATCAGCGGGTGCGCTGGGTCGATACCCACGATGTGCTGGCCGTGCCCTATGACGTGCCGGTGCCGGGCTATCGCAACGACACCGTCAACAGCCTGCGCCTGTGGTCGGCCAGTTCCACCGACGAGTTCGACCTGGACGACTTCAATGCCGGCGACTATGACCGCGCCGTGGAATCCAAGTACGACGCCGAGCACATCACCATGGTGCTCTATCCCAACGACGCCAGCGAAAACGGCAAGGAACTGCGGCTGCGCCAGCAGTATTTCCTGGCCTCGGCCAGTCTCAAGGACGTACTGCGCCGCCACCTGCGGCTCAATGGCAATGACTTCGAGCAGCTGGCCGAACGCAATTGTTTCCAGCTCAATGATACCCATCCCAGCATCGCCGTGGCCGAGCTGATGCGGCTGCTGGTCGATGAGCAGCGCCTGGACTGGGACCGGGCCTGGTCCATCGTCACCCGTTCCATGGCCTACACCAACCACACCCTGCTGCCGGAGGCGCTGGAGAAGTGGCCGGTATACCTGTTCGAGAAGCTGCTGCCGCGGCTGCTGGAAATCATCTACGAGATCAACGCCCGTTTTCTGGACGAGGTCGGGCGGCGCTGGCCCGGCGATGCGGGCCGGCTGCAGCGCATGTCGTTGATCGAGGAGGGCGACACGCCCATGGTGCGCATGGCCTGGCTGGCCATCGTCGGCAGTTTCTCCGTAAACGGTGTGGCCGGGCTGCACTCGCGGCTGCTCACCGAGGGGCTGTTCCGCGACTTCCACGAATTATGGCCGGATAAGTTCAACAACAAGACCAACGGCGTGACCCAGCGGCGCTGGCTGGCCATGTGCAATCCGCAGCTGAACCGCCTGATAACGGAGCGCATCGGCGCTGGCTGGGTGACCGACCTTGCCCAACTCAGGCAGCTCGAGGCCATGGCTGAAGACGGCGATTTCCAGCGCCGCTGGCGCGAGGTCAAGCAGTTCAACAAGCAACGTCTGGCGGCGCTGGTCCGGGACGAGACCGGAGTGGTGTTCGATCCCGAGGCCCTGTTCGACATCCAGGTCAAACGTATCCATGAGTACAAGCGCCAATTGCTCAACTGCCTGCACGTGATCCATCTGTATGCCCGCATCAGGCGCGGCGACACCGCCGACTGGACGCCGCGCTGCGTACTGATCGGCGGCAAGGCGGCGCCGGGCTACGCCATGGCCAAGCTGATCATCCGGCTGATCAACCATGTGGCCCGGGTGGTCAATGACGATCCGGACGTGGGCGATCGCCTCCGGGTGGTATTCCTGCCCAACTACCGCGTCTCCAGCATGGAACTGATCTGCCCCGGTGCGGACCTCTCGGAGCAGATCTCCACCGCCGGCAAGGAGGCCTCGGGGACCGGCAACATGAAGTTCATGATGAACGGCGCGATCACCATCGGGACCTACGACGGCGCCAACATCGAGATCCTGGACGAGGTCGGTGACGATAATTTCTTCCGCTTCGGCCTGAGTGCCGGGGAGGTGGCTGCCACCCGCGCCGATTACCGCCCGCAGGCGATCATCGACGGTGATCCGGATCTGCAGGCGGTGATGGAACTGTTGCAGGGTGAGCGGTTCAGCCCCGGCGAGCCCGGCCTGTTCGCCCCCCTGATCCGGGCCCTGACCAGTCCGGACGATCCCTGGCTCACGCTGGCCGATTTCCGCAGTTATGTCGACGCCCAGGCGCAGGCCGCCGCGGCCTATCGCGATCCGGCGCGCTGGACCCGCATGAGCATCATCAACAGCGCCCGCAGCGGGCGGTTCTCCACCGACCGCACCATGCAGGAATACAACCGCGACATCTGGAAACTCGAGCCCACGCCGCCCGAGGCCCTGTAAAGACCCTGCCCGGAACCTGCCTTCTTCGGCAACGAATGGGGTATAATGCCGCGCTGGATTTCAAGCAAGCGGTGGATATTCCATGTCTGAGACTGAAAAACCCTGTCTGTTCTGCCGCCAGCATGACAAGGTGATGGAAAATGAACTGGCCTGGGCCAGCTTCGACACCTATCCGGTCTCGCCCGGTCATATGCTGGTCATGCCCAAGCGTCATGTGGCGAATTATTTCGACATGACGCGGGAAGAGAAGATCGCCGTCATGGAACTGGTGGACGAGTGCAAGGCGCTCAACGACCGGGAGCGCCAGCCGGACGGCTACAATGTGGGCGTGAACTGCGGGCCCGCCGCGGGCCAGTCGGTCATGCATGTGCACATTCATGTCATGCCCCGCTACTGGGGCGACATGGAGAACCCGCGCGGCGGTGTGCGGGGCGTGATCCCGGACAAGCAGAAATACGTGAAGCAGCAGAGTGCCTGAACCACGCGAGGCGGCTATGCAGGCGACAGCGGAATTTCAGGTGGTCCCCATCGGCGCCGGCGTTTCGGTCCGGCCCCAGATCATGCGCGTGATGGAACTGCTGCAGGGGTATGACTTCCTCATCGAGACCCATGCCTCCGGCACCAACATCCAGGGCGAGCTCGATGCCATCCTGGCGGCGGTGCAGGAGGTGCACGCAGCCCTGCACGCCGAGGGTACGGTGCGGCTGGTGAGCTATCTCAAGCTCGAGACCCGCACCGACAAACCCCCGACCCTGGCCGGCAAGCGGCTTTGAGAATAGTCCGCCCTGCTGACGCTAACGCAGAGGACGCAAAGGCGCAGAGACGCAGAGTTTCATTAAAACAATCTTTGCGTCTCCGCGATCTCTGCATTGTTTGCGCCATATTCAAAACAGTACCTGATTATCTGCTGATACCAGAAATGCAATCCGGGGCATTCGTTTTATGCGACAACTGATCCGACTCTTCTTCCGCGGCGTGCGCGCCGTGCTCGGTCCCTTCATGCTGCTGGGGGAAAAGCTCAGCCGCACCCAGCCGATCGAACGCAGTGCCGCCGAACAGGCCGAAGTGGACGCCGCTACCCGCAATCTGGCGCTGTACCAGTACCGGACCTGCCCCTTCTGCATCAAGGTGCGGCGCACGCTGCGGGCGCTGGCATTGAACATCGAACTGCGGGATGCCCAGCATGACCCCGAACACCGGCAGGCCCTGGAAGCCGGCGGCGGCAAGGTCCAGGTGCCCTGCCTGCGCATCGAGGAAGACGATGGCAGCGTGACCTGGCTGTACGAGTCCGATGCCATCAACCAGTACCTGCATACCCGTTTTGGTCCGTAGCAGGTCGGATTGGCGCGGCGTAACCGACACCCGCGCGGCCTCCTGCATTACACCTGTTGGCCAGGAGTTGCTGAAAGCATGAACGTCAGAGGCCTATTGTTCCTGCCGCTCGCCGTCCTGCTGCTGGCCGCAGGCTGCGGCCGGGAGCCCGATTCCGACACGCCTTACCGTGACCTGGAGACCATCCGCGACTCCGGTAAACTGATTGTCCTCACCCGCAACGCCCCCACCACCTGGTATATCGGCCGCGACGACGAAGCGACCGGCCCGGAGCATGACATGGCCGAGGCCTTTGCCGCTCACCTGGGCGTGGAGGCCGAATTCCGGGTCGAGCCGGGGGTCCCGGAGATCCTGGCAGCACTGGAAGCGGGCGAGGGTGATCTGGCCGCGGCCGGCCTGACCATCCTGGACAGCCGCCGCGACCGGTTTGCCTTCGGGCCGGCGTATCAGGACGTGACCCAGCAGGTGGTATGCCGGCGCGACAATGTACAGCCGGAGACGGTGGAGGAACTGGTCGGCCTGGATCTCGAGGTGCTGGCCAACAGCAGCTACAGCCGCCGGCTGCGGGAACTCGGCAAGGAGTACCCGCAGCTGAAATGGCGCGAGACCTCCGAGCGCACCACCGAGGAGTTGCTGCGCGCGGTGTGGGAGCGCGAACTGGACTGCACCGTGGCCGATTCCACCATCGTCGACATCAATCGCCGCTATTACCCGGAGTTGATCACGCCCATGAACCTCTCCAGGGCCCAGTCGCTGGGCTGGATGCTGCCGCGTGGCAGCGAAGCGCTGCAGCGGGCCGTGCGCGACTGGTTTCAGGATTTCAACGACAGCGGCCGCCTTGCCAGCCTGCAGGAACGTTACTATGGTTTCTTCGAGGTGTTCGATTATGTGGACATCCGGACCTACATCCGCCGCATCGATGCCCGCTTCCCTGAATACCGGGATTATTTCCGCGCCGCCGCCGAAGAATATGATCTGCCCTACACCGTGCTGGCCGCTCAGGGTTACCAGGAGTCGCACTGGAATGCCCGCGCCCGCTCACCCACCGGGGTGCGCGGCATCATGATGCTGACCCTGAACACCGCCCGGGCGATGGGGGTCGATAACCGCCTCGATCCGAAGCAGAGCATCTTCGGCGGCGCCGGCTATCTGGCCCGGATGATGGAGCGCTTCTCCGAGGAGGTGACGGGCGAGGACCGCCTCTGGCTGGCGCTGGCGGCCTACAACCTCGGCCGGGCCCATATGCACGATGCCCAGGTCCTGGCGCGGCGGCTGGATCTGAGCCCCCACCACTGGCGCGACCTCAAGCAGGTGCTGCCGCTGCTGGCGAAGAAGGAATACTACAAGGATCTGAAATACGGTTATGCCCGCGGCACCGAACCCGTCCGCTACGTGCAACGTATCCGTGAATACCGGCATGTGCTGGAGAAGCACCTGGAGTGATGCCCGGCGGGGCGCCAGAGCGGAGTTGAACCATGCGCTCTGACCGCCGCCGCTTCCTGCAGGGGCTGGCCGGGCTGGGCGCGGCGCTTGCCCTGGGCCCGGTGCGCGCCGGCTGCGGGGCCCGGCACACCCGTTCCATCCCGGGCAGCGGCGCGGCCGTTCCGGTCATCGGCATGGGCACCTGGCTGACCTTCGGCATCGACCCGGACAACGCAAGCGCGCTGGCGCAACGCACCGCTGTCCTGCGCACCCTGCTGGAGGCCGGCGGCGGCATGGTGGACTCCTCGCCCATGTACGGGACCTCCGAACAGGTCGTCGGCCGCTGTCTGGAGCGTATCGGCCACCACCGCGGCCTGTTCGCCGCCACCAAGGTCTGGACCACCACCGCCCGCCAGGGCTATGTCCAGATGGAACAGTCGAAGGCCCTGTGGGGCCTGCCGCGGCTGGATCTGATGCAGGTGCACAACCTGCTGGACTGGAAGACCCACCTGCCCAACCTGTTCGCCATGAAGGCGCGGGGCGAGATCCGCTACGTGGGCGTGACCACCTCCCACGGCCGCCGTCACGAGGAACTGATCCGCATCATGCGGCGCGAGCCGCTGGATTTCGTCCAGTTCACCTACAACGTGCTGGACCGGGAAGCCGAACAGACGCTGCTGCCGCTGGCCCGTGATCGCGGCATGGCCGTGATCGTCAACCGGCCCTTTCGCCGCGGCGCCCTGTTCGACCATATCGGCAATGCGCCGCTGCCGGGCTGGGCGGCGGAGATCGAGTGCGACAACTGGGCGCAGGTACTGCTCAAATTCATCATTTCGCATCCGGCTGTCACCTGTGCCATCCCGGCCACCCGGCGGGTGGACCATCTGCGGGAGAACCTGGGTGCGGCCTGCGGCGCGCTGCCGGACCCGGCCCTGCGCCGACGGATTGCACAGCATGTCGCCAGCCTGTAGCGTGGTGCGGACAGACGCAAGCCGTTCCGGCTTCTATACTCAGACATCAGGTTGAATCCAGATACCGGGAGTCGTTCATGATCAAACTCACTGTCAACGGAGAGTCGCATTCACTGGATGTCGATCCCGACATGCCGCTGCTGTGGGCGCTGCGCGACGTGCTGGGCCTGACCGGGACCAAGTACGGCTGCGGTATCGCCCGCTGCGGCGCCTGTTATGTGCACATGGACGGCCACACCCTGCCGTCCTGCGTGACCCCGGTGAGCGCGGCCGAGGGCAAGGCCATCACCACCATCGAGGGCGTGGATTCCGACACGGCGCAGGCGGTGCGCACGGCCTGGGCCGAGCTGAACGTGGTCCAGTGCGGCTACTGCCAGTCCGGCCAGATCATGAGCGCCATCGATCTGCTCAACGGCAACGCCGATCCGGACGACGCCGCCATCAACAAGGCCATGCAGGGCAACCTGTGCCGCTGCAACACCTACGCCCGCATCCGCCAGGCGATCAGGCAGGCGGCCGCGTCACTGCGGGCACAGGGAGGTGAGGCATGAATGCGCCCTTCAAACTGACCCGCCGCCAGTTCCTGATCCGCAGCCTGTCCACCGGCGCCGGACTGACCCTGGCCCTGTACCTGCCCGGCTGCGGCCGCGAGCCCGAAGCTGATACGGGCACCGCCGGTCCCGGTCAGGCCGGGGCGCGGATCGCCCCGGAAGTCGAGTTCGAGCCCAACGCCTTCGTGCGCATCCTGCCCGACGACCGCGTCGAGGTGGTGATCAAGCACCTGGAGATGGGGCAGGGCACCTTCACCGGCCTGGCCACCCTGGTGGCCGAGGAACTCGACGCCGACTGGTCGCAGATCGTGCCGGTGCCGGCGCCGGCCGATCCCGAGCGCTACAACAACCTGCTCTGGGGCAAGCTGCAGGGCACCGGCGGCAGCACCGCCATCGCCAATGCCTACACCCAGATGCGCCAGGCCGGGGCCACGGCGCGCCACATGCTGGTCCAGGCCGCCGCCGCCGAGTGGGGCGTGCCGGCTGCGCAGATCCAGGTCAGCAAGGGGGTGCTGAGTCATGCGGACAGCGGCCGCAAGGCCCGTTTCGGTGAACTGGCCGCAGCCGCCGCCGAACAGCCGGTGCCGGAGGAGGTGCTGCTCAAGGAACCGGAGGAATTCACTCTCATCGGGACCTTCCTGCCGCGGCTGGACAACGCCGCCAAGCTCGACGGCAGCGCCGTCTATACCCAGGACATCCAGTTGCCGGATATGCGCGTGGCCGTGGTGGCGCATCCACCGCGCTTCGGGGCGAAGGTCAGGGGCTTCGACGCCAGCGCGGCGAAGCAGGTCAGGGGTGTCATCGAGGTAATCGAAATCCCCACCGGCGTGGCCGTGCTCGCCGACAACACCTGGAGCGCCATCAAGGGCCGCGAAGCACTCGAAGTGGAGTGGGACGAATCCGCCGCCTTCCGCATGAGCAGCGAGGAGATACTGGCTGACTACCGTGACAGGGCGAAGGGACCGGCAGCAGTCGCGCGCAGCGAAGGCGATACCGCCGGCGCGCTGGAGAGGGCCTCTACCCGCCTGACGGCGGCCATGCACATGCCCTACCTGGCCCACGCCGCCATGGAGCCGCTCAACTGCGTCATGCAGCTCACCGAGGACGGTTGCGAGATCTGGAACGGCGAGCAGTTCCAGACCGTCGATCAGCAGAACGTGGCCAGGGTGCTGGGTCTGGAGCCCGGGCAGGTGAAGATCAACATGCTCTATGCCGGCGGCTCCTTCGGCCGGCGCGCCAATCCGCATTCGGACTATCTGGTGGAGACGGCGCATATCGTCAAATCCGCGCAGGGCAATGCCCCGGTGAAGCTGGTCTGGACCCGCGAGGACGACATGCTCGGCGGTTACTACCGACCCTTCTATTACCATGAACTCGAGGCCGGCCTGGACGGCGAGGGCATGCCGGTCGCCTGGCGCCACCGCATCGTGGGCCAGTCCATCATGACCGGGACCGTTATGGAGGGCGGCATGGTCAAGGACGGAGTGGACGCCACCTCGGTGGAAGGCGCGGCCAACCTGCCCTACGCCATTCCCAATCTCGAGGTGGATCTGGTCACCACCGAGTTGCCGGTCACGGTGCAGTGGTGGCGCTCGGTGGGCTCGACCCACACCGCCTTCGCCGTCGAGACCTTCATCGACCGGCTGGCCCGCGCCGCCGGCCGCGATCCGGTCGATTACCGCCGTGGGCTGCTCAGGGGCCATCCGCGCCATCTCGGCGTGCTGGAACTGGCCGCGGAGAAGGCCGGCTGGGGACGGCCGCTGCCGGAGGGCAGGGCGCGCGGGGTGGCGGTGCACGAGTCCTTCAACTCCTACGTGGCCGAAGTGGCCGAGGTCAGCATCGGCGACAACGGACGCATCAACGTGGAACGGGTGGTGATTGCCGTGGACTGCGGCGTGGCGGTCAATCCGGACATCATCCGCGCCCAGATGGAAGGCGGCATGGCCTATGGACTGTCCGCCGCCCTGATGAGCGAGATCACCCTGGAGGACGGCCAGGTGGTGCAGTCCAACTTCGACGGCTACGAGGTGCTGGGCATCGACCGCATGCCCGAGGTCGAGGTGCACATCGTGCCCTCCACCGAGCCGCCCACCGGCGTGGGCGAGCCGGCCACCCCGGTGATCGCCCCGGCGGTGGCCAATGCGCTGAGCGTGCTGACCGGTGAGGATTTCGACCGGCTGCCGCTGCGGCTGGCGGTCTGATCGATGTTATGAGCGGGTCTCGCGTCTGCAGTGACGATTACGGGCTCCTGACACGCGCCCGTGACTGGCTGGCCGCCGGCCGCGAGGTTGCGCTGGTCACGGTGCTGAAGACCTGGGGCTCTTCGCCGCGGCCGCCCGGCTCGCTGCTGGTCATGTGCCGCGATGGCAGTCATGCCGGCTCGGTCTCCGGCGGCTGCGTGGAAGAGGATCTGCTGGCGCGTTACCGGTCCGGCGAGCTGGACGGGCTGCCCACCCGCATCGACTACGGCGTCAACAGAGAGGAGGCGACGCGCTTCGGCCTGCCCTGCGGCGGTCGGCTGGAACTGCTGGCCGAGGCGCTGACCGATACCGCCCAGCTGGATGAACTGCTCGTGGCCATGGACGGCCACCGGCTGCTGGCGCGCGAGGTCGACCCGGCGAGCGGCAGGGTGCGGCTGCGGCCGGCCGGCCCGGAGCCGGCGTTCGCCTGCGACGAGTCGGGCGTCACCCGGGTGTTCGGACCGGCCTGGCGCATGCTGCTGATCGGGGCGGGACATCTGTCCCAATACGTTTCGCGCCTGGCGCTGATGCTGGATTTCGACGTCATTGTCTGCGATCCCCGGGAAGAGTACGCGCGCGACTGGCAGGTGCCCGGCACCCGGCTGGTCACCCAGATGCCCGACGATGCCGTCGCCGCCTATACGGGCCATCCGCGCAGCATCGTGCTGGCCCTGACCCATGATCCCAGGCTGGACGATATGGCGCTGCTGGACGCGCTGGCCTCCGATGCCTTCTACGTCGGCGCCATCGGCTCGCGCCGCAACTGCGAGCAGCGCCGGCAACGTCTGCGTGACATGGGAGTGCCGGAGACGCAGCTGCAGCGTCTGCACGCCCCGGTCGGCCTGCCCATCGGCAGCCACACCCCGCCCGAGATCGCTGTCTCCATCCTGGCCGAGATCACCGCCCTGCGTAACGCCGGGGGGGCCGCGGCGGGTGCGCGCCGCATCACCGCCGCATGAGCCGGCCCGTGGGGGTCCTGCTGGCGGCCGGGCAGAGCCGCCGCTTCGGCAGCGACAAGCTGCTGCGGCCATTGCCGGACGGCACCCCGCTGGCCCTGGCCGCGGCCGCGAACCTGCGCCTGGCGCTGCCTGACACCGTCGCCGTGGTGGCGCATGCCGATGCCGCCGTGGCCGGGCTGCTGCGCGCTGCCGGCATACCGGTGGTGGTCAATGCCGGGGCGGAGGCGGGCATGGGCAGCAGCATCGCCTGCGGCGTCCGGGCCCGTGACCCGGTGGCGGGCTGGGTGATCGCGCTGGCGGACATGCCGTTCATCCGGCCGGATACCATTGCCGCCATCGCTGCAACACTTGCAGACGAACATGTGATTGCTGCGCCCGGGTACGCCGGCAGGCGGGGGCATCCGGTGGCCTTCGGCAGGGCGTATCGCGATGCCCTGCTCAAACTCGACGGCGATGTCGGTGCGCGCGGAATCGTGCAGGCGCATGCGGATCGGCTCTGCCTGATGCCGACGGACGACCCCGGTGTCCTGCGCGACATCGACCGCCCGGCGGATCTCGAGACCGTCCTGTAGATCGAGTTGTCACGTTAGCGTCGGGTTACGCCCGTTCGGGCTAACCCGACCTACGATTGCTTGCTACCCGATCCCGATTTACCCCGGTAGCAGCAACTCCGGCACGCTGGCCGAGCGGGTGCCGGGCCGGGGCGGGTTGTCGGCGGCGCGGAAGGTGAACACCACCGAGTACTTGGTGCGGTCGCTGAAGTTGCGGGTGGCGGCGTGCAGGGTGCGGGCGTGGAAGAACAGCACATCGCCCGGCTCCAGCAGGGCAATCTGCTGCTGCGTGATCAGTTCCCGGTTCTCCTCCAGGTCCTCGCGGAAGAATTCCTGCTCGTCGTAGCGTTCGCGTGCCAGTTCCAGCCGGTGGCTGCCCGGGATCAGGCGCATGCAGCCGTTGTCCTCCCGTTCGGGCCCGAGTGCGAGCCAGGCGTTGACCAGTTCGGGCCGCTGGAAGGCCCAGTAGCGGGTGTCCTGGTGCCAGCCGGTATCGGAGCTGAAACGCGGCTGCTTGGTCATGATGCAGTTGTGGTGGGCCAGCGGCACGATCAACTCCGGGCCGAGCAGCTGACGCACCCGGTTGAGCAGGGGCGGGTGGGTGAGCCATTCGGTGAAGGCCCAGTCGCGTGACTGCGCCCGCAGCAGACGGCGCACGGTGCGCCCGCCGGCCTGCTCGCGCGAGGCGGGGGCGCCGGGGTAGTGCAGGTCGGCCTCGAACTCCAGTGGCGGCGCCTGCGCGGCCAGCTGGGCCTCGGCGACCTCCAGCAGCCGCTGCATCAGGGCCGGCGGCGCCAGATTGCGGACGATGACGTAGCCGTCACGGGCAAAGGCGGCCTGTTCCCCGGTGCTGAAGGCGTCGGTCTGCTGGGCGGTATCGGGCATGGGATGTGCGGGTCCGGCGAAATTTGGTGACAGCCTGCATGCCGCGGTCAGTGCCCGCCTTACTGCAGGTGCGTGCCCCGGTATTTTAACCCACATCGACTGCGTCATGTTATTGCCGACAGGATGGGTGCGGGCGCTCGGTGCCGCAACCCATCACCCGGCCGGCGATGGGTTGCGCTGCGCCTGACCCATCCTACTCGCTATTGCCGGTCGCGGCTCAGCCGCTGCCGGCCTGGCGGGTGACGTCGACATAGAGCGTCAGCACCTGGCCCGGCTGCAGATAGCGGCGGCGGTCGAGGTCGTTCCACTGCTCGAGGTCGCGGATGCTGACCTTGAAACGCTGCGAGATACGCGCCAGCGAATCCCCCTGGCGAACCCGGTAGCGCACCCGCTGCAGGGCGATATTGGGGTTGGCGGCCGCCGGCGCGCGTGTCCAGACCACCAGTTTCTGCCCCACCCGCAGGGTGTCGGTCGGGGCCATGCTGTTCCAGCCGGCCAGTTCCCTCACCCCTACCTTGTAGCGCCGCGCCAGATCCCAGAAGCTGTCGCCCGCGCGCACCACATGCACCTGCCTGTTGCCGGCACGTTTACGGTTCTGCAGCGCCAGCTTGCGCTGGCCGGCCGACAGGCTGTAGCTCTCCAGCGATTCGCGCGCAGTGGGGATGAGCAGGTGATCCCCCTGGCGGATGCGGTGATCACGCAGCTGGTTGACCTCCTGCAGCAGCGCCACGGTGGTGTGATAGCGCTGGGCCAGTCCGATCAGGGTATCGCCGGCCGCGACCCGGTGGCGTTGCCACTGCACCCGCTGAGCCTCGGGCAGTTCGGCCAGCGCCTGGTTGAACCTGGCGGATGCGCCGTGTGGGAGCACCAGCCGGTGCGGTCCCCCGGGCGGGGTGGCCCAGCGGTTGAAGCCGGGATTGAGCCGATAGAGGGTCTCCAGCGACAGGCCGGCCAGGTCGGCGGCCAGCGCCAGGTCCAGCTGGCCGCCGGTCTCGACCAGCTCCAGGCGCTGGTCCGGGTCCAGTGGGGGCAGCTCCAGGCCGTAATCCGCGGGGTGGGAGAAGACCTCGCGCAGCGCCAGCAGCTTGGGCACGTACTTTTCCGTCTCCCGCGGCAACTCCAGGGACCAGAAATCGGTGGCCCGGTTGTGCGCCCGGTTGCGCCGCCGGGCCTTGAGTACATTGCCCTCACCGGCATTGTAGGCGGCCAGGGCCAGCAGCCAGTCGCCGTCGAAGCGTGCGTGGTTGGCCTGCAGGTAGGCCAGCGCGGCGTCGGTGGCGGCGACCCAGTCCCGGCGGCCGTCATACCACCAGTTCTGTTCCAGCCCGAAGCGCCGGCCGGTGGCCGGGATGAACTGCCACAGGCCGGCGGCGCGGCCGTGGGAGTAGGCGAAGGGATTGAACCCGCTTTCCACGATGGGCAGCAGGGCGATCTCGGTGGGGACGCCGGCCTGCTCGATCCGGTCAAGGATCCAGGGCAGGTAGGGTTCGGCGCGCTGTACCACCCGGTTGAGGTAATGCGGGTGGCGTTTGAACCACTGCAGATGCAGCTGGACCCGGCGGTCGTCGAGACGGGTGGGCAGGGTGAAGCCGGCACGCAGCCGGGTCCAGAGATCCGGCGGCGGGGCCGGCTCGATGCGGGCCTCGGGCGCTTCCGCGGCCGGCGGCGTCGGCTTCGTCCCGGGTTCGGGGGTGGCGGCCGGGCGCTCGGCGACGGCCGGGGCCGCGTCCCCGCTGCGGGGCTTTGCGTCACGCACCCACGGGGTCTGGCAGGCCGCCAGGGCCAGGGCGAGAAGAGTGCACAATGCGAGGTTGAATTTTGGGATCATGCGCGCGAATCCTGACAGCGGGCCGGGTTGAAATCAACCGAGCCTGTCTCACGCTCGCAGGCCCGCTTCGATTCCCGTCCCCCGGCCACGCGGAATGTGGCGTTGTCAGGTTCCGGGACTGTATGATGCAAGCCCATGCGGCGGCTGAAAAAACACTCCGACAGCGTCAAATGTCCGATGCCGGTCTTCTCCGGCTTGCAAGAATGGTACCGCACCCCGCTCGGCCAGGCCCTGGAAGAGGTCGAACTGGCCGCGGTGCGGGACTGCCTGACGACCCTGTTCGGTTATCACCTGTTGAGCGTGGCGCCGCCCTGGCAGGAGGATCCGCTGGACAGCAGCCGGGTGCAGCACCGGGTGGTGCAGACGCCGGAGGCCGTCCCGGGCCGTACCGGACTGGTGAGCGCCAATGATGACTGGCCGGTCAGCAGCGACAGCCTGGATGTCATCCTGCTGCCGCATGTGCTGGAGTTTGCCGCCGAGCCGCACCAGATCCTGCGCGAGGCCGAACGCTGCCTGATCCCGGAAGGGCACCTGGTCATCGTGGGGTTCAATCCCTGGGGCGTGTGGGGCGGGCGCAGCCTGCTGACCCGCTGGCGCGGCCGGCTGCCCTGGTGCGGGCGTTTCCTGGGGGTGGCCCGGCTGCGCGACTGGCTGGCACTGCTGGGCTTTGACACCCTGGCCGTGCAGCCGCTGCTGTACCGCCCGCCGGTCAATCATGCCGGTTTTCTGGAGCGGACCCGTTTCCTCGATCACCTGGAGACCGTCAATCACATCCCCGGCAATGCCGGATTCCTGCTGCTGGCACGCAAACGGGTGGTGGGCATGACGCCCATACGACCGCGCTGGCGGCCGCGACGCAGGTTTCTCTCCCCCGGCGTGATCGAACCCACCCGCCGGAGCTGACACGAAAAGTTCATGACCAGCGACAACACTACAGTCGAGATATTCACCGACGGCGCCTGCCGCGGCAATCCAGGTCCCGGCGGCTGGGGCGCGGTGCTGCGCTACGGCGGCCACGAGCGCGAACTCTACGGTGGCGAGGCCCACACGACCAACAACCGGATGGAACTGCTGGCCGCCATCCGGGCGCTGGAGGCTCTCAAGCGTCCCTGCCGGGTGCAGCTGACCACCGATTCGCAGTATGTACGCAAGGGCATTACCGAGTGGCTGCCGAACTGGAAGCGCAAGCACTGGAAAACCGCGGCCGGCAAACCGGTGAAGAACGCCGATCTGTGGCGCGAGCTGGATGAACTGGCGGCCCGACATCAGGTAAACTGGCACTGGGTACGCGGCCATACCGGCCACCCCGAGAACGAACGCGCCGATGAGCTGGCCAACCGCGGCATCGATGAACTGGCGGACTGAGTTGACGATGGCGAGATTCACGCAGAGGACGCGAAGGCGCAGAGGCGCAGAGGTTCTGAAACTTCTATTTTCTTTGCGTCTCTGTGCCTCTGCGACCTTTGCGTTATTGCCGAACCAGTCAGACGCATGCACACCACGATGCCTGGCCGCCATGAATGAAGTGAGGGAAAGGGCGTAATGCGACAGATCGTACTGGACACGGAAACCACCGGCCTGGAGCCCAGCCAGGGGCACCGGATCATCGAGATCGGCTGCGTGGAACTGGTTAACCGGCGCCACACCCGTCGCAGCTTCCACCAGTACCTGCAGCCGGACCGCGAGATCGACGAGGGCGCGATCGAGGTCCATGGCATCACCAACGAGTTCCTCACCGACAAGCCGCGCTTTGCCGACGTGGCAGAGGATTTCCTGAAATTCATCAGCGGGGCCGAGCTGGTGATCCATAATGCCCCCTTTGATGTCGGCTTCATCAACCACGAACTGTCGCTGCTGGGCGCAGGCCATGGCCGGCTGGAGGATCACTGCACGGTCCTGGACACCCTGGAACTGGCGCGGCGGCTGCATCCGGGGCAGAAGAACAACCTGGATGCCCTGTGCCGGCGCTACGAGGTGGACAACTCCAACCGCGAACTGCACGGCGCGCTGCTCGACGCCGAGATCCTGGCCGACGTCTATCTGCACATGACCGGCGGCCAGACCAGCCTCACGCTGGAAGGCCGGGAATCGCAGCAGGCCGGCCAGGGCGGGGCACAGGCCATCCGCCGGCTGGCGGCGGACCGGCCGCCGCTGCCGGTGCTGCAGGCCAGCAGGGCCGAGCACGAGGCCCACAGGCGCTATCTGGAGACACTGGCCGCCGCCGGCAGTTGTGCCTGGCTGGAACTGGAATCCCTCCCGGGCGACAGCTGACGCCTACTCCCGGTTACAGAATCTGCGGCGACGGGCCGATACCCGGCGGGAGCCGGTTGTGTCGGTCGAGAGAATAAAACTCAGTACAACAAGGGGTATATCAGGATGATGAAGCTGGAACAGGCCCGGATCGCGGTCGTCGGACTGGGTTATGTGGGTCTGCCGCTGGCGGTCGAGTTCGGCAGGCGCTATGACACCCTGGGCTTCGACATCAATACCGGGCGCATCGCGGAGCTGCGCCGGGGCCGTGACAGCACGCTGGAGGTCAGTGACGAGGAACTGCGCCAGGCAGCCCGGCTGCGCTACACCGACGACGCCGGCGAGCTCGCCGATGCCAATGTCTACATCGCCACCGTGCCCACCCCGATCGACGACGCCAAGCGCCCCGATCTGCGGCCGCTGGAAGGCGCCAGCCGCACCATCGGCCGCGTGCTGAAGCCGGGCGATGTCGCCATCTTCGAGTCCACTGTCTATCCCGGTGCGACCGAGGAGGTCTGCGTGCCCATCATGGAGGCCGAGTCAGGACTCAAGTTCAACCGGGACTTCTTCGTCGGCTACAGTCCCGAGCGCATCAATCCGGGCGACAAGGAGCATCGCGTCACCAATATCCTCAAGGTCACCTCGGGCTCGACCCCGGAGACGGCCGAGTTCGTCGATGCGCTGTACCGCTCCGTGATCACGGCCGGCACCCACAAGGCCAGCAGCATTCGGGTGGCCGAGGCCGCCAAGGTGATCGAGAACACCCAGCGCGATGTCAACATCGCCCTGGTCAACGAGCTGGCGCTGATCTTCAACCGCCTCGGCATCGATACCGAGGAGGTGCTGAAGGCGGCCGGCACCAAGTGGAATTTCCTGCCCTTCCGCCCCGGCCTGGTCGGCGGCCACTGCATCGGCGTGGACCCCTACTACCTGACCCACAAGGCACAGCAGATCGGTTATCACCCCAGCATGATCCTGGCCGGGAGGCGGGTGAACGACGGCATGGGCGCCTTCGTGGCGGAGCAGGTCATCAAACTCATGACCAAGAAGCGCATCCATGTGTCCGATGCCAACATCCTGATCATGGGGTTGACCTTCAAGGAGAACTGTCCGGATCTGCGCAACACCCGGGTGGTGGACGTGGTGGCGGAATTCAAGGATTACCACCCGCGCGTGGATGTCTACGATCCCTGGGTCGACCCCGATGAGG
>PABG01000064.1 GCA_002699185.1 Gammaproteobacteria bacterium | reverse complement strand
GGGAGAGCATGGGGTGGTCGGCCGTGGCGCCCTCGTAGCTCACGTGACCATCTTCCTCGGTCAGCGCCTGAGCCGACGCGGACCCCTGGGCTTCGGCTTGCTGCTCGTAGTACTCGAACAGGGCGCGGCTGGCAGCCCCGCCCACCTGGATCGCCAGCTCGATGTCGCTCAGGTGCAGATCGTCGCGGAAGCTGCGGCCGGTCTGCAAGGTGAGGGTACGCAGCCCCAGGGCGTAGGTGGCGCGCATGCCGACCTGCGGATCGGCGAGCGCGTAGAGCATGCGGGCGTTGGCGATGGTCTTGCCGCAGCCGGTGGACGCCATGTTCACGATGAAGGCGCCCTGCTCCGCGGCGCGTTGGCGTAGGGCGGTGGCAGCGTCCGTGGCCTTGTCCTGCCAGGCAAAGCGCGGCTGCCCGCTGCGCTTGCGCAGGCGTCGATGCTGGACCAGCCGCGGCAGGTAGCGCTCGAAGCCGGGCAAGGCATGGGCGATCAGGCCTGCCTCATGGGCGACGCCCAGCAAGTGCTCGTCCAGGGGCTGCTTGAGTCGGCCTTCGCTGTCTGTGTTCGCGTACAAGGCAGTCTTGCCATCGCCCTTCACCCGCAGTGGGGAGCTTTTCTGCAACGAGGAATAATGATGGTCGGCGAGCATCACGCTCAGGCGGGCCAGATGCATCACATAGGGATTGGCGCACCAGTCGTCATCGCGCCGGCCATGCAGGGCCAGGAGCTTGCGGGCGACGCGCGCGGCCTTGGCGCGCCAGGTGGGTTCGAGGATCGGCAGGGGGCCGGCGAGCTGCCAGTAGGGGCGGATCTCGTGGTCACTGGCGGGCACGTGAACCTCGTTCCAGTTATGCGCGACGAGCGCGAGCGGGTCGTCGAACCACCGCTGACAGAAACTTCCACTACGCTTTCCGAGCCAACATTGGCGGCCCTTGTCCTCAACCGGAATAAGCGGCAATCGATGGTGGGTCAGCACCAGCCATCCCACCGCGGCCGCCCAGGATGGCAGATGGGGAAATGGCGGATCGGCCTGCGCATCCAATCCGTCGCGCAGGTAACGCTCGGGCGCGATCCAGTCGCTCTCGCGCCAGGCTTCGGGATCGCCGAGCCGCGCGAGCCAATCGGGGTCAGTCGAGTCGCCCACGAAAGCTTGGAACAAGCGTAGAGACACCCATTCATGGCGATAGCGGTTGCGCTCCTGGCGTTGGCCGCTCAGGCGCTCCTGAAACGCGATCGATGCCTTGCCCAGGTCGTGCAGAAGGGCCGCCAGTTGCGCCAGCAGGCGGATGGCTTCGAGGGTGTGCCAGTCGTTCTCGTCGCCAGCGCGCAAGACATTGCGCCGCGTCGTGTTGGTGGGCGTCGCCCCCCGTTCATTGAACTGGCGCGCATCGCCAACGATCCACAGCAGCTCCGTGTGGTTCTTGCTGCGAATCCAGTGGCAGGCCACGGCGGTGTTCTTGCGAGCGGTCTTGCGCAGCAGGCGGTAGAGGGTATCGAGACCGGCCTGGGTGATCGGCGTCTGCCACGTGCGGTCGCCGCGACGTTCGGCGAACTGGTCGAGGATGCGGCGGGTTTCGGTCAGGGCGTTCTTGCTGCACTGGGAAACGAGCAGCACGTTCATGCAGCAGCGCGCCCCAGTTCCAAGGCGATGGCCTTGAGGGTGTCGATCATGAAATCGAGGGCCTCGGCCTGGGTCAGCGCTTCGATGCAGCTGTCGCGAAACTCCTGCTCGCTGTCACCCCGGGTGGCGCTCAGGAAGGCCTGGGGGAGGATCAAGGCGTCCTTGACCAGATCGGCAGCGTCGAACACCAGCGCGCCGCGGCGGGTCTTGCCATGCAACACAGCCAGGCCATGGGGCAGGCCGAGCACCCAGGTGGCGGTGGCGCCAAGACCATAGGCCAGGTAGTTGCCATGGTCGAGGAGGCGGTTGGCCGGGTCGTTGCCGCTGCCGTCCTTGGCGCGGGTGAACTCGCCGTAGTCGGTGGCGTCGCAGGCAAGCTTGAACAGGGTCTTGGTCAGGCGCGCTTCTTCGGTCAGCAGGGCGGTGTTGTCCTCCGCCATGTCGATGGCTCGCCGGGATGCGGCCAAAGCGGCGTCGAGCCGATCGTGATCGACCTTGAACCCGGCTTCGCCGAGCGAGCGCCCCCGCCATCGGGTGGCGATGTGCTGCAAACGTGCCTGCTGGAGCATGCGGGCGGCGGCAAGGCGCAGACTGTCGTCGAACCAGAAACGCACCCACCACTGCAAGTATTCGGTCGGACGGTACTCGCTCTGGGGCGAGAACCAGGCGACTTCGAAGTCCACTTCGTTGGCGGAAAAGAGCGGCGTCCCGCCGCCCCCGCAAAAGCCCACCAACACGCCCGCCTTGGCCAGCTCGCGCATGGCGGCCTGGGTGACGGATGTGCCCGTCCCCAGCAACACCGTGGTGGTGTTGGCGATGGGGATGTTCCAGTAGAGCGACTGATTGCCAGCGTCGGTGACGTACTCGACCCGCCCGCCCTTGACCAGCAGGCGGCAATGTTCGAGGTAGTAGATGTGCGCCCGCTTCGAATGCAGGATGGATTTGAGATCCGACGGGCCAATGGGTTTCAACGCAATGTCCGGAATCAGGAGGCGCTGCAGGTGGGTCAGTGCCCGCCGGTCGTTCGAGTCACGTTTCGGTCGGGCGGATCTGAAGCTGCTGAGAAAATGCAGGAATTTCAGGCCGATTTGAAGTGAATTAAGTCATTGCGCTTGCAGATGCAACTTAACCCATAGAGCATTCCCACTGCCAACATGCCACGCCACGGACGTACCTGCCCCCCCGAGGCACACCTGGCGAATACCCGTGCTTACCCAACGCCGTCTGAGGCGCAAGTGCGAGTGGAAGGCGTCGCTAGCAATTGATTCCTTTGTCATTCTTGGTTACCGTTCCTCCTTTAATGCCGCGGTCATTCTCCATGTCCTCCCTGCGCCACCTTTTCAGCGCCCCGCTGTCGCAGCATGCGCGCCTGATCCGCATCGAGACAGCGCTGCCCGAGGCGGCGCTGGTGGTCGAACGCTTTACCGGTCGGGAGGCGGTGGGCGAGCTGTTCGGCTTTCAGATCGACTGCCTGTCGGGCAACGCCCACTTTGAACTGAAGGCCCTGCTGGGCGAAGAGGTGACCCTGCGCCTGCTGCAGGCTGATGGCAGCTTGCGCAACTGGCATGGCTATGTCACCGAAGCCATGAGCCTGGGCGCCGACGGCGGGCTGGCCCGCTACCGGCTGGTGGTCGAGCCCTGGCTGGCCTTCTGCGCCCAGCGGCGCGACTGCTTCCAGTTCCAGGACAAGGACGTGCTGGGCATCGCCGAGGCCATCTTCGCCGACTACCCGGTGGCCCACTGGCGCACCGAGGTCACCCAGAGCTTGCGCCAGTACAGCCGCAAGACCCAGTACCGGGAGTCGGACCTGGACTTCCTGCGCCGGCTGCTCGCCGAAGAAGGGCTGTCCTTTCGCTTCGAGCATGACCAAAGCGCCGTGGCCGGCGAAGAAGAAACGAGCCATGCCCGCCACTGCCTGGTGATCTTCGATCGCGAGGCCGAGGTGCCCGAGTGTGCCCAGAGCACGGTGCGCTTTCATCGCATCGACGGCCCGGAGGCCGAAGACGCCGTCAGCGTGCTGCGCGACATCCGCCAGGTGGTGCCCAACGCCATCACCCGCAGCAGCTGGGACTACAAGAAACTCACCGCCACCGGCGCCCAGGCCGGCAGCGCCCTGGCCATGGGCGAAGTGCCGCCGCTGGAAATTTACGAGTCGGCCAGCGCCTACCGCTTCGAAGACACCGAAGCGGCCCAGCTGCGCACCGACCTGATGCTCGCCGCCTTCGAATCGCACCACCACCGCATCGCCGGCGAAGGCGGCGTGCGCCAGCTGGCCGAAGGGGTGGCCTTCGAACTGACCCAGCACGAAGCCTACAGCGGCGATGCGGCCCGCCTGCGGGTGCTGAGCGTCGAGCACCACGCCACCAACAACCTGGGCGCCGAAGCGGCGCAACTGCTCAAGAACACCGATCTGGAACCGGGCACCTACCGCAACCGCTTCGTCACCCAGGCCGAATCGGCCCCGGTCGTGCCCCTGCCCATCGCCCACCCCCGCGTCGGCCAGCAAAGCGCCCTGGTGGTCGGCCACCCGGAGGCGGCACTGACCACCGACCGGGACCACCGCATCCGCATTCAGTACCCCTGGCAAAGGGGCGAGCGCCCCAATGCCGGCGGGCTCACCGACACCGGCCCGGCCGGCACCGAGGGCAACGCCCCGGCCGATGCCAGCTCGGGCACCTGGGTGCGGGTGGCCGAATGGCTCGCCGGGCCCAACTGGGGCAGCCACTTCCTGCCGCGCATCGGCACCGAGGTGCTGGTGGACTTCATCTACGGGGACATCGACCGCCCCCTTGTGGTGGGCCAGTGCTACAACGGCGCCGACCTGCCGCCCTTCTCCGCCGGCGTGGACTCGGCCGCCAACCACCCGGGCACGGTCTCCGGCTGGCACAGCCACAACCACGAAGGCAAAGCGGCCGGCACCAACCAGTGGCTCACCGACGACGCCCCCGGCCAGCTCAGAACCCGCCTGGCCACCAGCGAGACCGAAGCCCAGCTCGGCCTGGGCCACCTCATCGACCAGAGCCTCACCAGCGCCAGCCGCGGCCCCTGGCGCGGCAGCGGCTTCGAGCTGCGCACCGACGGCTGGCTGGCCGTGCGCGCGGGCGAAGGCATGCTCATCAGCACCAGCGCACGCCAGAACGCCACCAGCACCCAGATGGACGTGAGCGAGGCGGTCGGTCAGCTCAGAGCCGCCGAACAGACCGCCCAGGCGCTCTCAGACGCGGCGGCCGCCCAAGGCGCCCAGCCGCTCAAGGCCAACACACAACAAACCGAATTCATCGACGGCATCGACCCGCACAAGGACGGCAAGTACGAAGGGGCCATCGGCGGCCAGGAGGCCAAGAAGGCAAACCCCGGCAGCAGAACCCTGGGTGAGCCCACCGAGCGCTTCTCCAAGCCCTACATCGTCACCGAAGGGCCGGACGACATTGGCCTGTCCACCCCCGCCAGCACGGTGCTCTTCGCCAGCCAGAACGTGCACGCCACCATCCAGGAAGACCTGCACATCGCCAGCGCCCACACCTACGCAGCCACCGTCGGCGAAGCGGCCAGCTGGTTCACCCACAGCGGCGGCATCAAATCCATCGCCGCCGCCGGCACCCACACGATCCAGGCCCACACCGACGAGATGGAGATCCTCGCCGACGACTCGGTGACCATCACCAGCTCCAACGACGAGATTCACATCACCGCCAAGGACACCATCGTGCTCAAGGCCGGGCAGAGTTCGGTGACGCTCAAGGGCGGGGACATCACCTTTGCGTGTCCGGGGACGTTCTCGGTCAAGGGCGCGGGGAACGCGTTTGAGGGGCCGGGCAGTGAGGCAGCCGTACCGGAGCACTTGCCTCACGAATCAGTCGTGCCATCCAACGTATTCTGTGTGCGTATTCAGACTCAGTACGGTCAGCAATCTCTGGCCGGCAAACCCTATCAACTACGAATCGGAAGCCAGACGTTCAACGGCACGCTCGGCTCCGACGGCTCGATCTACGCCGATGTTTCGCGTCATGCCAAAAAAGGAACACTCATGGTGTGGCCATATGGCCCCGATAACGAACCGTGGCAATGGGCGCTGGATGTCAAACAGCAAGTTCAGACCGACGATATCAAGGGCATCCAGTCCCGCCTCAGGAACCTCGGTTTCTACACAGCTGCCATCGACGGTAAGTACGGGCCGAAGACACGCGCAGCATTGCGGCGCTTTCAGTCCTGGAAAAATCTCTCTGCGACTTCCGAAATGACTTCCGCTGCCCTTTCACGCCTAGGCAATCAGCACGACATCTGACTTCGACGAGTTCATTGCTTCTGGCTCACCCGACTCTGGATTGGCATGATCTACGGCAACTACTCGCTGCAACGTAACGACAACGACGGCAACACCGCGGCCAACCAGCCGCCGATTTGGGGCGGCGCCACTGTGACCCCGGCACCACTGCCGGCACAGACACCGCAAAGTCAAGGCGGCGCCACGCTGGCAATTCCTCAACATGTTCACCAGCTTCAAGAAGACCTTCGCGAGCTTGGCTTCTTCATGATTCAAGTGGTCGATGGAGACTTTGGCCGATACACAGAATGGGCCGTCAGAGAATTTCAGATTTACGCTGGCATGCAGCATGTCGCCGGCTTGAACCGCAACCAACTAACGAACCTCACTAACGACCCTACCGCAGGGGAGACAGCTCCCGACGTCACCGCCCGAGGGCAGGTTCCCAATCAGACACCCCCGGTATCCTTCTACGTCGCCACCTCGGAACGACGAACCAACACCGCGCGATATACGGGCCCGATTAGCGGCGTTGTAAACCAACAGACACGAGACGTGATCGACCATTGGCTCGCGAACAACTATCGCTGTCCGGTCGTGATTGAAGCGTGGAACATTCACGCTGGCAATCGCTCCACCTTGTTCCAGAATGGCTCGAATATTTGGCGCTACGACACCCTCACATCGACGGCGCCGCGCATTTTTTATCGCGATTTTTCTGGTCACTACGCCTACCCAGCCACCAGAAATGAAAATGATTACCACGTCCTTGCGACCAACATGACTTACTCGGGATACGGTGGGCCCGCAAGCGTTGTACCTCGTCACACTTGGCCAGAGTCAGAAATGCTGCCGGACAGGCTGATCGAAGCGACATCGACGGTGGCGGCTCTAAGCCTGATACCAAATGCATCGATTACATCAACCTACCGTGTTGTTCGAGCTGTTGCTGAGATGGAATGCATGGCCGCTTTTGACTCGGTCAATGCCTACGACGACGCCATCGCGTCTCTGGGGCCTTGCCACTGGACATTCGGAGTCCACCCGAGCAATGGTTATGATGACGGCGAATTGCCGGCATTTCTGGCCTATTTTCTCGCGCAGTATCCGGATGACTACAGAGGTATGTTCGGTCGGTTCGGCGTGTATCCATCCGACGCCTGGGTGGGAGCAAATGCCGGGCCGCTGTGGAACGCGGGACAACGGAAGTACGCGGGTTGGGTGCGCCTGCACAATGACTCGAGCACGCCTGCTCAAGCCGCAAGCAACCTTGCGCAGCTCACCCTTCTGGACCGCGCGGCAAATGAAGCGAGTTACCTCAAGACGTGGCATTGGTTCTTTCGGTATGTGATGGCGGGAAGGACGAATGAATCCTTTCGTCATAGCATGTGGGACATGGTACGGATCCGTATTCGAGACATCCGCGAACATCAAATCGGTTTCACAGTCGGGACCAACCAGTTCAACGCAACAATTGGCGAGGTGTTCACGTCAGAAAAGGCGACGGCGTTGCTGCTGCGCTGGCATGTATACCGCCCTGCGCATGTGACGGGAAGTCAGGTTCTCAACGCAATTACCAGCGCGGTCAACGCCAACCCGACCCTGAACTGGGGGCCTCCGATCTCGGGCTGGACTGACGATCATGAAGCAGCTTTAACGGCAGCGATTCTTGCCGCGGCGAATACCGTAAATCCGCAACACAGCGACGTCGCGAACTGGCCGAACTATGGGGGGCGCGCTTCTCGCGGCTACGCGCTTAACAATGAACTGGGATCACTGCGGCCTGGCCGCAACACCCTTTCTTTCAATACCACGGGAATTTGATGCATGAGACTCTTGTTTTCGATTCTGCTTGTAGTAATCGGTCAGGGATGCACGAGCCTCGGATTCGCAGACGAGCCCACCCAGCAGTCGGATCCATGCCAGCAAAAGGGTGAACAATTCACGATCAGGCATCATGAAAATCGAGCGCTCACGATTTGTCCGGTTGATGCTCCAGCCAGTTGTCACGAAGACTTCTACCTACAAGCGTATGAGCATCGTGAGGCCGATCTGAATCAGGATGGTCTTTCAGACAAAATTTCCATACTTTATTCCGGGCTCGTCGGGATCAACGATGACGTCCATTATTACGCGGTGTATCTGGCGTGCAGAGACGGCCGATACCGCCAGGTCATGTTTGACGCCTTTACTACCGTAGACCCCGCAAGCTCGCCTGACATCAACGGTTACCTCCCCCTGAGGGTCACGCGCAGTTGCTACGACGCATCGTCCGGTCAATATGTCACCCGGCAGTACTCCGTCAAGTACAATCTCGAGACCGCGCTTTATGGCCCTCCCAACGACAACGAAGCGTTACGCGATTTTTGTGGGGGGTATGAGCAAGCGCAGCCGGGCCAGATTGTCAACTGAAGGCACACGCATGGCTACGGAGCGGTTCGGCAAGCCCTTGCCCGGCTACTCGAAATACACCCTGTCTCTGCACCGGACAGGGTAGGCGATGCTGTTGTATCACTGGATGTCGATGGACTACCTGACCTGCCGGCGCAACGCTCAGTCAGGAACAGTGCCGAATTCCGGCGGGCCAAGCGGAACCGCTGGGACACTAGCGTGCCCGCCGAACACATCGTCGACTATCGCACCCGCGAGAAAACCCCGGCGCTTCGCAAGATCAACAACCACGGTCGCCTGATCGAAGAATGGAAGCGTCACCGCAAGATCGATGATGTCTTGGACAGAACCTCAGGCGTGGCCTCACACGGCTTCGAACACCTGTGGTTCGGCAATCACCATGGCCGCAAATATACCGTTGGCGAAACCAAGAGCAGCACATGGGCAAGCTTCAGTTTTCTGGCAGCAATGAGTGACCAGGATCGCGCCGCAGTTGAGTCCACGAAATCCGACACTGCGGACATCCTTGACGCCAAGCGAGGCGACTACGACCCAGACAAGCCGCTCAGCGCTGACATGCCAGCCAGCGGCACGGTTGAGATGAAGGACGAACGAGCCCTCTCCGACCCATCGAAGAAAACCGGTACGCTTCCTGAGACCAAGACCAAGGGGCGGCAGATGAGTCACAAGTGGGTTCTCGCTTCTTTGGCAGAGGATGCCACTGTCTCGCGCACTCAGAAAAGCGCACTAACGAAGAAGATCAAGGCGGCGAGAAAGTCACTAGGAGCCCTCCCGTATCCCTATGGGAGGGAAGTATTCATGGTTACTGGCAAACAGTACGAGCAGCATGACCGCTCGAAAGGCAAGATACACACGGTTCAACCTCCGGTGATCAGAATTCCAGACTCGGTTTTGAAGGAATGAGAATGTTAAGTTTGCTCAGTAAAAAGGAATGGGAAGCGCGACATCGAGAGCCACGACAAGACCACGTGGATTATGAAGACGTCATCAGCGACATCCTCGACGGCTTCGAGATCGTAGCCACTAACCTTTCGAATCAAGAATTGATGGCCAAAGCATCGAAGGGCGACATCATGACTGCCGCGCGCAGCCGCGCCTTTGATGCGAATGACGCGCTCGTTTTTAGTTACTCCGGGGGGCACACGATCGAAGAGCTGGCTTCATTTCTTCCGACGGTTCTTGAATACTGGGAGGCGTACGCGTCGCTGCACGTCGAATTTCACGAAAGCGAAGAAAGCGGCGGTCACAAGGTGCCCCACCTGGATCTCTACGATTCAGACTACTGGAAGGCGCTCCAGCTCGTCTGCTTTGCCATCCTGCTCGGCCACACCGGGCTCCTTGGCCGCATCATGGATCTGCTTGTCTACGAGAACGACGACCAGGACGCGTTGCTGGAAGCATTGGTCGCGCCCTACCTGCCCGGGCGTCCAGAAGCGACGATCTATACCCGGCAACTGCCGTACCGAAAGACCCGAAAGATCTTCGCGGCAAAGCCTGCGGCCCGGCCTGCGCTGATGGCCCAGTATCTGGACGAGTGGTACGACGCCAGTCGGCGTGAGCCCTACCACGACCGGCACAAGTCGTCGATATTTCCTGGGTACTGGTCGCTGGAAGCGGCGGCTATGACCTTCATCCTCGACATCGACGACAGCAGCTACCGGGACAAACCGTTCTACCCCGCAGACCTTGTAGACTACGCGCGACAGCACAGCCAACGGAGTTCAGCCGACGAGACGACCGACTCAGGCGAGACCGGGAAGCGGCGCCCCAACGTCCCCGCCGGCGAACCCTGCCCCGAAACCGGCTGGTGGTTCACCCCAGCCCAACCCAACAGCCGCCGCTATTTCAAACAAGGCGAGACCATGCCTGACGTCGGTGGTGACTACGGCGCCACCTTCTGGCAGTGGTCGTCGGATCAGTCGGCACCGAGCCTGTAGGCTGCGACCACCCGAGGCGTCATCGGGCCGGTCGAGTCGGCTGGCCCGGGAATCGCAACAGCTCCGGCGCTTGCGCAAACGGATCGCGCATTGGGCCATCAGAGACGCCCCAAGATGCGCGAATAGCCCGTTCTGGCGCCCACGTCGCATTTCCAACCGCAGGTACCGTGAACTGAACCACTGACACCCACGTTGCGCCCCATGGGCTGACCGATCCAGCGGGCGAGGCGGTCCATCGACATGGCGCTGCACCGCGCTCGGTGGAATGCCTGGGTCGGTATCCGGCATTGCGCGCGCACGGACCACGATCCCAACCCGCGCGACCTTCACCGCAGCGGGTACGCCTCGAGCTCGGCACACCTCAAGATCAGCGCAACCGCGCCGATGCAGCAATGAAGACCGCCAGGACGACCGCGGCTGCGATCGCGAAAGCGCACGCCGCGGTGTCGCATGCTTTCCCGGCCCCGGAGTGACCGCGCCCTGCCCACCGAGACACCGATGAACAGCCCTCAGCTCACGGACGGACTATTCGCCGCCGGGCAGCGTGTGGACGCGCCGGCGGCGCGCCCGCGTCCGGCGCTCGCCTTCATGGCGGTGCTGACGCTGCTGCTGCTGGCCGCCGGGGACCTGCCCGGCACACGGCTGTTCACCTCGCTCGAAGGCTATTTGCCGGTGCACACCACGCTGGAGTTCGCCAGCATTGCGGTGGCGGCGATGGTGTTTGCCCTGACCTGGAATCTGCGCGATTCGGCCACGCCCCGGCTCGTTCTGCTCGGGTCGGGCTTTCTGTGTGTGGCGCTGATCGACTTCGGCCATGCCCTGTCCTACGCCGGCATGCCGGCGCTGATCACGCCCAACCATCCGGAAAAAGCCATCGCCTTCTGGCTGGCGGCGCGCCTGGTGGCGGCGGTCACGATCGCGCTGGTGGCCTTTCTGCCGACCCGACCGACATGGCCGACGCGGCGTCTTGCGGTGATCGGCACGACCCTGGCGCTGGCGATCTCGGCGCTGGTGTTCTGGGGGATCATCGTCCACGAGGCAAGCCTGCCGCGCACCTTCGACCCGGCCACCGGGCTGACCCCGCTGAAGGTGAACCTCGAATACGTATGTGTCGTCCTGTTCGCCCTGGCGGCCATCCGCCTGTGGTCGCGCAGCCGCCAGGGCGGGGACGGCAATCTGGTGTGGCTGGCCATGGCGGCGTGGACCCAGGGGCTGGCGGAGCTGTTCTTCACCCTGTATGCCGACGTGGCCGACATCCACAACCTGCTCGGCCATGTGTACAAGGCGCTGGCCTACTGGATGATCTACCGGGCGGTGTTCATCAGCGGCGTGCGCGACCCGGGCGACACCGCCTCGGCCCTGGCGACCCGGCTGCACTCGATCATCGACGCCACCCGGGTGGGCACCTGGGAATGGCGCGCCGACGACGGCTCCATGCAGATCAATGCACGCTGGGCGCAGATGTTCGGCTACCCGGTCGGAGCGCTCCTGCCCATGACCGGTGCGCGCTGGCTCGACATGGTCCACCCCGACGACCGCGAGGCCACCCGGCGCACCGTGCGTGCGCACATGGACGGTGTCTCGGCGGCCTTCCGCGCCGAATGCCGGGTGCGCCACGAGGCCGGGCACTGGGTGTGGATCCTGGCGGTAGGCAGCGTCACGACACGCGCCGAGGACGGCAGCGCGCGGGTGATGTCAGGGGTGAACGTGGACATCTCCGAGATCAAGGCCCACGAGCAGCGCATCGCCGAGCAGCAACGCCGTCTCAACGACATCCTCACCGGCACCAACGTGGGCACCTGGGAATGGAACATACCCACCGGGGCGGTGGAGTTCAACGAACGCTGGGCGCAGATGCTCGGCTATACACTGGACGAACTGGCGCCCCTGTCCATCGCCACCTGGCAACGGCTGGCGCATCCGGACGACCTGGCCCGATCCCAGCAGGCGATCGAGCACCACTTCGCCGGCCGCGCGCCGTACTACGAGTGCGAAGTGCGCCTGCGCCACAAGCTTGGCCACTGGATCTGGGTGCTCGACCGCGGCAAGGTGGCCAGCCGCACGACACAGGGCGAGCCGCTGCTGATGAGCGGCACGCACCAGGACATCAGTGCGCGCAAGGCCATGGAAGCGGAACTCCAGGAACACCGCATGCACCTGGAGGCGCTGGTGGAGCGGCGCACCGCCGATCTGGCCGATGCGCGCGAGGCCAGCCAGGCCAAGAGCCGCTTCCTGGCCAACATGAGCCACGAGATCCGCACCCCGCTGAACACCATCATCGGCCTGTGCTACACCCTCGGGCTGAGCCGCCTGGACACCGACCAGCGCCAACAGCTCGACACCGTGCAAAGCGCCAGCCGCCATCTGCTGGCGCTGCTCAACGACATCCTCGATGTGTCGAAGATCGAGGCCGGCCAGCTGGCCCTCGATCCGCGCCGCTTCGATCTGGACGCCCTGCTCGGCGAGGTGCGCAAGCTCATGGCGCCGGCCGCCAGCACCAAGGGCCTGCGCTTCGAGATCGACGCCCCGGCACCCCCGGTCGGCGCGCTCATCGGTGACGACGACCGGCTCTCGCAGATGCTGCTGAATCTGGTCAACAATGCCATCAAGTTCACCGAGCACGGCCAGGTGCGCGTCCGCC
>PABG01000063.1 GCA_002699185.1 Gammaproteobacteria bacterium | reverse complement strand
GTCAGCTGCGCGACGAGGGGCTGGCGGTATTCGTCGAGTCCGTTCTGCGCGAAACCGGTCTGGCGGGGGACTGTCTGGAACTGGAGTTGACCGAGAGCACCCTGATGGAAAATGTCGATCAGGCCACCGTCACCCTGAAGCGTCTGCAGCGGCTCGGTATCAATATCGCGATTGACGATTTCGGCACGGGCTATTCCTCACTGAGTTATCTCAGTCGGCTGTCGGTGCACCGGATCAAGCTGGACCGCTCCTTTGTCCGCGATCTCAATACCAGCGCGGATTCTGCCGCCATCGCCAGTGCCGTGGTCAATCTGGGGCATGGGCTGGGACTGGACGTGCTGGCCGAAGGCGTGGAGAACGAGGCGCAGCTGGCGCATCTCAAGAGGCTGGGCTGTGATGCCGTCCAGGGCTATTTCTACAGTCCGCCGCTGTCGGCCGCCGCCTTCGAGGCGTTTGCGGCTGCCTGCCTGCCGTTCGACCTGACCATGATGTCCGGGGACGCCGCGTCCTGACGGCCGGCTGTGGCCGCCGCATGATCTGAGGCCTGGGTCATTGCCCGGGCGCCCGCCAGCGGCTATTGTCGGGGTGTGGCGCAACTATCGGGGAAGTGGGCCGAATGAAGGGGCTGGTGCGATGGTGCATGCTGATAGGCAGTGTGCTGTTGGCTGCCTGCAGCAACGACGGGCAGGGCAGCTACGAACCGCGTTATGGCGCCATGCCCGAAACCGCCCGACCGGAATACCGTTTCGGCATTCATCCCCAGCGCAATCCGGCCAGGCTGCATGCCGTCTTCGGCCCGTTGGTGGAATATCTCAATGCCCGGATTCCCGAGGTGCATTTCGTCTTCGAGGCCTCCCGTCATTACGACAGCTTCGATGAAAAGGTCGCCGCCCGCCATTTCGGCTTCCTGCTGCCCAACCCCTACGAAACCCTGCTGGCGCTCGATCAGGGCTACCGGGTGTTCGCCAAGATGGGCCGGGATACGGACCTGCGTGGCCTGATCCTGGTGCGGCGCGACAGTGGCATCCGCGAGGTCGCCGATCTCCGGGGCAGGGCGGTCAGCTTCCCCGCGCCGACCGCGCTGGCGGCCACCATGCTGCCGCAATATTTCCTGTATAACCGCGGGCTGGACCCGCGCCGTGACATAGAAGTGCGCTATGTCGGCTCGATGGAGTCATCACTGCTGAATATCCAGCGCGGCAATGTGGCGGCCGGCACCGTCTATCCGCCGGCCTGGCGGATGTTCCTCAAGGAGCGCCCGGAACTGGCCGACGACCTGATGATATTGTGGGAGACCGAATACCTGCCGGACAACTCGGTCATGGCGCGGGACGATGTGCCGCCGGAACTGGTGGCGCGGGTGACGCAGGTGCTGCTGGGCATGCAGGAGGATCCCACTGGACGGGAAGTGCTGGCGGGTATGGACACTCCCCGCTTCGAGACTGCGGACAATACCACCTACGATCCCGTGAGAGACTTCATGCGACGCTATCGCGCGGCCTTCGGGCCGCAGGAATAATAATGCCAGGCAGACCTGCAAACCGGATGCGGCGCTTCTGGACCCGCTCGATCCGCCGGCAACTGATGCTCGGCATCGCGCTGGTGCATGCCGTACTGATGAGCATTTTCGTGCTGGACCTGGTCGAGCGGCAGCGCCAGTTCCTGGGCGAGCAGAGCATTGCCCAGGCCAGCGGCCTGGCCAAGACACTGGCCGCCAACAGCGCCTCCTGGGTGCTGTCCAACGACCTGGAGGGCCTCAGCGAGGTGCTCCAGTCGCAGGCCAGTTACCCGGGCCTGCGCTACGCCATGGTGGTCAGGCCGCACGGCCGGGTTGTTGCGCACACCGACCGCGAGAAGGCGGGGCTGTATCTGCAGGACGAATTGAGCCGGTCGTTGCTCGATGGGCCGGCCCTGCCGAAACTGCTGCTGGCCGATCGCAAGCTGGTGGACACCGCTCACCCCATCCTCGCCAACGGCGAACTGGTGGGCTGGGCCCGGGTCGGCATCAGTCAGAGCGCCATCACGACCGGGCTGTGGGAGATCACCCGCGTCGGTATCCTGTATACGCTGGTGGCGATCCTGGTCGGCTCGGTGTTCGCCTTCCTGATGGCGCGCGGTCTGACCCAGGGCCTGCAGCGGCTGGGCGCGGTGGCCGACGGCATCCGCGAAGGGCGCCGGGATATGCGCGCCGACAGTGCCCGCCAGGACGAGATCGGCCAGCTGGGGAAGAATCTCAATCAGATGCTGGATGCACTGGCTCAGCGGGAGCGGGATCTGAGCGCGGCCCAGGCAGATGTCCAGCATCTCGCCACCCGCGACACCCTGACCCAGCTGCCCAATCGCCTGCTGCTGATGGACCGGCTGGGACAGGCGATCCTGACCGCGCAACGCGAGCACCATGCCCTGGCATTGCTGGTGATCGACCTGGACCGGTTCAAGACCATCAATGACTCGCTTGGACATCACATCGGCGACCAGCTGATCCAGCAGGTCGCCGGGCGACTGTCGAACTGCATTGGTGCGGGCGATACCCTGGCGCGGCTGGGCGGTGACGAGTTCGTCGTGGTGCGCAGCGAAATCGCACAGCCGGGCGAAGCCGGGCACCTGGCCCAGCGGATCAACGAGGAACTGAGTCAGCCCTGCTGGATCGAGGGCCACGAACTGAACAGTTCCTGCAGTATCGGCATCAGCTGCTATCCCGACGACGGCAACGATGCCCAGACCCTGCTGCGCAACGCCGACACCGCTATGTATCACGCCAAGGAAGGCGGCCGCGGTGACTTCGAGTTCTTCTCCAGCGACATGAACCGGCGTGCGGTGCAGCGCCTGAAGCTGGAGAACGAACTGCGCAATGCCCTGCTGCGCGACGAGTTCCGGCTGCTCTACCAGCCGCAGGTGGATATGCGCAGCGGCCAGGTGGTGGGTGCGGAATCCCTCATCCGCTGGCATCACCCGGAAATGGGCGTCGTCGCGCCGACGGACTTCATCCCCGTCGCCGAGGAGACCGGGCTGATCCGGGAGATCGGCGCCTGGGTGCTGCGCGAGGCCTGCCGCCAGCAGTTGCGCTGGTGCGCCGCGGGGCTGCCGCCGCTGCGCATCGCGGTGAACCTGTCCGTGCGCCAGGTCGAGCCGGGGCTGGTCGACCTGGTGTCCCGGGTGCTGTCCGATACCGGGTTGGATGCGCGCTACCTCGACCTGGAGATCACCGAAAGCCTGTTGATGCACAATCTCAATGAAAATATCGCCGTTCTGCGCCGGGTCAGCGCCTGCGGCGCGCAGATTTCCATGGACGATTTCGGTACCGGCTATTCCTCACTGAGTTCGCTCAAGTTGTTCCCGGTGCAGACCCTGAAGATCGACCGCAGCTTCGTGCGTGATCTGGTGGATGACCAGGACGATGCCAATATTGTCCGCAGTATCGTCGCCATGGCCCACAGCCTGGGGCTGCGCATCATTGCCGAGGGGGTGGAGAGCGAAGCCCAGCTGGGCTACCTGCGGGAACTCGGCTGTGACGAATACCAGGGCTACCTGTTCAGTCGGCCGATGGCAGCGGAGGCGTTCCATGCACTGTTCGCGGACAGGGCGAAAGGCGCGGTGTAGAGGCAGGGTCGGGTATGGGCGACTGACAAGCTGACGGACAGATTTTACATTTCAGAAAAAATTTACTGTTGCCCGGCGCCAGGATTACGTGTAATGGAAACGGCATCAGCTGTTTTCAGGCGATTCATGCCATAGTTGAACGGATAAAGTGGCGCATCATGTTGGGGAGGGGATATTGAGCGCGGCCGAGGCCGACCGGGATACCCGGCGGGTGGGCACTGCCGGCACGGCGCTGGCGATCGGCGTACTGCTGGTCCTGTTTGCCGCGGGTAATTACCTGCTGCCGCTCAACCAGGCGCAGATCCACTGGTGGGCCAACGCCTTCTGGACCCTGGGTTCGCTGCTGACGGGACTGAAATGCCTTGCCACAGCGCGCCGCGGCGCCGGCCGCATGCGTCGGGCCTGGCAGTTCTTCGCCCTGGCCTGTCTGTCCTGGTTCGCGGGGATGCTGGTCTGGGATTACCAGGAGTTGCTTCTGGGGCGCTACACCCCCTTCCCCTACTGGTCGGACATCGGGTTTCTCGGCTTCGGCGTGTTCATGGCCATCGGGCTGCTGTTCTACAATGCAGTCAGTTCGCGGATGCCGGTCGGGCTGCTGGAGTTGAGCCAACTCGGCATCTTCGTCTCCAGTATCCTCATCATCCATCTGGCGGTGTTCGCCGAACCGATCGGCAGGCTTTCCGACCAGCCTGCTGTTCTGGCAGCCGGGCTTGCCTATCCGGTCATCTACATGGCGCTGTTCGTCTATGCGCTGGCCGTGCTGTGGGCCCGCATGGAAGGCAGGGTGCGTCGCAATATGGGGTATGTCATTGCCGCGATCGCTACGCATGCGACCGTCAATACCCTGTATGCCTACAGCCTGCTCGATGCCGCCTATGCCGCGGGGCACGTTCTGGACATATTCTGGCTGCTGGGCTTCGGGCTGCTCTATCTTGCGGCAGATGACTTCGGGAAGAGTGGAGGGGAGGAGATCCCTCCCTTGTCGCTGCGCCGGTCGGTCGCGCGCCAGGACCGCATGGTGCCGGTGCTCGCGCTGGCGCTGACCTTCCTCGCCCTGCTGCTGTCCTACCCCGAGCTCGATGCCATGAACTTCCAGCCGCTGCTGATCGTGGTGCTGATCCTGCTCGTGTTCGTGGCCCTGCGCGAGTGGGCCAGCAACGCGCTTGTACTCAGGCATATCCAGGAGGTCGAGACTTCCGAGGCGAACCTGCGGCGCTTTTTCGCCATCTCACCGGCGATGGTGTCGATCACCCGTGCCGTGGACGGCACCTTCTACGACGTCAACGAGGCCTTCTGCGCCGCCTGTGGCTATACCCGCGAGGAGGTGATCGGAAAAAGCGTGGCTGAACTCGGGCTCTGGCCGGATGTCGATCTGCGCGATCGGATCGTCAATGAGGTCATGGCGAAGGACCGGGTCGAGGGGCTGGATGTAAGGATGCGCACACGCGCCGGCGAGGACCGCGAACTGCTGGTTTCCATTGCGCGCATCAGCCTGAATGACGATGCCTATCTGCTGTCCACTGCGGTCGATGTCACCGACCGCCGGCGGGCCGAGGCGGAAATGAGCAAGCTTTCCAGCGCGCTGGAGCAGACCGCCGACATGGTCATGATCACCGACCGCAGCGGCGTGGTCGAGTACGTCAACCCGGCCTTCGAGCAGATCACCGGCTATACCCGCGACGCCATCCTCGGCAGCACGCCGAGGCTGCTCAAGTCCGGCAGGCAGGGGGAGAGTTTCTACCAGGCGCTGTGGGGACAGATACTCGCCGGGGAGGTGTTCAGGGATGTGCTGGTCAACAAGCGCCACGACGGTTCCCTGTTCTATGAACAGAAATCCATCGCCCCGCTGCGCGACGACGACGGGTGCATCACCCATTTCATCTCCACCGGCCGTGATATCAGCGAGCGCATGCAGGTGGAGGAGCGGCTGCGCTTCCTTGCCCATCACGACAGCCTGACCGAGTTGCCCAATCGCACCCTGCTGCTGGAGCGGCTCGGGCGCAGCCTGGCGGCGGCGCGTGCGGCCGGGCGGCTGCTGTGCGTGCTGTTTCTGGATCTGGACCGTTTCAAGTTCGTCAATGACACCCTGGGCCACGAGGCCGGCGATACGCTGCTGCGACAACTGGGCGGCCGGCTGATGAAGGTGCTCCGCGCCCAGGACAGCATCGCCCGCTTCGGTGGCGATGAATTCGTCATCGTGGCCGAGAATATCGACAGTGTCGGCGAGGCCAGGCAACTGGTCGAGCGCCTGCTGGCCGTGTTCAAGCAGCCCTTCATGATCGAGGGCAACTCCCTCAGCGTGGCGGCGAGCGTAGGGATCGGGCTGTTTCCCTACGACGGAGAAGATGCCGGCACCCTGCTGCGTCACGCCGATGCCGCCATGTACCGGGCCAAGGAGCGGGGCGGCAACACCTACGAGTTCTATGCCGAGGAGATCGGCGCGCATGCCGAGAAGCGGCTGCTGCTGGAGAACGAACTCAGGCGGGCGCTGGACCGGGATGAGTTCGTGCTGCACTACCAGCCGCAGGTGGATACCTCCACTGGCCTCCCCTGCGGCTTTGAGGCCCTGATCCGCTGGCAGCATCCGGAGCGGGGGCTGGTGCCCCCGGGGGATTTCATTCCCATCCTGGAGGAGACGGGAATGATCGCCGAGGTCGGGGACTGGGTCCTGCAGACCGCGCTTCGGCAACTGGCCGACTGGCACCGCCGGGGCTGGGATGAACTGACCATGGCGGTGAACCTGTCCAGCCGTCAGTTCGAGCGCAGCGGCCTGCCGGAGACGTTGGGGCGTATGCTGGATGAACACGGCCTGGCGCCGCGGGTGCTGGAGTTGGAGATCACCGAAGGCACCCTGATGCAGGACGTGGCCTCGACCACCTTTACCCTGCAGCAACTCAGCCGCAGCGGCTTCGGTATCGCGCTGGATGATTTCGGCACCGGCTATTCATCGCTCAGCTATCTGAGCAAGTTCCCCTTCACCACCCTGAAGATCGACCGGGCCTTCGTGCGCGACATCCCTGGCGATCCGGATCACACGGCCATAACCCGCGCCATCGTGGCAATGGGGCAGGGCCTGCGGCTGCGGCTCGTCGCCGAGGGCGTGGAGACGGAGGAGCAGCGCGCCTTCCTGAACGGACTGGGCTGCAGCCTGATGCAGGGCTACCTCTACAGCCGGCCGCTGCCGGCGGCAGCAGCGACGGCCTGGCTGGCCGACCCGGTCTGAACCATGTTGGCACAGGCCCCCGGCGCGGGCATCCGGCCGGTCCATGACGGGAAGGGGGCTAGCGCTGTTCCGGTGGCAGCGCCATCTTGCCCAGGCGGGACATGGCTTCGCGGCGTTCCCGGGCCAGCCGGCGGGTCTGGCCCACGCCGGGCTTGAGTTCCTGCGCCGCGGCGATGGCCTCGTAGAAGCTGGCCGCCTTGCGCGCCTGCTCGGGTGCCGAGGCGAACTGCGGACGGTGGGGTTCGAGGATTTCATCCTTCATGGGCATACCCTCCAGGTGCGAAACGGGGATACGGGAAGGGTAACGGCCGCAGTGCCCGCGGGTAAGCGATAATTTTCGATATCAGCTATCGGCTTCGCCCGCGGTCTCGCCCGGGTGAACCCAGTACACCAGCCGCGCCTGCGGCCGCAGCTTCTCCGCGCAGAGCCGGATGGCGTGCTCCGGGTTGGCGGCGTGGCAGTCCAGGATCCGGTCCATGACCCGATCGGCGCCCTGGCGGGTGTATTGCGTGCGGCCCCAGGTTCGCCACAGCGAACGGGGCAGGGCGGCGGGGGCGCGGTGTTCGATGCGCACGATCCAGTCGCCCTGCAGGTGGTCGCGCAGGAGGGTGCTGACCTCTTCGAGATGCGGCAGGTGAATGGCGGGACTGATGGTTGGCGCTGGCTGCATGGTTCAATCCTCGTGTGTTGGTGCGGCCCGGGAAATAATCACAGTTTATGTCCGAGTATTTCGCTAAGGTATTGACCCGGATTATGCCGCCAGCCGACCGGGGGGACCCATCGAAGCTTTCGATGCGCCGGATCGGAAAGCAAACAAATGCTGAAGACCGGGGGAGAGTGGATAATCACTCTTAATGGTTATGCGGGAATGGCATAGAGCATGATCTATCACTGGCTGGCGGACCTGGTCCTGTTCGCGCACCTGGTCTTCATCCTGTTCGTGATGCTGGGCGGGTTGCTGGCGCTGCGCCGGCCCGGTGTCGTCTGGCTGCATCTGCCCGCCGCGGTCTGGGGGGCGCTGGTCGAGATCCTGGCCTGGCCCTGCCCGCTGACCCCGCTGGAGAATGTGCTGCGCGCCCGGGCGGGTGAGACGAGCTATGCCGGCGGTTTCATCGAACATTACCTGCAGCCCCTCATCTATCCCGGCTGGCTGACGGCTGATATCGGTCTGGTGCTCGGTGCCGTGGTGATTGTTGTCAACCTGTGCGTCTATGGGCTGGTGATCAGGGCCGTGCGACGACAGGCCGATTTCCCCGCCCGGCGCGGGGAATAGCCCGGCCCCGGCCTGGCGGTGGTCCTTCGAGGTGATATTTACGGGTTCAGCGCTAGACTTCGATATCGAACCTCATGCCCGCCTTCGCGGCCATGACGAATGAACCGGGGTCCCATAACATGGAAGCAGGCAAGCCGGACCGGAGCACCTCCAGCGCGGCGGAGCGGGCATTCTATCGCGCCTTTGCCGACTGCGATCCGCAGGCGATGGCGGCGGTATGGGGGCAGGGTGAAGTGGTCTGCGTCCATCCCGGCGCCGTGCCGGTCATCGGGCGCGAGGCGGTGCTGCGCAGCTGGTCGGGCATTCTGGAGGGGGTTGCAGCGTTGAACCTGCGGGTGGTGCTGCGCAGCCGCAGCGAGAGCGGGGATCTTGCCGTGCACCTGGTTGAGGAGCATATCGCCCCCGCTGCCGGTGCGCCCGCCACGCTGGTGCTGGCGACCAATGTCTACCGGCGCGGCGAGGATGGCTGGCGGCTGCAGTTGCATCATGCCTCGGTGCCGGCCGGTGCCGACCGCTCCACCCTGCAGTGATACCCTGCCCGGGTCGCCTCCGGTCAATCATCGCGCCGAATATGGTTGACCCCCGACCGCGTCATGTTATGTTCGTCCTTACCCAGTCCTTTGCGAGGAGATGCACGACATGTTTGATGCCATCAAGATCCCGGGCGGTCATGTGATGCTCTACAACGTGGTCAAGCTCAAGCCCGAATACACCGTGGAGGATGTTGAACTGGCCCTCGGCGAGATGTGCGAGGTGGTCAAGGAGACCTATCCCGAGTTCTACGGCGGTATCGTCTACCAGTCCGCCGGCTTCGTCTCCGAGGAGGGCAGCGTGGATCCGGACTCGCAGCCCGATCAGGAGGCGCATATCGCCATCCTGACCTTCTGGGAATCGTTCGAGGCCCACGAGCGTTCGCACGCCGATGCGGCCTTCAAGGAGAAGTTCACCGGTCTGCTGGAATACTGCAGCGACGCCTACGAGATCGGCTACAACCTGCTCTGGCAGGGGCAGAAATAAAAATCCGCCGGGAGACGTGCCGGGCATTCAGTCCGGCGCGTCCTCCAGTTGCTGCACCGTGACTTCCATGTCACTGAACCTGGCTGGCGGGCCGAACTGGGTGTAGATGGCCACGTCGGCGGCATCGCGGCCATAGGCCACGGCCAGGCGCGCGCCATCCTGCTGACTGCTGCAGCTGGGGTCGAAGGTATGCCAGCGGTTGCCGATATAGGCCTCGAACCAGCTGTGCATATCCATGGGGTCGAGCTCGTGCAGATAACCGACCACCATGCGTGCCGGAATGCTCAGGGCCCGGCACAGGGCGATGCCCAGGTGTGACAGGTCACGGCACACTCCCTGCCCCTGCAGATTCACTTCCACCGCAGAGATCGGAAACGCGCTGGTGCCGGGCGCGTAGCGGATGCTGTTGCGGATCCAGTCGGTGATGCCGGCCACCTGAGGATAGCCGAGCGGCAGACCCTCCACGATTTCCCGCGCCATGTTGCCGAAGCGGTCGGATTCGCAGTAACGGCTCGGCAGCAGATACATCATGGCCGTATCCGGCAGGTCCGGGATGTCGACGAAGCCGCCGACCGGCGCCTGTTCCGGATTGACACTGAGGATCGCGACCGCCGAGGTGCGGACCTGGAATTCTCCCGCCGGTGCGATCAGGCGCTGGCACAGGTTGCCGAAGATGTCCGTGTATTCCTGCACCGGCACGTTGGGTGTCAGCGTGTAGCTCTCCCGCGCAATCCACTGCCGCGCGCTGCTGCGCGCCCGGAGCATGAGTATCAGGGGGGTGGGAACCTCGAGCCAGAACTCGAGATTGCAGGTGGTACGCATCCACATTGAACAGGTGCTGTCCTTTTCCCGAGGTCCGTTGCCTACTCGGCCGACATGTAAGCCTTGGCCTCTTCGCCCGGATCGGGCAGGCCGGCGATGCGCCATGCGTTCAGGCAGTTGTGGAACAGGTCGTGGCAGCACCACTCATTCAGTTTCAGGTCGTGGCAGATCAGCCCTGCCGGCGGCGGTACCTGGTATTTTCCGTAGTAGTCGCGCAGGGAATCGATGAAGGCCCAGTGCAGGTCGGTCAGGTGTGGAATGGCCTCCTGACGGGCGAGTTCGCTGGCCAGTTCGGGGGACCAGTCCTCGGGATGGCGCAGCAGGCCGTATTCATCGAAGCGGATTTCTTGCAGGCTCTGTTCCATGGCATGGCCCTCCTCCGGAGTTTGCCCTGTATCCCGGAGTATAGCCAGTACCCGTGCCGTGTCAGCGGGCCGTTCGCTGCAATGCGTGAATACATGCAGACAACAGGGTTTTCGGGCGGCTTCGAGGGGCGGCCTGCCTCGGGCAGTGGCCCCGCCGGGTGCGCCCGGCGGGGCGGGTGAACGGAGCCTCAGCTGCCCTGCCGGGGCCGGTTGCCGCACTGTTCCATGGGTGATCCCACGATGGCGTCCACCTCGTCCTGGGGCAGGAATTGCGCCTCGTACTGCACGCCCAGTCGTTCGATGGCATCCACGAAGGCGCGCAGGTGATTGCGTGAGCCGCACAGCAGGCTGGCATAGGCCTGCTCGATATCGGCGTGGTCCGTACGTTCGATGGCTTCCTGGATGTCCTGCATGTCGACTTCCTCGATCAGACCGCCCACGTGCAGCGCCTCAAGTTCCGAAGCCATGCCGCGTGTGACCAGTTCATCGTACAGGGCCTGCAGTTCGGTATTGGTGAAATAACCGATGGCGTCGAGTGCCGGGTCCACCAGGCCGTACTTGTCCAGCAGCATCTGAATGGTCTCGGTATGGGTCTGCTCGGATTCGGCAATGTTGACGAACACGCGCTTGTTCCAGTACTGGTCCATGGTCAGGTAGACGTCGCGGGCGAGTTTCTCCTCCTCACGCATGTAGGTCAGGTCTTCGGCTTCGGCCACGCTCAGGCCGGTGAGGGGTTCATCGGAAAATGCCGGCGGTGCGGCGGTCAGCGACAGGGCAACCACAAATCCTGCGGTGATGCGGGAACTTTTCATACTTCAGTCCTCTGCTTTGTTCAGGCCTCAAGGGCCTCTCGTGACAAGGGGTGGATGAATACTAACCTCATGTAGGCGGAGCATAAACCGGGCGGGAGGGTGTGTAATGCGGTCTGTGCGGCTGACAGATCCTGTCATCGGCAGACGGGTGTGTCAGGTATTCAGCGGCTTAGCATCACCTGCCGGTGCCGTCGGGGTCGGTGTGCGGGATGCTGTTTCTGTGACCGGGCGCACGTTTGCGGGCGGGCATGAACGGCAGGGCTGGTATCCTTGGGCCATGCCTCTGCGCCTGTTGCTGCTCGTTGTGCTGCTGTGTCCGCCCCTGTCGTCGGCAGGGGCGCTGTTCGATGCGCATCTGCATTACGATGCGGAGCATGTCAGCGCGCTACCACCGGAAGCGGTGCTTGCGCGCCTGGACGGCAGCGGTGTCCACCATGCCCTGGTGACCGGGATGCCGCCGCGTACTGTCCTGGAACTGCATCGGGCCGCGCCGCAGCGCATCATCCCCCTGCTCGGGGTATACCGCAGGCCCGGGGACAAGCGCGACTGGCATGCCGATGCCGGCCTGCCGGGGCGGGTCGAGCGGGCGCTCGCGACCGGCCCCTGGCGCGGTATCGGTGAAGTGCACGTGCTGGCGCCCCATCGACACAGTCCGGTGCTGCGGCGGTTGGCGGAACTGGCGGCCGCGCACGATCTGCCGCTGCTGCTGCACGCCGACCCGGCCGTGGTCGACACCCTCTATGAGACCGTTCCCGGCGTGACCCTGATCTGGGCCCATGCCGGCACCTATCCCTATCCGGAGCTGATTGCCGATTATCTGGCGCGGTATCCGCGGCTGCATGTGGACCTGTCGGTGCGCGACGCGCGCATTGCGCCCGGCGGCGAACTGGATGATGCCTGGTACCGGCTGCTGGCCGAGCATTCCGACCGCTTCCTGGTGGGGGTGGACACCTTCAGTCTGACGCGCTGGCAGGATTACGGCCGGGTGGTCGGAGACATCCGTCGCTGGCTGGAACAACTGCCGCCGGAGGTGGCGGCGCGGCTGGCCCGGGGCAATGCCGAACGGCTGGTGGGGGTGAGGAGCGAGGAGTGAGGCGGTGCCCTGTGCGGGGCTCCGTGCTATCCTGCGTTCGGCCCGGGCAGCCGCCCGCCCGCCTATCCCAGTCAAGAGTGTTTCGGTTGCAGATTTATGGTTGAAGTCATCCTCCGTGACCTGGATCCGGCCTCGCTGCGTGCGCGGGCCGGCCGCTGGATCGAGTCGCCGCGTGTGCAGCACGCGATCGTCTTCCTGATCGTGATCAATGCCATCATCCTGGGCCTGGAGACATCGCCGGCGGTGATGGAGCGCGTCGGTCCGGCGCTGAGACTGGCCGACAGCCTGATCCTGGGCGTGTTCGTGGTCGAGATCGCGATCAAGCTGTTTGCCTACCGATTGCGTTTCTTCACCATCGCCTGGAATGTGTTCGACTTCATTGTGGTGGGCATCGCGCTGATTCCCGCCAGCGGGCCGCTGGCCGTCCTGCGCGCCCTGCGCGTGCTGCGTGTGCTGCGCCTGATCTCGATGGTGCCCAAGCTGCGCTTCATCGTGGAGGCGCTGCTGCATGCGGTGCCGGGCATCGCCTCCATCGCCGGGCTGATGCTGCTGCTGTTCTATGTGTTCGCGGTGATGGCCACCGGCCTGTTCGGGCAGCAGTTCCCGGACTGGTTCGGCTCCATCGGCGCTTCCATGTACACCCTGTTCCAGATCATGACCCTGGAGAGCTGGTCCATGGGGATCGTGCGGCCGGTGATGGAACTCTATCCGCAGGCCTGGCTGTTCTTCGTGCCCTTCATCCTGATCGCCACCTTCACCATGCTGAACCTGTTCATCGGCATCATTGTGGATACCATGCAGACCATGCACGAGGCCGAGCACCGTCGCGACCGCAGCCTGATCGAGCAGCGCATCGAGGCCGAGGGTGGGGCCATCGAGGACGAGATCCGCGGCCTGCGGGCGGAGATCCGGGAACTGAAGGCAGCCCTCGACCGCGGCCGGCCCTGACCGGGCCGCGCCGCGTCATTGCGATGCCCGGACCCGAAGGGTAGGGTAGCCATGGTGAATCCCGAAGGATGAGGCTGACAATGACACGGTATCTGCCCGCATTCTGCCTGTTGCTGCCGGCAACATTGATGGGCGCCCAGGTCGAGCGCGAGTACAACCCCGATTCCGGCATCGAGACCGTTCAGGTCGAACATCCGGGCCTGTCGCTGCAGCTGCTGCCGCTGAACCGGGATTACGTGGCGGCGGTCTTCTTCGCCCGCGGGCTGCCGCCGGACATCGTCGCCAGCACCCGGCAGTACTGCACCTTCGGCACCATCCTGCGCAATACCGGCGACGAGGTGCTGGAGTACGATCTCACCCGCTGGCGCTACGTGACGCCCGACGGCCGGACCCACCGGGTCAAGACCAAGACCGAGTGGCTGGAGGAATGGCGCGGCCGTAATCTGGCCTTCCGCTGGGTGCTGCTGCATGAGGCGCAGACCTACCAGCCCGGCGACTGGGGGCAGGGCTTCACCACCGTGGAACTGCCGCCCGGCACCCGCTTCGATCTTCATTATGTCTGGACCCAGGGAGGCGAACCGCATGAAGCCAAGCTCGAAGACGTCAAATGCGCCCCGGACGGGGTGCCGCAATCCGCTCCCTGAGATGCTGGCGCGTCTGCTGCTGAGCATCGCGCTGCTGGCCTTTGCGCCGGCGGTGCCGGCCGATCTGGGGCATGACCTGACCCGGCTGCCGGAGCCGGTCCCGGCGCCGGATTTTGCGCTGGAGGATATGGACGGCGAGACTCACCGGCTGTCGGACCTGCGCGGCCAGGTGGTGATGGTCAACTTCTGGGCCACCTGGTGTCCGCCCTGCCGCGAGGAGATGCCCTCGATGGAGGCGGTCTACCAGGGACTGAAGGGCGAAGGCTTCCAGGTGCTGGCGGTGAACCAGTGGGAGTCGCCCGATCAGGTCTTCCCCTACATGGGCCAGCTCGACGTCTATCCCAGCTTCCCTGTCCTGTTCGACCGTGACAGCAGCGTGGCCGAGGCCTATGGCGTGAAGGGTCTGCCCACCACCGTGCTGATCGATCCGCAGGGGCGGGTGGTCTATCGCGCCGTCGGCGGACGCAACTTCAATCATCCCGAGGTGCAGGCGTTGATCAGGGGGTTGATGGAGAGTGAGGAGTGAGGAGTGAGGAGTGAGGAGTGAGGAGTGAGGAGGGATGAAGGCGGTCCTGCTGATTCTCGCCGCGCTGATCCTGCTCGCCGTGATCACCCTGGCGGTGCTCGCCCAGCACAGCCGCTCGCAGGCGCCGCCCGGGCGCGTTGACGGCCGGCTGCCGCCCTGTCCCGACAGTCCCAACTGTGTCTGCAGTGAATATCCCGCCGACAGCGCGCATCATGTCGAACCGCTGAGGCTGCCGGCGGACCTGCCGCCGGCAGCGGCCCTGGACCGGCTCGGGGATCAGGTGCGGGCACTGGGCGGTGCGGTGACGACTGTGCAACAGGACTATCTGGCCGCCAGCTTCCGCTCCCGCCTGTTCGGTTTCGTGGATGACCTGCAGCTGCGACTGGATGCGCAGGAGGGCGTGGTGCATGTGCGCTCCGCCTCACGTGTCGGGCGCAGTGATCTGGGTGTCAACCGTCAGCGGGTGGAGGCATTGCGCCAGCGCTGGCGGGAGACAGGCGGGGGCGGCTGAACTGTTGCAGAAAAATAACTCCGTTAGCCATGATCCTGCCGGTGTTCTCGTTTGACTTTCATGTCCACAGCGTCTAGGTTTTTGAGTGGGGAAGAAAATTCACGATGGGTGTGCCCCGGCCTGATCCTGCTAACCGGTAATCGAACAGCACAGGGTGGCTGCCAGCCCCCGCCTGCGCATGGATCAGCGACGCGGCTCGCCCGGAGTCATTCTGATGCCTGTCAACGGGAACGGCGAGGGAAAAGACAAGCTCGTCGTCGAGAACCTCTACAAGATCTTCGGCCCTGACCCCGACGAGGCGATGCGCCTGCTGGAGCAGGGGCTGTCCAAGGACGAGATCTTCGACCGCACCAGGACCACCGTCGGCGTCCAGAACGCCAATTTCGCCATCCGCGACGGCGAGGTGTTCGTCGTCATGGGCCTGTCCGGGTCGGGCAAGTCCACCCTGGTGCGGATGCTCAATCGCCTGATCGAACCCACTCACGGCCGTATCCTGCTCGATGGCCGGGATGTGACCGCCATGGGCAGAAAGGAACTCATCCGCATGCGCCGCGAGCACATGAGCATGGTGTTCCAGTCCTTCGCCCTGCTGCCGCACAAGACGGTTGCCGAGAACGCCGCCTTCGGGCTGGAGGTGGCCGATGTGTCGAAGGAAGAGCAGCGCGAGCGTGCCATGAAGGCGCTGGAGACGGTCGGTCTGGGCCAGTACGGCGACAGCTATCCGGACGAGCTCTCCGGCGGCATGAAGCAGCGCGTGGGGCTTGCCCGCGCCCTGGCCACCGATGCCTCGATTCTGCTCATGGACGAGGCCTTCTCCGCCCTGGATCCGCTGATCCGCACCGAGATGCAGGACGAGCTGGTGCGGCTGCAGCAGCGTGAGGCGCATACCATCGTATTCATCTCCCATGACCTGGACGAGGCCATCCGCATCGGCGACCGCATCGCCATCATGGAGGGCGGCGCCATTGTGCAGATCGGCACCCCGGAGGAGATCGTCACCAATCCCGCCAATGAGTATGTGCGCTCCTTCTTCTACGGCGTGGACGTGAGCAAGGTGTTCACCGCCTCCGAGATCGCCGAGCAGGACGGTCTGATGGTGTTCGAGCGGCCCGGCACCAATGTGCGGGCCGCACTGGCGCAGCTGCGCGACCGCAAACGCAACACCGCCGTGGTGGTCGACGCCAGCGGCAGATACCGCGGCATGGTCAGCCAGCACAGCCTGGCCAGGGCCCTGGACAGTCCGGGCGAGACGCGCTGGGAGGAGGCCTTCATCAAGGGTATCGAGGCCGCGCCCGAGGACATGGAGCTGAGCGACGTGCTCAGCCTGGTGGCCGCGAGCGAGCACCAGGTGCCGGTGGTGGCGAAGGGCGGGCGCTATCTGGGTACCGTCAGCAAGACGGTACTGCTGCAGACACTGGACAAGGCGGGCTAGCAGGACGATCAGGTATGGCTCACGGCTTCATCATCGACAATCCCGTGGATCGGATCAGCCTGAAAGGCGTAATCCGACAGCGGGTCACGGCATTCACGTCGGGTTACGCTGCGCTAACCCGACCTGCAGAACTCGATAAAGCGGGCTGAGCATGGCCGACGACGGCAATTTCATCACCAATATCGACATCCCCATCGGCGAATGGGTCAGCGGCGCGGTCGACTGGATCCAGGTCAATTTCACCGGTGTGCTGGACGGTATTTCGGATGCCATCGAGTTCGTCATCGACAACTTCGAGGACGGCCTGCTCGCCATCCCGCCGCTGCTGCTGGCACTGCTGATCGTGGCCCTGGCCACGTGGCGGGTGAGCTGGAAATTCGGCGTGTTCGCCCTGGTCTCCATGCTGCTGATCTTCGGCATGGACATCTGGGAGGAGACGGTCTCGACCCTGGCGCTGGTCATCGGCTCCAGCGCCCTGGCGCTGCTGATCGGCATCCCCATCGGCATCTCCATGGCGCGCAGTGACCTGGTCGAGGCCGTTGTCCGCCCGGTGCTGGACTTCATGCAGACCATGCCGCCCTTCGTCTATCTCATCCCCGCCGCCATCTTCTTCGGTCTGGGCAAGGTGCCCGGCGCGATCGCCACCCTGGTGTTCGCCATGCCGCCGGCGGTACGACTGACCAATCTCGGTATCCGCCAGGTCAGCCCCGAGCACATCGAGGCGGGCCTGGCCTTCGGCTGCACCGCGCGCCAGCTGTTGTTCAAGGTGCAGCTGCCGCTGGCCATGCCCTCGATCATGGCCGGGGTGAACCAGACCATCATGCTGGCCCTGTCCATGGTGGTGATCGCCTCCATGATCGGCGCCGGCGGGCTGGGCAACACGGTGCTGACCGGCATTCAGCGCCTGAACGTGGGCCTGGGGTTCGAGGGTGGACTGGGCGTGGTGCTGCTGGCCATTCTGCTGGATCGTATCACCCAGAGCTTCGGCGCCAGACGCAAAGCCGCATAAACCAAGGAAACAAGGAGGACGTCATGCGATTCCTTAAATCACTGCAATATATTCTGGCCGCCACGCTGATGCTGGGCCTGGCCGGCACGGCCCAGGCCGAAAAGGACATCAGGATCGGCTGGACCGCCTGGTCGGATGCCGAGTTCGTCACCAAGCTTGCCGCGCGCATCCTCGAGGACGAGATGGGCTATGAGGTGGAACTGATCCAGACCGACATCGCCCCCCAGTACCAGGGTGTGGCCACCGGCAGCATCGACATCATGCTGATGTCCTGGCAGCCCGGCACCCACGCCGACTATATCGAGAAGCTGGGCAGCAAGATGGTCAATCTCGGTCTGCTCTACACCCATGCCCGGCTGGGCTGGGTGGTGCCGGACTACATCCCGGAGGACCAGGTGAACTCCATCGAGGACCTGAAGGATCCCGAGGTCATGGACAAGCTGGACGAGACCATCACCGGCATCGACCCGGGCGCGGGGCTGACCCGCCTGTCCAAGCAGGCCATCGAGGACTACGGCCTGGACTACGAACTGCAGATCTCCAGCGGCGCCGGCATGACTGCCGCCCTCGACCGAGCCATCCGCCGCAACGAGTGGATCGTGGTCACCGGCTGGAGCCCGCACTGGATGTTCGGCAAGTACGACCTGCGCTACCTGGAGGATCCGAAGGGCACGCTGGGCAGCTTCGAGCGGGTGCATGCCGTGGCGCGCAAGGGCTTCTACCAGGATGACATCGATGCGGCCGGCTTCTTCTCGCGCATGCAGCTGCCCATCGACGATCTGCAGGCCGCCATGTACGACGCCCAGGAAAGCTCCTACGAGGAGGCGGTGACACGCTATATCGAGAACAACCCGGAACGTATCCGCTACTGGGTGACCGGCGAGCTCTGAGCGCCGCCGTCCCGGGAGCAGGATGCCGGGACGGAGACCATTCCGCCGGTGGCGAGGGGCCGCCGGGGACCGCAGGGAGGAAAGGGCAATGACAGGAAACGCTGTGGGCAAGGCACCGCTTGCCGGTGTGCTGGCGGTTGTACTGGGATTTCTCTCCGCGGCCGTGAGCGCGGATGAGACCGAGGCGCTGGAGCAGCGGGTGCAGGAGCTGCAGCGCGAACTGGAGCAGGCTGAGCAGGCGCTCGCCGAGGCCAGGGCCGCCCGGACCGAGGCCGAGGCCCGGGCCGAGCGGGCGGAGGCCGAAATGGCCGAGATCACCCCGGCGCCGGCCAAGATCAAGGTCGGCGACCTCACCATCGGCGGCGCCATCCGTGCCAACTATGCCGTGGGCGACTACCCGGAGGGCAACGGCGCCACCCGGGCCACCGAGGACAAGGGGGATTTCGCCCTCGACACCTTCCGCATCAACCTCGACTATCTCAGCGGCCCCTGGCAGGCCAAGGCGGAATACCGCTGGTATCCCGGCTACAACATGCTGCATACCGGCTGGGTGGGCTACAACTTCGAGGACAGCAGCCAGGTGCAGGTGGGCGTGAACCGGGTGCCGTTCGGTCCCGGACCCTACGGCATCTCCCAGAGCTGGTTCTTCGACCAGCACTACTATGTCGGCCTGTCGGACGACATGGACCTGGGGGTGAAGTACTCCCGGCCCATGGGCGACTGGACGTGGGACATCGCCTACTACTATTCCGACGAGGGCGATTACCGGGGTGCATCGCACAAGAGCGCGCGCTACTCCTACGACGTGGTCAACGAGAGCGGCAACGGCTACAAGGAGCGCAACCAGTTCAACCTGCGCGGGATCTACAGCGTGCCGGACATGGCCATCGCCACCGATCTCGGGTTTTCGCTGCAGTTCGGCGAGCTGGAAAGCGCTGGTCCGCAGGACGACGGCGACCGCATGGCCGCCTCGGTGCACATGGTCAACAAGTGGGACAATTTCACCCTGGCGAGTCAGCTGACCTGGTACGAGTTCGACGTCGACGGCGCCCAGCCGCTGGGCACCGACGACCTGGTCCAGTTCGGCGCCTACGACTTCCCCAGCACGGCGGCGGCCAAGGCCTGGATTCCGGGCATCTCGCTCAGCTATTACCGGGCCACGCCCGGCATCGACTGGCTGGACTATGTCATCCCCTATGCCGAGTACAGTGTCATCGTCAAGGATCAGAGCGGCTTCAACGACAGCGAGCTGTTCATCCTCGGCGCGGCCTGGGGCCGGGGTGGCTGGTATGTCTACACCGACCTGGCCATGTCCAACGGCAACGAGTTCATCGGCGGCGACGCCGCCTTCGGCGACCGCCTCGGCGCCAATGCCGATGACCAGTGGCAGACCCGCTTCAATATCAACTTCGGCTATTATTTCTGATCGTCGCATCCCCCTCTCCCGCCCGCGGGCGAGGGGCAGGCCGTAGGCCGGAATAAGGGCCGTCAGGGCCGTTTCCGGCGCCCATCCGCCACCGGAGACGCTGCCGGGAACGCTGCGCTTATCCCGGCCTACAGCCGATCTCCCACCTTAATATCCCCTCTCCCGCCCGCGGGAGAGGGGCAGGGGTGAGGGCGGGCGGCACAGAATTCCCGGCACGCCCCGCCATACGTCCTATCATAGATATTTATCTATGAATCACGAATGACTTATGTATTTCCGCTGCCCTGTCGCCCACCGGTAGAATCTGCTCCATTCCCGGTCCCCTGGCAGTTGGATGATCAAGCTCAGAACCTACGTCTATATCGACTCGCTGCAGCCGCAGCTGGCCGAGTACATCGCCACGGCCTCCCAGGGTTTCCTGCCGGTGCCCGGGGAGGCCCTGCTGTGGGTGGAAGTCTCGCCGGGCATGGCCGTGCACCGGCTCACCGACATGGCGCTCAAGGCCACCCAGGTGCGCCTGGCCCAGCAGGTGGTCGAGCGTCAGTACGGCTCCATGGTGATCCATCACCGCGACCAGAGCGATGTGATCGAGAGCGGCCGGGTGATCCTGAATCATCTGGGCGCGCGTCAGCAGGACCGCCAGCGCTGCGAGGTGGCCTGGCAGGAGATCATCCGCGGCATGACGCCGGACCACACGGTGCTGATCAACCGCCAGGACCGGCGCGGCTCCATGATCCTGCCCGACCAGAGCATGTTCATTCTGGAGACCGAGCCGGCGGGCTATATCGTCTATGCGGCCAATCAGGCCGAGAAGGCGGCCAACATCACCCTGATCGACGTGCGTGCCGTGGGTGCCTTCGGCCGCCTGATCCTGTCGGGGCGCGAGGCCGACGTGGACGAGGCCGCGGCCGCCGCGCTGGCGGCGGTCGAGAACCCGTCCTGGACCTGATATCAGGCGGGGGCCAGATATGCATCGGCAACAATTGCTCAACCTGCTGCAGCACTACCGCACCGACTTCATGGAGGAGGCGGCCTATGTGCGCCGCGCCATCGATTTCGTCGCCGCCCATCCGGACTGCTTCGAGCGCTCACTGCTGCCGGCGCACGTGACCGGCTCGGCCTGGGTGGTCAGTCCCGACCGCGAGCGGGGGCTGCTGCTGCACCACCGCAAGCACGATCAGTGGTTCCAGCCCGGCGGCCATGCCGACGGCGATGCCGACATTCTGCGCGTGGCCCTGCGCGAGACCCACGAGGAGACCGGGCTGGAGCCGCAGCACATCCGGCTGGTCAGCGAGGCCCTGTTCGACGTGGACATCCATGTCATCGACAATGTCGATTATGCCCCGCGCCACGAGCACATCGATGTCCGTTTCCTGGTGGAGATCGACGACAGTCTGCCGGTGCCGGGCAACGACGAATCCCACGACATCCTCTGGGCGACCCTGCCCGAAGTGACCCGCTTCAACAACAACCGCTCGACCTGGCGCATGCTGGAGAAGACCCGGCGCATGCGCAATGCCCTGGCGGGGTGATCCAAGCTGCGCCGTTGTAGGATGGGTGGAGCGCAGTGCAACCCATCGGGCGTTCGTTGCAGAGATGGGTTGCGGCGCCGGCGCCTCCACCCATCCTACAGACGTGTCTGCTCCTCGAGCGTCGGATAATCCGTGTAGCCCCGCGCATCCCCGCCGTAGAAGGTATCCGGGTCGGGCGCGTTGAGCGGCGCGCCCTGACGAAAACGCTCCACCAGGTCCGGGTTGGCGATGTAGAGCTTGCCGAAGGCGATGAGATCGGCCCGGCCCTGGTCCAGCCACTGGTCGGCGCGCTCGAAATCGAAGCCGTTGTTGGCCATGTAGGGGCCGGCGAAACGCTGCCGGAAGGCGCCGTAGTCCAGTTTCCTCGCCCCGCTCATCATGTCGCCCTCGATCACATGCAGGTAGGCCAGGCCGTGCGGCGCCAGCTGCTCGACCACATGGTTGAAGGTGGCCTGCGCATCGCTGTCGCGGATGTCGTTGAAGCTGTTCTCGGGCGAGATCCGCACCCCCACCCGGCCGGCGGGCCAGTGCTCCAGGACCGCGTCCAGCACCTCGCCCAGCAGCCGGTAGCGGTTGGCCACCGGGCCGCCGTAGGCATCCGGGCGTTGATTGGTGCCGTCGCGCAGGAACTGGTCGAGCAGATAGCCGTTGGCGGCATGGATCTCCACCCCGTCGAAGCCGGCCGCGCGCGCCAGCCGGGCGGCGCTGCGGTACTGCTCCACAATGCCCGGCAGCTCGTCGGTCTCCAGGGCGCGCGGCGTCTCGAAGGGTTGCATGCCTTCATAGGTGACGGCCTCGCCCTCGGGACGAATGGCCGAGGGCGCGACCGGCGCGGCCCCGTCGGGTTGCAGGCTGGGGTGGGAGATGCGGCCCACATGCCACAGCTGGATGAACATGCGCCCGCCCGCGCCATGCACCGCCTCGAGCACATCCTTCCAGCCCGCCACCTGGGCCTCGTTGTGGATCCCCGGCGTGGCCGGATAGCCCACGCCCTGGGGCGAGACCTGGGCGGCCTCGCTGATGATCAGGCCGGCGCCGGCACGCTGACGGTAGTACTCGGTGTTGAGCGCGGTCGGGACATTGCCGTCGCCGGCCCGGTTGCGGGTCAGCGGCGCCATGACGATGCGGTTGGGCAGTTCCAGGTCACCCAGGTGAATGGGGGAGAACAGCTTGCTCTGCATGAAGGACTCCTGTCTGTGATTGTGTCAGGATGACAGGGAAGTCTGACAGGTTCCGGGAGGGAAAGTTTTGCCGACGGCGTTTCCGCGCAACGACCGGGTGCTGGAGATCCAGGGCGTGCCGTTGGGCTATGCGGTCTATGGCCGACCCGGCGGCATCCCGGCCTTCTATTTCCACGGCCTGCCCGGCTCGCGCCGCGAGGGCGCGCTGCTGCACGCGGCCTGCCTGGAGGCGGGTGTGTGCGTGATTGCGCCGGAGCGGCCCGGCTACGGCCTGTCCGCGCCGGCGCCGGGTGCGCGGCTGGACGCCTGGCCGGAACGCGTCGCGGCCCTGGCCGATGCGCTGGGGATCGGGTCTTTCCACCTGATCGCCGTCTCCGGCGGTGCGCCCTACGCCCTGGCCTGCGCCAGCCGACTGAGCGAGCGGGTCATCGGCACGGCGATCTGCTGCGGCCTGGGCGATCTCACCCGACCCGGACTGGCCGCGGCGATGCAGTTCAACGCCCGCCTGGCCATGTGGCTGGTGCGCCGTGGACCGGCCTGGCTGCACTGGACCTGCGGCCCGCCGGTCACGCAGCTGGTGCGCCGGGCACCGCGTCTGGCAGTGGCGATACAGGGCTGGATCGACGGCCCGGCCGACCGTGCCATGCTGCGCCAGCCGGCCATCCGTGGCCTGTTCGCCGACAGCCTGGGCGAGGCCTTCCGCCAGGGGCCGGCCGGTGCGGTGGCGGATCTGGCGACGGCCATCCGGCCCTGGCCGTTCGTGCTGGAGGGCATCCGCAACCTGCAACTCTGGCACGGCCTGGCCGATCGGGTGGTGCCGCCGCTGCACAGCGACTGGCTGGCACAGGCCGTACCGCAGGCGCGGCTGACCCGGGTGCCGGGCGAGGGCCACTTCTCGCTGCCGATCCGGCATGTGCGGGAGGTGGTCGGGGCGCTGGTGAAGGCATAGGCGCGCAACTCAGCCGGCGTCGTCCAGTTCCGCATCACCGGTACCGAGCCAGAAGTCCAGTTTCTTCTCCAGCAGTTCCTGCCAGGGCATGTAGTGCGAGCCGTCGCAGGAGAAATTCAGGCCGACCATGCCGTTGAAGATGTTCAGCGAGCCGGCGCGCAGGTAGATGGTCTCGTCCATGAAGCGCAGTGCGCGCAGGGTGTGGAACACCTCGGCCACGCGCTCCTGCGGAATCACCGCCTCGTCCGGATAGGTGCAGGTGGGGTAGGTGAGCACGATGCCCGGATCAGTGAGATCCTCGATATCGAGGATGCGGTAGCGGAACGGGTCCTCGATGAACCAGAGCGTGGCGCGCGAGCTGGAGAAGTGCAGCTTGCCATGAAACACCCCGTGGGCCACGACCAGTTCGATGACCAGGTCCAGGACCGCGTCGATGTGCTGATCCATCGGGCTGTCGATGCGGCGCTGGTTGAACAGGCCGCCGCGGATGGCCGGATCGCCCTTCATCTGCAGCCACTGGCCGGGCTGCTCGTAGACCTCGCGGGTGAGCGGCAGTTCGCGCAGGTCGAAGTCGGCGCCGACAAAGCCCAGCAGGGTCCCGTCGGTCGCCGCAATGCGCTGGAGGGCAGTCAGCGAGGGCCGGCGTGCGTTGCGGCTGATGTAGGCATCGGACAGGGAGAAGCGCTCGCCGGCCAGGGCCGCCGCCAGGTAGGGACGCTGGCTGCGGTCGCGGCCGCAGTGCTCCGGCAGCAGGCCCCGGGCCGAGACATTGGCGGTGACCTGATGGCCCTGCGCATCCAGCGCGTAGAGGTACTTGCACGACGGCAGGTGGTCCAGCCACTGCACGAGCAGCTGCTCCAGGGCCTCGCGCTGCGGCCACACCGCGGCGCAGTCGCGCGCCAGCCGGGCCATCGGCGCGTCCAGCAGCCCGCGCAGCAGCATGCGCTGCCGCACCACCGCCGCTCTCAATGCCTCTCCCATGTGCAGTGCTCCCGTGATCGGATGGGGATCGGCTTCAGCATGCCAGCGAACAGCCTGTCTGGCCAGCGTGGATGCGACTGAACATTCGGCCGGATCGCTGGTCCAACCTCGTTGAATACAAGGATCCTGCATGCACTCCTGGTTTTTCAGACTGACCATTGCAATTTTGTTGCTGATCGCAGCCATCGCCCTGTTCTGGCTGCCTGTGCTGTGGGCGCTGCTGGTGGTCGTCCCCCTGATCGGCGTCGGCCTGTATGACCGGTTTCAGCACGAGCACACGGTGCGGCGTAATTTTCCCCTGTTCGGCCGCGGGCGCTGGATCATGGAATGGCTGCGGCCCTTTGTCCGCCAGTATCTGCTGGAAGCCGACACGGACGGGGCGCCCATCAATCGCATGTTCCGCAATGTGGTCTATCAGCGCGCCAAGAACGAACTCGACACCGTGCCCTTCGGCACCCGGGTCGACACCTATCGCACAGGCTATGAATGGATCGGCCATTCCCTGGCCGCCATTCCGGTCAGCGAGATCGACGAGGACGCCATGCGTATCCGGATCGGCGGGCGGGACTGCAGACAGCCATATTCCGCCAGTGTCCTCAATATCTCGGCCATGAGTTTCGGTGCACTCAGCCGCAACGCCATCCAGGCGCTCAACCGGGGCGCGGCCCGCGGTGGCTTCTACCACAACACCGGCGAGGGCGGCATCAGTCCCTGGCATCTGGAAGGCGGCGACCTGGTCTGGCAGATCGGTACCGGGTATTTCGGTTGCCGCGACCAGGACGGGAATTTCGATCCCGACACCTTTCGCGAGCAGGCTGCGCTGGATGCGGTGAGGATGATCGAAATCAAGCTGTCCCAGGGCGCCAAGCCGGGGCATGGCGGCATTCTGCCGGCAGAGAAGAACAAGCCCGAGATCGCCCGTATCCGTGGTCTGGCCCCCTACACCCGGGTCGATTCGCCGCCGGCCCACACCGCCTTCGACTCGCCGCTGGGGCTGGTACGCTTCATCGGGCAGCTGCGCGAACTGGCCGACGGCAAGCCGGTGGGCTTCAAGCTCGCCATCGGCAGGCGCAGTGAATTCATCGCCATCTGCAAGGCCATGGTCGAGACCGGCATCCTGCCGGATTTCATCACTGTCGACGGCGGCGAGGGCGGTACCGGGGCTGCACCGCTGGAGTACTCCAATTCCATCGGCATGCCGTTGCGCGAGGCGCTGGCCTTCGTCGACGACTGCCTGATCGGCTACGGGCTGCGCGAGCACATCCGCGTCATCGCCTCGGGCAAGATCCTGACCGGGTTCCACATGGTGAAGAATCTGGCCCTGGGGGCGGATATCTGCAACAGCGCCCGCGGCATGATGCTGGCGCTGGGCTGTGTGCAATCCCTGACCTGCAACACCAATGAATGTCCTACCGGCGTGGCCACCCAGAACCCGCGGCTGGTGCGCGGGCTGGTGGTGGCGGACAAGGCCGACCGGGTGGCGAATTTCCATGCCAGGACGGTGCACGCCGCCGCTGACATCATCGCCTCGGCCGGACTGCGGCATACGGCGGATCTCAACCGTACCCATATCCACCGTCGCATCAGCCAGAACGAGATCCGGCGTTACGATCAGTTGTTCCCGCATATCCGTGCGGGTTGCCTGCGGGCGGGCGATGTCCCAGAGGCCTTCGCGCTTGATGTGCAGGAGGCCACGCCGCACAGCTTCATGCCGCGCCAGCACCTGACCCAGATCGAGGACGAATGCACCGAAGTCGGGGACCGCGAATGCACCAAGGACGTCAAGGAGACTGCCGATGAAAGCCGCTGATCTGTTTGTCCGCGCCCTGGAGGCCGAGGGGGTGGAGTACATCTTCGGCATCCCCGGTGAGGAGAATCTGGACGTTCTGAACGCATTGAAGGGTTCCTCCATCCGTCTGATTCTGACCCGTCATGAACAGGCCGCCGGCTTCATGGCTGCCACCTACGGTCGGCTGACCGGACGCACCGGCGTGTGTCTGGCGACCCTTGGCCCCGGCGCGACCAACCTGGTGACTGCCGCGGCCTATGCGCAGTTGGGTGCCATGCCCATGCTGATGATTACCGGCCAGAAGCCGATCAAGGCCAGCAAGCAGGGCGAGTTCCAGATCGTTGATGTGGTCGACATGATGCAGCCACTGACCAAGTACACCCGCCAGCTCAGCAGCTCTCACTACATCCCGGCGCGGGTGCGCGAGGCCTTCCGCCGGGCCGAGGATGAGCGCCCCGGCGCGGTGCACCTGGAGTTGCCCGAAGACATCGCCCGCGAGCAGACCGAGGCCTCTGTGATCCGGCGCAGCCGGTTCGAGAATCCGCGTGCCAGTGAAAATTCGATCAACCAGGCAGGCGATATGATCCGGTCAGCACGTCACCCGTTGCTGCTGCTCGGCGCCGGCGCCAACCGCCGCCATACCTGTCAGGCGCTACGGGCCTTCGTCGACAAGACCGGCATTCCCTTCTTTACCACCCAGATGGGCAAGGGCGTAATCGACGAGCGTCATCCCCTGTATCTGGGTGCGGCGGCCCTGTCGGGCGAGGACTTTCTGCACCGTGCCATTGAAGCAGCCGATCTGATCATCAACGTCGGACATGATGTGGTGGAGAAGCCGCCCTTCATCATGAATGGCGAGGCGGACGCGGGTCCGGACGAGGACAATCCGGATATCGCCGGCGCCGGCCGCGCCGGCTCTGCCCGGGTAATCCATGTCAACTATGTTACCGCCGCCGTCGATGCGGTCTATCAGCCCCACCAGGGCGTGATCGGGGATATCGCCGACAGCATTGAACGCCTGACCGCCACCATCGAGGTTTCCCCGGGCTGGGATTTCGACCGCTTCATGGAAGTCAAGCGTCACCTCGATGCCCATCTTCGTGAAGGCGCCGATGACACGCGTTTCCCGATCTATCCACAACGCCTGGTCGCCGATGTGCGTCGCGTGATGCCGGAGAATGGCATTATCGCCCTGGATAATGGTGTCTACAAAATCTGGTTCGCCCGCAACTACGCGGCCTGTCTTCCCAATACAGTCCTGCTGGACAATGCCCTGGCCAGCATGGGCGCGGGTCTGCCTTCGGCCATGGCGGCAAAGCTGGTCCATCCGGATCGCCGCGTTATGGCCATCTGTGGCGACGGCGGCTTCATGATGAACTCACAGGAACTGGAGACTGCCGTGCGCCTGGGGCTGGACCTGGTGGTGCTGGTGCTGCGTGATGATGCCTATGGGATGATCAAGTGGAAGCAGACCGATATGGGTTTTGAGGACTTCGGGCTGGATTACGGCAACCCCGCCTTCGTCGATTATGCCCGCTGCTATGGCGCCCACGGCCATCGTCCGGACTCGGCGGCGGAGCTGGAGCCGCTGCTGGAGCGCTGCTTTGCCACGCCCGGTGTGCATCTGGTCGAGGTGCCGGTGGACTACAGCGACAATCACCGCATCCTCAACCGCGAGATCAAGGACAAGAGCCGGTTGATTTGAGAAGTGAATGGCCACGGAAAACACGGAAAGCACGGACACGTCGAAAATCAGGTAAGCCCTGATATATCCACCCGTCATTCCCGCGAAGGCGGGAATCCAGAAGCCGCCATGGTCCTTGGATTCCCGCCTTCGCGGGAATGACGGGAAAGTCATACAGGCCGGGGTAGTCCGACAGGACGTGCCCCGACAGGAATGCCACACATTGATCATTAAACATGTCCGTGTTTTCCGTGGCTATCTTCAGGAGTTGTTATGACGACGCACCACAAGGCCCAGCTTGCCCACGATCCCCGCCCGGCCGGACGGCTGGAGGTCCGGGCGCCGTTCGACGACAGCCTCATCGCCACGGTCGACACCAGTGGCGCGGAAGATGTCGACCGGGCCCTGGTCACGGCGCAGGCGCTGTTCCGTGACCGCGACGCCTGGCTGTCGGTCGCCGAGCGCATCGCCATACTGGAGCGGGCCGCGGACCGCGTGCAGGAACAGTCCGAGGCGCTGGCGCTGGCGGCGGCGCGCGAGGGCGGTAAGCCGCTGGCCGATTCGCGCGCCGAGGTGGCCCGCACCGTGGACAGCCTGCGTATCTGCGTCGACTGTCTGCGTACCGACGACGGCGCGAAGATCCCGATGGGGATCAATGCCGCCTCGGCCGGCAAGCAGGCCTTCACTCTGACTGAACCGGTCGGGGTGGTGGTCGCGCTCAGCGCCTTCAATCACCCGCTCAATCTCATCGCCCACCAGGTCGGGCCAGCCATCGCCGCCGGCTGCCCGGTCATCGTCAAGCCGGCCGAGGCCACGCCCCTGTCCGGCTTCCGGCTGGTGGAGATCCTGCACGGTGCGGGCCTGCCGCCGGCCTGGTGTCAGGCCCTGGTAACCGAGAACACCGAACTCGCCGAGCGACTGGCCACCGACGCGCGGGTGGGGTTTCTCACCTTCATCGGCAGCGCGAAGGTCGGCTGGATGCTGCGCTCGAAACTCGCCCCCGGTACCCGCTGCGCCCTGGAGCACGGCGGTGCGGCACCGGTGATCGTGGCCGCCGACGCCGATCTGGACCAGGCCGTGCCCAAGCTGCTCAAGGGCGGCTATTACCATGCCGGTCAGGTGTGCGTGTCGGTGCAGCGGGTGTTCGCCCACCGGGCTATCGCCCGGGAACTGGCCGAGCGGCTGGCGCAGGGGGCGGCGCAGCTGAAGGTCGGTGATCCCACCGCGGAAGACACCGACGTGGGGCCTCTGATCCGGCCGGCCGAGGTCGACCGGGTGGATGAATGGGTGAGCGAGGCGGTCGCCGCCGGGGCCGAACTGCTCGCCGGCGGCCGGGCCCTGTCACCGAGCACCTATGCCTGCACCCTGTTGTACGATCCGCCGGATGACTGCCGGGTCAGTCGCGAGGAGATCTTCGGCCCGGTGGTCTGCGTCTATCCCTATGACGATCTGGATGCCGCCATCGACCGGGCCAACGCCCTGCCCTGGGCCTTCCAGGCCGCTGTCTTTACCCGCGATCTGGATCTGGCCATGCATACCGCACGGCGACTGGACGCATCGGCGGTGATGCGCAACGAACACACCGCCTTCCGGGTGGACTGGATGCCCTTTGCCGGCCTGCGCCAGTCCGGACTGGGGGTGGGCGGCATACCCTACACCCTGCATGACATGCAGGTGAGCAAGCTGATCGTGCTGGATCAGGCGCAGTGAATGTTCCGCGCTGGCGGCGGTCACAGAATCCGGAATCACGGCCATGTGTTGTCACAGCCGGGCCTGCACGGGGATGACGGGGCTGAAGCAGATGCCATCGCCTCTGAACTGATCCTGAGCGGTTATTCCACCGCGCCCAGCGTGACCAGCGCCAGGTACATGCCCTGAACCAGGGCGATGACCAGGATCACCGCCACCGGATAGACCGAGGAGTAGGCCACCACCGGATGATCGGAGTTGTCGGTCTGGCGGATGATGTCCAGCCCCGGAGTGAAGGTCATGCCGCCGCAGATCACGCCGAAGCATTCGCTGACCGGGATCTTCATCACATAGTGGCCGAACAGGAAACTGGCCAGCATCGGCACCACGGCGAACAGTACGGCATAGAAGGCGTAGTAGATGGCCTGGTAGTCGAGCGATTCGACGAAGCTCTGGCCGGTGTCGAAGCCCACCTGCACGAAGAACAGCGCCAGGCCCAGTTCGCGCAGCACCGCGGTGGCGTTGCGCGGGAAGCGGCCGATGAAATTGCCGATGCGCCCGAAGTGGCCGAACACCAGCCCCGCGACCAGCGCGCCGCCGGCCAGGCCCAGCGAGAAGGGCCCCAGCCCGGGCAGGGGGATGATGATGCCGCCGATGGCGAAGGCCAGGAACAGGGTGGCGGCCAGCGAGCCGATGTCCACCCGGCGCTGCACCGTATGGTGCTCGTGGCCGAGGAACAGTTCCAGCTGGTCCAGCTGGTAGGGCGTACCCACGGCCACCACCACGTCGCCGTATTCCAGTGCCAGGTCCTGGCGCGGCACGAATTCCACGCCGGCACGCATGATGCGGGTCAGGGAGACGTTGTAGCGCAGCCGGATGTCCAGGTCACCCAGGCTGCGGTTCACCACCGAGGTGTTCTCCACCACGATGGAGCGGGTGTCGAGTTCGGCGTTCTCGTCGAAGCTCTCCTGCACCTCCACGCCCAGGGTGCTGCCGACCTTGTTCACGTCCTCGGCCATGCCCTCCAGCCGCACGATGTCGCCCGGCAGCAGCACGGTGCTGCCGCTGGCGGTGCGCATGTTCAGATCGCGCAGGATGCCGGAGACCACCACGTTGTGGTCCTGGAAGAAGTCGATGTCGCGGATGAGCTTGCCGGCGAATTCCTCGTTCTGCAGCTTGTACACGCCGGTATGCAGCTGGGTGCGGCCGCGCAGCTCGGCCTCCATGGTCGGGCGCAGGAGTTTCACCGCGAGGGTGATGAACAGGATCACCCCGAGCAGGCCGAAGGGGTAGGCCACGCCATAACCGAAGATGACCTCCTCCTCGGGGCTGAACTGCAGTGCGCTGACTCGTACTCCTTCAACATGATATCGACGGGTTCAGAGCCTGTGAGCGGCGCCAGTGCAAGGCGCAGCTCGCAGGCAATGGTATGACCCTTGCCAAGGGCTGCAACGCGGCAATGGCGCCGCTCGCAGGCTCCCTCCGGGCGAAGCGATAAGTGGCCATCTGCCGCGTTGCTTGCCCTTGAGGTAGATGTCTACCCCGGCGGGCAAGCGCCTTGCATCTGGCCGCTTATCGCCTCGCTGAACCCGTCGATATCATGTTGAAGGAGTACCATGCCGGGCTGGAGGTGAAGGCGCCGGCGAACAGGCCCAGGCCCACGCCGATGGGGACGCCGGCCAGCGCGATGATGCCCACCGTGTTCGCACCGGCGACGGCCAGCAGGACGACCACATTGGTGATGAAACGCCGGCCGTGCTGCTTGAAGGCGCGGAAGAAGCTGGGGCCGGCTTCCAGGCCGATGCTGAGCAGGAACAGCACGATGCCCAGGTCCTGCAGGATGACAATGGGTTCGAACTGGTACAGATAGCCGGCGATCATGGCCACGATCAACACGCCGCTGGAGCCGAAGCCCACGCCCTTGATGCGCAGGTTGCCGAAGCCGATGCCGAGCATGATGATCAGGAAGGTGACCACCAGCTCCGACTTCTGGAACAGGATCTCGATCGGGATGACGGCGTCGTTTTCCATGGGGCTTGCGGGATCCTTCTGGTTCGGTATGCACGCTGCCCGGCAGCGCGCCGCGACAGTGGAGTGCGTCGCTCAGCCGCGACCGCGCTGACGCCGCCGGATGCGGCAGGCCTGGATGGCGGGCAGCACGGTCGCTGCCGGGATCTGCGTCACGTCGCCGTACTCGCCGGCCGCGGCCTCGACCACCGGCCAGATGTCTGCGGTCTCGGGGGTGCTGTCTGCGGGATCGCGGGCCTGGCGCAGCCCCTGCAGCCCTCCCAGCAGGATGCGCTCGTAGACGCTCTTCGGGGTCTGGGTCAGATCGTCCTCATAGCCCAGTTCGGGCAGGGCCAGGGCATTGAGGTGTTCCACCAGGGCCGCGCAGACGGCATGGGCACGGGCCTCGGTGCAGTCGTATTCGGAGCCGCCGCGCCGCACCACCTCATCGGCGTGCCGGCAGCCGCAGGCCCCGGAGGCCTGGATGATGCTGAAGGGACACTTGTTGCTGTTCATGCCATTCATCTTAGCGTCCCTGAACCTGACAAGGCCAGCGCTGTCAGACAGGCCGTAGGCCGGGATAAGCGCAGCGTTCCCGGCATTGATTACCGCATGCTGCCGGAAACGGGCCTGCGGCCCTTATTCCGGCCTACGGCTGTGCGGGAAGGTCACAGGGATGTTACCTGAACCGGGTTGTCGGGCCGTGGCGGCCTCCCGTATGCTGCTGACAGACTTTGCACCCCCCCGATTTCCGGGGCCGACGGGAATTGCGTATGAAACCGAATCCGCTGTCGTTGACGGATCGCGTCCCCGCACTCTGGTGGTTGCTGCCCTGGCTGTTGCTGCCCGGCGCGGCCGGCGCCGACGAGCGTCTGGCCCGGGTCGGCACCGGCGTGGTCGAGCGTGCGCCCATCATCGAGGAAGTGCCTCTGACCGGGACCCTGACCTCGCCCCGGGTGGCGCAGGTCTCGACCTCAGTCGGCGGCCTGGTGGAGGCCATCAACGTCGATGTCGGTGACCGGGTCGAGGCCGGCGATCCACTGGTGCGGCTGGACCGCGAGCTGGAGCAGCTGGACCTGGCTTCGGCCCGTGCCGCCAGCCGCCAGGCCCGGGCCGAACTGGCCGATACCCGCCGCCGGCTGGAGGAGGCGCGCCAGCTGCGCGCCCGCCAGTCCTTCCCCGAGACCGAGGTGCGTTCGCTGGAGGCGCAGGTCGAGGTCCGGCAGGCCGTGGTGGAACGCCTGGCCGCCGAGGAACAGCGTCAGGAGGCCCGTCTGCGCCGCCATGTGCTCAATGCCCCCTTCGCCGGCGTGATCAACCGCAAGCTGACCGAGGCGGGCGAATGGATCGAACCCGGCAACCCGGTGGTCGAACTGATCGCAGTCGCGGATCTGCGGCTGGACCTGCGTGTGCCCCAGCGTTATTTCCCGCGCATCGATGACGACACCCGGTTGCAGGTGAGGCTGGATGCCGTGCCCGGCCGCGAGCTTGCGGCCCGTATCGATACCGCAGTGCCGGTCAACGATCCCGGTGCCCGGACCTTCCTGCTGCGGGCCTGGCTCGACGAGCCTGACATCCCGCTCATCCCCGGCATGTCGGCGCGTGCCGTGCTGCAGCTCGACACCGAGCGGCGTGGCCTGGTGGTGCCGCGCGATGCGTTGCTGCGCTATCCGGACGGGCGCGTCAGTGTCTGGGTGGTCGAGGCGGCGGGCGAGGACGGTACCGCGACCGTGACCGAACACAATGTGGAGACCGGTCTGGCCTTCGACGGCCGCATCGAGATCCGCTCGGGGCTGCAGCCGGGGATGCGCGTGGTGACCGCCGGCAACGAATCCCTGCAGCCGGACCAGCGCGTGCGCCTCGCCGGCAGCGACTGATGTTCGAGGGCATCGTCAGGCACGGGACCCTGATGACGGTGGTGGTGCTGATCATCTCCGTGCTGGGGGTGGTCGCCGCCCTGCGCATCCCGGTGCAGATGATCCCCGACCTGGAGGTGCGCACCGTCACCGTGGTCACCACCTGGCCGGGCGCGACCCCGCAGGACGTGGAAAAGGAGATCCTGATCGAGCAGGAGGAGTACCTGCGCACCATCCCCTCGCTGCACGAAATCACCGCCGAGGCCGCCTTCGGCCGCGCCCGCGTCGAGCTGGAGTTCCCCTTCGGCGTTGATCTCAACGAGACGCTGATCCGGGTCAACAATGCGCTCAGCCAGGTGCCGGAGTATCCGCTCAACGTGGACGAGCCGCGCATCTACGCCACCTCCTTCTCCTCCAACTCCTTCATGTATTTCCGGGTCGCGCCGCTGGCAGGCAATCCGCGCGGCCTGGACATGGACCTGATGCAGGATTTTCTCGAGGATCATGTGCGCACCCGCATGGAGAGCGTGCCCGGGGTGTCCGAGGTACGGGTGGGCGGCGGCGCCGAGCGCCAGGTGCAGATCCTGCTCGACCCGGCGCGGCTGGCGCAGTACCGGCTCACCCTGGGGGATGTGCGCGCGGCGGTACGCGCGCGCAATCGCGACGTCTCCGGCGGCGAGGTCGAATCCGGCAAGCGCCGCTACCTGCTGCGCACCATCGGCCGCTTCGAGGACCTGGACGACCTGCGCGCCCTGGTGCTGGAGCGGCGCGGCGATTCCGTCATCCGGCTGGGGGATGTGGCCGAGCTGCAGCTGGATCACTCGGAGCTCGCCGAGCTGTCCTTCACCGACGGCAAGCCGGTGATCGGCCTGGCGGTACGGCGCCAGACCGGCTCCAATGTCATCGACATCAAGCGCGCCATGCTGGCCGAGATGGAGGTAATCAACAGCCAGGTGCTGAATCCGCGCGGCATGTTCATGCGCCTGATCGCCGACGATGTCGGCTATGTCGAGGCCTCGGTGTTCAATGTCTGGAAGAACCTGGCCCTGGGCGCGGTGCTGGCCAGCCTGATCATGTTCCTGTTCCTGCGCTCCGGTCGGGCCACCCTGGTCGGCGTGATGGGCATCCCCATCTGCACCATCGCCGCCTTCATCGGCCTGCTCATTACCGGCCGCACGGTGAATGTCATATCACTCGCCGGCGTGGCCTTCGCCATCGGCATGACGCTCGACAACACCATCGTGGTACTGGAATCGATCGAACTGGCGCGCCGGCGCGGACTGGACCGTTTCCGCGCCGCGGTGGAGGGCGTGCAGCAGGTGTGGCCGGCGGTGCTGGCCTCGACCCTGACCACGGTGCTGGTGTTCGTGCCCATCGTGTTCATCCGGGAAGAGGCCGGGCAGCTGTACTCGGATATCGCCATCGCGGTGTCGGCCTCCATCCTGGTGTCCATGCTGGTGGCCATCACCGTGGTGCCCACTGCCTCGGCGCGGCTGCAGTTCCGTTCCGACGCCCTCGGTGGTCAGGCGTCGGAAGGCGGGCTGCGCGCATGGGTGCTGGCCGGCATCAATGCGCTGATCGACAGCGGCCCCCGCCGTGCGGGAGTGATCGCCGGGGTGGCCGCGGCCAGTGTCGCGGCCATCGTCTGGCTCACCCCGCCGGCCGAGTACCTGCCCGAGGGCGAGGAGCCCAAGGTGTTCGCCTCCATGCATGCTCCGCCGGGCTACAACCTGCAGACCATGGCGGCCATCGGCCGCGAACTGCAGGATTACCTGCTGCCCTACCTGGAGCACGACCCCGCACAGTTCGAGCGCGGCGAGACCGAAGTGCCGGCCTTCGCCTACATCAATCTCGGCATCGAGCCGCAGCGTATCCGCATCATCGCCCAACCCAAGGATCCGGCGCACATCGAACCGCTGATGGACGCCATCGTGCGCAAGTACGAGGAATACCCGGGCATGCGCGCCTTCGCCACCCGCGGTTCCATCATCACCAGCAACGACGGCGGCACCCGCAGCGTGAACCTGGACATCTCCGGCACCGACCTGGCCGCCATCTATGACGTTGCCACGGCGGCCTATCGCCGCGCCCAGGCGGTCTTC
>PABG01000062.1 GCA_002699185.1 Gammaproteobacteria bacterium | reverse complement strand
TTGCCGATGAGCGTGTTGGCGCACTTGAGGATGCAGCCACTGGAACGGTAGTTCTGCTCCAGCTTGATCACCTTCAACCGGGGATAATCCTCCTTCAACCGCGCCAGGTTCTCGGGGCGGGCGCCGCGCCAGGTGTAGATGGACTGGTCGTCGTCGCCCACGGCGGTGAAATGGCCCAGCCGCCCGACCAGCTGCCGCACCAGTTCGTACTGGGCGCCGTTGGTGTCCTGGTATTCGTCCACCAGCAGGTGGCGGATCCGGCCCTGCCAGTGCTCGCGCGCCTCTTCGTCGGTCTGGAACAGGCGCACCGGCTGCAGGATCAGGTCATCGAAATCGAAGGCATTGTAGGCCTTCAGGCTGCGCTGATACTGGGCATAGAGTTGGGCGCAGGCCATGGCGCGGTCATCCGCGGCCTGTTCCACTGCCTGCTGCGGATAGATCAGATCGTTCTTCCAATCCGAGATCTGCCAGCGGGCGGCGTCCGGATCCAGGGCCAGGCGTGACTTGCCGATCAGTTCGCGGATCAGGTGGGCGCTGTCGGCCGCATCCAGGATGCTGAAGCTGGCCTTGAAGCCCAGACGTCTGTGCTCGCGCTTGAGGATGTTCAGGCCCAGCGTATGAAAGGTCGAGATGGACAGGCCGCGGCCCTGGCCGCGGCTCAAAATCCGGCCGACGCGCTCACGCATCTCCCGTGCGGCCTTGTTGGTGAAGGTCACGGCGGTGATGTAACGCGGCGACAGGGCGTGATCCTCGATCAGGTGGGCGATCTTGCAGGTGATGACTCGGGTCTTGCCGCTGCCGGCGCCGGCCAGTACCAGCAGGGGGCCGTCGACATGCCGCATGGCGGCACGCTGCTGGGGATTGAGATCTGCCACGGATGGGATGCGCTTCTCGGTAGAGTATGAATCGGCATTCTACCCGCTTTCGCCGGGACCATAAATCGTGATTGCAGGTGCCGGATTGCGATGGGTTTTGTGATCCGTGTGGCAATTCCGACCGGATCGCGGACGCGGTCACCCGGAGTTGTGAAGGAGGCCGCACAAGACCGGCACAGCCATGCCGATGGTGTGAACATTCCGCAATCGCATCGAGGCCGTCCCATGCTGGAATCCATCACCGATCGAATACAGTCCCTGCGCGATTCCTGGCAGCAGCTGCCCGGGCGCTGGTATACCGATCACCCCCTGCGCTACCGTGCTGCCGCCGCCGGACTGGCACTGGCCGGCTATGCCTGGCTGGTCGCCTTCCCGCTGCTGGCCCTGATCGCCGGGCTGCGCCTGGGCGCCAACGGACTGCTGCCCGATAGCCCCTGGGGCCACCTCGATCATGTACTGCTCGCCCTCGGCCTGAGCGGCACCCTGGTACTGGGCCGCGCCCGTTTCGCGTTGCCGGAAGGCGAGCTGGTCAGCCTGAGCGAGGCCCCGAGGCTGCATGCCCTGGTCGAATCCGTGCGCCATGAACTGCAGGGTGCCACGGTGCACGAGATCCGCATCACCGGCGAGTTCGACGTGCGCCTGCTGCGCACGCCGGTCAGCGGCTTTCCCCTGGTCATGACCCACACGCTGCTGATCGGCATGCCGGTACTGCAATGCCTGAGCGAGGCCCAGCTCAAGGCCTGGATCGCCTCCCAGCTCGGCGAGTTGTCGCGCCAGCGCATGCAGCTCGGCAGCTGGATCACCCAGTTGCGCCAGCTCTGGGTTCAGTACCGCAATCATTTCTGCGCCGGCAGCGGCCCGGCGCGGCTGCTGATCGGGCGCTTCTTCGACCGCTATACCCGCCTGTTCCACCGCTTCACCGCGCCCCTGATGCCGGCCCAGCAGCATGCGCGCGACCGCCACGCCCTGCGTACTCTGGGCTACGAGGACACCGCCGAGTGGATGGTCATGCAAAGCGTCATGGGCCGGTTCCTGGAGCAGGACTACTGGCCCAGCGTGCACCACATCGCCGACAAGGCCCCCGAGCCCACCATCAACCCCTACCGCAACCTCGGCGTGCTGCTGCCGCGGCGGCTGGAGGCCGACGAGGCCCGGCGCTGGTTGCGCGAGGCCTGGGCCCGCGGCAGCGGCAGCGAGACCATGCCGGGCCTGAAGCAACGCCTGCAGGCCATCGCCGCCGGCGAGGCGCAGTTCCCCGGCCTGCCCGCGCCGTCCGCGGCCGATGCGCTGCTGGAGGCGGCACACACGGGGCTGCTGGAACGTGTCGATGCCGCCTGGCAGGCGCGCGAGCGGGAGGCCTGGCAACTGCGTCACCAGAAAAGCTGCGCCGAACGCGAGCGTCTGGAGGCACTCAGGACCGAGGCCGGCGGCGATGGCCTGCACGGCCGCCAGGCGATGGAGTATGCCGCGCTGGTGAAACGCTACGGCACGCGCGAGGAGGCCCATGACGCCTACGAGCAGATCCTGGCCCGCAATCCGGATGACGCCCGTATCGTGTTCGGTGCCGGCAAGTATTTCACCGGCCTGGGAGAGGAGCGCGGCATCCGGCTGCTGGAACAGGCCATGGAAATGGACAAACGTTATGTCGTCCCTGCCTGCCGGCTGATCTCCGAGTTCCGCAACCGCCGCGGCAATATCACCCGCTTTCCCGCCCATGAAGGGCAGACCATCCGCCGGCGGGTAAGCTGAACCAGACCGCGGCTTGACTGCCGCGCCCGGGCGCCGCATCGTTCACGCACGATGACCGCCCCCGCCGCCCGCACGACCGTCGCCCCCATCACACCGCTGCAGCAGCAGCAGGTGCGTGAGCAGACGCGCCTGTACCTGGGCCGCGGCAACCGGCTGCTCGATTGCAGCGCTCCGCTGCCGGCCATCGACTTCAACCTGCGGGGCCGGGCGGCGGGGCAGTTCCGGGTACAGGGCGGTCGGGTCTGCATCCGCTACAACCCCTGGGTGTTCGCACTCGACTTTGCTGGCCACCTGCGTGAGACGGTGCCGCACGAGGTCGCCCACTACCTGGTCTGGCGGCATTTCGGCCGGACGGCACCGCACGGCCGGGAATGGCGGGCGCTCATGCGCGCCTTCGGCGCGGCGCCGCGGGCCACCGGCGACTATGCGCTGGACGGCGTGCCGGTGCGCCGACAGCGGCGCCACGTCTACCGCTGCGGCTGTCGCCGGCATGAACTCAGCACCACCCGCCATAACCGTGTGCAGGCCGGCACGGTCTATCACTGCCGGTCCTGCGGGCAGCGGCTGCAGTATAGTAGGTCGGGTTAGCCTGAAAGGCGTAACCCGACGTTTCCGCGGCATGTCGGGTTACGCTGCGCTAACCCGACCTACTAAACTACGAAATTTTCAGACACCGCCCTCGAACCCGAGCTGCCGCCAGGCCTCGTACACCGCCACCGCCACCGTGTTGGCCAGATTGAGGCTGCGGCTGTCCGGGCGCATGGGCAGGCGCAGGATCCGGTCCGCGGGCAGGGCATCGAGCACCGGGGTGGGCAGGCCGCGGGTCTCGGGGCCGAACAGCAGCGCATCGCCGGCGCGGAACCCGGCCTCGGTGTGGCGTGTCCGGCCGCGGGTGGAAAAGGCGAACAGACGTGCCTCCGGCAGCGCCTGCAGGCAATGATCGAGATCCGGGTGCAGCGTCACCTCGGCGAATTCGCGATAATCCAGTCCGGCCCGGCGCAGCCGGCGGTCATCCCAGTCGAACCCCAGCGGCTCCACCAGGTGCAGGTGGCTGCCAGTGTTGGCGCAAAGGCGTATGATATTGCCGGTGTTGGGCGGTATCTCCGGCTGGTACAGGACGACGTGCAGCATGTGTTGTGTATTGGCGTCGCAGCACGCGCAATGCAACAGACTCGTCATTGCGAGGCGCGCAGCGCCGCGGCACAAGCGAGTTTACGAGCGCAGAACGCCCGCAGGGCGGCCCCGAAGGGGTGAGCGTGGCGAATAATCTCCCACCGATGGATGCTGCATTATGAGATTGCCACGCTGCGCTCGCAATGACGGGCCCGTGACTTTCAAGACAAGTGATCATGACAGACGCTCTATCCGACAAACTGGCCATCGACTTCTGCGGCCTGCGCTTCAGCAGCCCGCTGGTGCTGCTGTCGGGCTGCGTCGGCTTCGGCGAGGAATACACCCGGGTCGCCGGCTTCTCCAACCGCGACGTGGGGGCGATCTGCCTCAAGGGCACCACCGGCGCGGCGCGGCTGGGCAACCCGCCGCACCGGGTCTATGAGACCCCGGCGGGGATGCTCAACGCCATCGGGCTGCAGAACCCGGGCGTGGACAAGGTGGTCGACGAGATCCTGCCGACCCTGGATTTCGACGAGACCCGCTTCATCGCCAATGTCTCCGGCTCCACCCTGGAGGAATACGAGGCGGTCACCCGACGCTTCGACGACTCGCCCATCGATGCCATCGAGATCAACATCTCCTGCCCCAACGTGAAGGAGGGCGGGGTGGCTTTCGGCAACGACCCGGACATGTCCGCGCGCGTGGTCGAGACCTGCCGGGCGGTCACCGGCAAGCCGCTGATCACCAAGCTCTCGCCCAACCAGACCGACATTGCCGAGAACGCCCGCCGCTGCATCGAGGCCGGCTCCGACGCCTTCGCCGTGATCAACACCCTGATGGGCATGGCGATCGACATCGACAGCCGCACCCCGGTGATCGGCAACAACCAGGGCGGGTTGTCGGGCCCGGCGATCAAGCCCATCGCCCTGCTCAAGGTGCACCAGGTGGCGCAGGTCTGCCGCGCCCACGGCATTCCCATCATCGGCCAGGGGGGTGTGACCACGCCCGAGGACGCCATCGAGTTTCTGATCGCCGGCGCCAGCGCCGTGGGGGTGGGTACCGCGCTCTTCTACGATCCGCTGATCTGCCAGCGCATCAACCGGGGCATTCTCGACTACCTCGACCGGCACGAACTGGCCTCGGTGAGCCAACTGACCGATACCCTGCGCCTCAACGGCGCGACGGCCTGCTGACCCGCCGGCTCCCTTTCCGCGTCAAGATATCGACGTAACTTCCGGCGCAGGCTGGAAAAAAACCCGCGCCGCACTATAAAGCGCGGCGCGCTGCGTCCGATATCTGTGACATGTATCAACAAATCAACCTCTATCAACCGGTCTTCCGTCACGAGAAGAAGGTCTTCTCGGCGCTGACCCTGTTGCAGCTGCTCGGCATCACCGTCCTGGTACTGGTCGGGATCTACGCCGGGCTGCGCTGGCAACTGACGCAGGTCGAACACAACCTGGCCGCCCTGCAAACCCAGCACGTCCGCCTCAATCAGCAGATCGATGCCCTGGAACAGGCCCGGGCCGGCAGCGAACTGGAGGTGCTGGACGAGCGGATCGCGCAGCTGGAACAGCGCCGCGGCCTGCTGGATCAGGTCCTGGAGGAACTGGACAGTTTCCAGGCGCCCGAGCGGCGCTTCTCCGCACTGCTGACCGGCCTGGCCCGGGTGCAGACAACCGGCCTTTGGCTGACCCGCATCGAACTGCTCGCCGACGGCGGCGCGACCCTGGAAGGCCAGGCCTGGGACGCGCAGCGGGTCCCCGCCTACCTGGAGCAACTCGGCGCCAGCGACCGCCTGGGCGAACTCGGGCTGAACCAGGTCCGGATCGACAACGGCCCCGAGGCCGGGGGCGTACGCTTCAGCCTCAGCAACCGCCACGCCGACAGCGCGCGGCTCAGCCGCCGGGCGGACCGGAGGGAGCCGGCCTCATGAACCGGGATACCCTGAAAAACTGGCAGAGCCGCATCGACGCGCTGTCCCTGCGCGAGCGCGCCTTCCTGCTGCTCACCGCCGGCCTGATCCTGGGCTATTTCCTCTACCTGCTGCTGATTCAGCCCACCTGGCAGGCCCTGCACCAGGGCCGGGCCGAGCTGGAAAGCCTGCAGACGCGCCTGACCGCGCTGGAGATCCGTTCCCGCGACCTGGCCAGCGGCCGCGCTACCCCGGAACAGGAACGGCTCGACCGCATCGCCGCGCTGCAGACGCAACTCGCCGAGCGCGAGTCCCGGCTGCAGGCACGTCTGGGCGGCATTCTGGCCCCTCAGCAGGCGGCGCAATTATTGCAAAGCATCCTGGCACAGACGCGGGGACTGCAACTGCGCCAGCTGCACAGCCATGCCGGCGCCCCCCTGTTCAACCGCGGTTCAGCGGCCACAGCCGCCGGACCGGCGGTCGGCCGCTACAACCTGACCCTGGAGATGGAAGGCGGTTATGACGCCACCCGCCGCTTTCTGCAGCAGGTCGAACAGCTGCCCTGGACCCTGTTCTGGGACAGCCTGGAATACGAGGTGAAGGATCACCCTGACGCCATGATAAAACTCAACTTATATACGCTCGGACACTCATGAGGACAGTCCCCGCCAAGCCCGCGGTAGTGGCCGCCCTGCTGCTTCTGGGCGGCGCCGCGACCGGACCGGCGGGAGCCTCCGCCCTGGCCGACCCGACCGCCCCCAATCCGCGCGGACAGCGCGGGGCACAGGGTGTGACGGATGAAGGGCTGACCTGGACCCGGGTGACGGAAAACCGCCGCGAGGCCCTCATCAATGGCATCCGGGTGACGGAAGGCGACCGCCTTGGCGGAGTGCGCATCCTGCGCATTCGCCACGGCGCAGTCATGATCGAAACAGCCAGCGGTCGCAGCACACTGCGATTGCAACCCAGCAGGATAAAACAGCGCCCCTGAACGGGCAGGCGAAGGACCGTGACCATGAAATCTCTGACCCCCGCACTCCCCCTGATCCTGGTCGCCGCGCTTGGCGCGGCCGGCTGCCAGCACCTGCCCGAACAGGACGCCCGCAGCGTGGCGCCGAACCTGGAGAGCATCGACACCGCCATGGCCGCACCCGAAACCGCCCCCCGCGAAGCCGGGCCCGCCCTGCCCCCGCAGGTGCAGGAAACCCTGCTGCCGCCGGTCTCGGTGGAGTTGCCGGCATCGGCCCGCAGGGTCGAGCAGCGCTTCGACATCGCCGTCAACGGGATCCCGGCCCGGCAGTTCTTCATCGGTCTGGTCGAGGACAGCCCCTACAACATGGTGGTGCATCCCGACGTGGCCGGCAGCCTGACTCTGGACCTGAAGAACGTCAGCGTCGAGGAGGTCATGCAGACCGTGCGTGACGTCTATGGCTACGAGTACCGCCGCAACGGCAATGTCTACCAGGTGATGCCGGCGCGCATGCGCTCGCGGGTGTTCAAGGTCGACTATCTCAACATCCAGCGCACCGGCAGTTCGCGCACCCGGGTCAGCTCGGGGCAGGTCAGCGAGGCCGCCGCCGGCGGCGGTGATGAGGACGGCGAGAACGGTTCCAGCAGCAGCCGTTCCGACAGCGGCAGCAACCGCACCTCGGTGTCCGGCAGCGAGGTCAACACCCGTTCCGAATCCGATTTCTGGAGCGAGCTCAGGGATGCCCTGACCATGCTCATCGGCGAGGAGGAGGGCCGTCGGGTGGTGATCAACGCCCAGGCCGGCATCCTGGTGGTGCGCGCCCTGCCGGGCGAGTTGCGCGACGTGGAGGACTACCTGGCCACGCTGCAGGACGTGGTCCAGCGCCAGGTCATCCTGGAGGCCAAGATCGTCGAGGTGGAACTCAATGAAGGTTTCCGCACCGGCATCAACTGGAGCGCGCTGGGCGAGCCGAAGACGGGTCAGACCGTGTTCGGCGGCCAGGCCGGCGGCGGCAGCATCATCACCGACGGCGTGGCCGAATTCGCCGGCTCCCCGGTCACCCTGACCCCGGGCGCCGGCATCATCGCGGCCGAGACCTCCAGCTTCGGCGGCATGAACTTCCTGTCCATCAACATGAACGACTTCACCGCCTTCCTCGAGCTGCTCAAGAGCCAGGGCAAGGTGCAGGTGCTGTCCAGCCCACGGGTGTCCACGGTCAACAACCAGAAGGCCGTGATCAAGGTGGGCACGGACGAGTTCTTCGTCACCGACGTGGAGACCGACACCAACACCACGCTCAACACCACCAACCAGTCGGTCAATGTCGAGCTCACGCCCTTCTTCTCCGGGGTGGCGCTCGACGTGATCCCGCAGATCAGCGCCGAGGACGAGGTCACCCTGCACATCCATCCGACGGTGAGCGAGGTCAGCGAACGCACCAAGAGCATCAATGTCTCCACCGAGACCAGCCTGGAGATCCCGCTGGCGCTGTCCAGCATCCGCGAGTCCGACACCATCATCCGTGCCCGCAGCGGCCAGATCGTGGTCATCGGCGGCCTGATGAAGGATCAGCAGACCAACGAGGTGGCCAAGACCCCGGGGCTGGGCGACGTGCCCATGTTCGGCAAGCTGTTCCAGCATCAGCGCGAGCGCAAGACCAAGAGCGAGCTGGTGATCCTGCTGCGGCCCATCGTCACCTCCGGCAGCGGCGGCAACGTCTGGAACGAGCAGGTACGCCAGTCGGCCGAGCGCATCGGGCGCATGCAGTCGCCGGATCCCGACACCACCGGGCACTGAGCCGCAGGGAGGCAGGGGCATGTACCTGGAACACTTCCGACTGCGCGAGGCGCCCTTCAATCTGACGCCGGATACCGGTTTCTATTTTGAATCGCCCAGTCACCAGGAGGCGTTGAACACGCTGCTGGTCGCGCTGCGCAGCGGCACCGGCTTCATCAAGGTCACCGGCGAGGTCGGCACCGGCAAGACATTGCTGTGCCGCAAGCTGCTCAACAGCCTGGACGAGAACACCGTCACCGCCTGGCTGCCCAATCCCTTCGTCAACGCCACCGCCCTGCGCATGGCCTTCGCCGAGGAACTTGGCCTGGAATTCCCGCGCAACCTGGGCCAGCACCGGCTGCTGAAACTGATCACCGACCGGCTGCTGGAACTGGCCGCCGCCGGCAGGCAGGTGGTGCTGCTCATCGACGAGGCCCAGGCCCTGCCGGACGAGACGTTGGAGGCGATACGCCTGTTGACCAATCTGGAAACCGAAAAGCAGAAGCTGCTGCTGGTGGTCCTGTTCGGTCAGCCCGAGCTGGATGCGCGGCTCGAGCAGCCGCGCATCCGCCAGCTCAGGCAGCGCATAATCTTCAGTTATCGACTGCGGCCCCTGACCGCGGCCGAGACCCGCGCCTACGTGCAGCACCGGCTGGCCGCGGCGGGACGGCCCGAGACCGGGCTGTTCGCCCCGCGCGCCCTGCGCCGGCTGCACCGGGCCGGCCGCGGCATCCCGCGGCTGATCAACATACTCGGTCACAAGGCCCTGATGTCGGCCTTCGGCACCGGCGCACACCGGGTCACGGACCGTGACGTGCGCCGCGCCATCCACGACACCGAGGACGCCGCCCCGGCCGGTCTGTTCTGCGGCTGGCGCCTGACCCTGGGCGCGGCCGGGGTCGCCGGCGCCGGGGCCGGCGCCTTCCTGCTGCTGGGGACGCTGGCATGAGCCTGGTCAACCAGGTCCTGCGCGATCTCGATGCGCGCCGCGAGGCGCAGCCGCTGGACGCGGCCCTGGACGGCCTGCGTTCGGCACCACCGGCCACGCGCTCGGCCCACAAGGCCGGCATCGCCCTGGGCGCGGTGGCGCTGCTGGGGCTGACCGGAGTACTGGCCTGGCTCTATCTGCAACCGCCGGCCACACCGGCACCGGCCGCCATCACCGAATCCCGGCCCACGCGGCAGGACCCGACGCAGCCCATCGCAGACCCGGCCAGCGCTGCGCCCGCAACGAATCCGGTGCTGGTCTCCGACACCGGCTTCCAGGCCGTGGCCGACGCGGACACCCGCGCCCGGTCCGGGGCGAGTTCCGCCAGCGCACCGGACCCCGAACCGGCCGCAGCGCAGATCACGCCCGAAGCGGCGCCCGCCTCCGCCGAACCGGCATCCGATCCGGACACGGCCAGCGAGCCGGAGCTTTCCCCTCCGGACCGCAACGCCGCCGGCTCCACCACACCGGCCATGCGCAAGACCCCGCGCCCGCTGAGCCCGGCCGAGCAGGCCGGGCAGCATTTCGCCGACGGCCTGGACGCGCTCGGCCAGGGCCAGTGGCGGCTGGCCGAGCAGGCACTGCAGGCCGCGCTCGCGGCCGACCCCGACCACCTGCACGCGCGCGAGTCCCTGTCCGGGGTACTGCTCTACCAGGGCCGCCGGCGCGAGGCCGAGCAGGTACTCGCCGCCGGCCTCGAGCGCCACCCGCAGGCACCCTCCCTGGCCCGTCCTTATGCCCGCCTGATCCTGGAGCAGGGCCGCGACACGGTCGCCATCGAGGTGCTGGAGACCGCCCTGGTCAACGCCGCCGACAATGCCGACTACCTGGCCCTGCTGGCCGGGGTCTATCAGCGCAACCAGCGTTACGTCGACGCCGCCGCCAGCTACCGCGCCGCTCTGTCGCTGGCGCCGCAGCGCGCGGCCTGGTGGCTGGGCCTGGGCCTGGCGCTGGAAGGCAGCGGCGAACTGCAGCCTGCCGCCGGCGCCTACCGCAGCGCCATCGAGAACCCGGGCCTGAACCCGGAAACCCGCCGCTACGCCGAGCAACGGCTGCAGCAACTCAATCATCTCCTCGGACGCCAGTAAGGATACGGATATGCCCATGGCCGCGCCCAAGAAAGTCCGCATCGGCGACCTGCTGGTCGAGCACCGGATCATTTCCGAGTCCCAGCTCTCGGCCGCGCTGGCCGAACAGAAGAAGAGCGGCCGCAAGCTCGGACGGGTACTGATCGATCACGGCTATGTTCAGGAGGATGCGCTGCTCAAGCTGCTGTCCGAACAGCTGGACATGCCCTACATCGATCTGGGCACCTTCGAGCTCAATCCATCCGTGGTCCAGCGGCTCCCCGAGACCTTCGCCCGCCGCTACCGCGCCCTGGTGCTGAAGGAGACGCCGACCGGTCTGCTGGTCGGCATGGGCGATCCCACCGACATCTTCGCCTTCGATGAACTGGCCCGGGTGCTCAAGCGCCCGCTCACACTGGCCGTGGTCAAGGAATCCGACCTGCTGCATGCCATCGACCAGATGTACGAGCACGGCGCCCAGATCCGCAACCTGGCCTCCGAGATCGGCCAGGACCTGTCCGAGAACGCATTCGACCTGGGCAACCTGACCGCCGAATCCAGCCAGTCCGACGCCCCGGTGGTCAAGCTGCTGCAGACCATCTTCGAGGATGCCGTACGCGCCAAGGCCTCGGATATCCACATCGAGCCCGACGAGGACGTGCTGCGCATCCGCCGCCGCGTCGACGGCGTGCTGCACGAACAGGTGATGGACGAGAAGCGCATCGCCGCCGCCCTGGTCTCGCGGCTCAAGCTCATGGCCGGCGGTGACATCTCCGAGAGGCGCAAGCCGCAGGACGGGCGCTTCACCCTGAAGGTGAAGGACACCCAGATCGACGTGCGCATGGCCACCGTGCCAACCCAGAACGGCGAGGCCGCGGTGCTGCGCCTGCTGGACCAGGATGCCGGTCGCTTCAACCTGGATGACCTGGGCATGCCGGAGGCCGTCCTCACCAGTTTCCGGCGCCAGATCCACAAGCCGCACGGCCTGGTGTTGGTCACCGGCCCGACCGGCAGCGGCAAGACCACCACGCTCTACGCCGCGCTGGGCGAGCTGAACCGGCCGCAGAAGAAGATCATCACCGTCGAGGACCCGGTCGAGATCCAGATGTCGCGGGTCAACCAGGTCCAGGTCAATCCCAAGATCGGCCTCGGCTTCGCCGAGGTGCTGCGCACCACCCTGCGCCTGGACCCCGACATCATCCTGGTCGGCGAGATCCGCGATCAGGAGACCGGCGAGATCGCACTGCGTGCCTCGCTCACCGGCCACCTGGTCATGTCCACCCTGCACACCAACGACGCGGTCAGCAGTGCCATCCGTCTCATCGACATGGGTCTGGAACCCTACCTGGTCGCCTCCTCGGTCAGCGCCATTGTCGCCCAGCGACTGGTGCGCACCCTGTGCGAGAGTTGTCGCAACGAACACTCGCCCACGGCCGCCGAGCATGCCTGGCTGCAGGCCCTGGACGGCAGGGACACGACGCCCGCCACCTTCTATGAAGGCACGGGCTGCAACAAGTGCAACCACACCGGCTACCGCGGACGCACCGGCGTCTACGAGATCCTGGAGTTGACCCCGGAGTTGATCGACCCCCTGCGCCAGAACGACCAGAGCGCCTTCGAGCGCATCAGCCATGCCGACAACCGCTACCGGCCGCTGGTCCACCACGCCCTGGAACTGGCCGGCGAGGGCCGCACCTCGCTGGAAGAGGCCATGCGCCTGACGGGTTGGATTGAGTGAGGTTGGTGATGGGAACGCAGAGGACGCAGAGGCGCAGAGGCGCAGAGTATTTTAAAAATGGCAGGACGGCGGATGTGCCGTTAAGCCGCGTTGCCGCACTCATTCCTCATCAGGCGAACATGCTGCGCAATATTATTTTCCCTTTGCGCCTCTGCGTCTCCGCGTCCTCTGCGTTAACGCCACACAATCAGGGGTATCCACATGCCGCTGTTTGAGTACAAGGCCCGCGGGCCGCGCGGGGATGCGATCGAGGGCAGGGTGGAGGCCAACACCGTCGACGCCGTGGCCGGCCGTCTGATCGAAGGCGGGCTGGTGCCGATCGAGATTCAGCCGGCGCAGGTGAAGAGTCACTGGAATCGCGACCTCAACGACATCTTCCCCGAAAAGGTCAGGCTCGCCGACCTGATCCAGTTCAGCCGCCAGATGCACAGCCTGCTGCGCGCCGGCGTGCCCATCCTGTCGGCGCTCAACGGTCTGGCCGGCACCACCCGCAACCGTACCCTGGCCAGGGCGCTGGATGAGATCGGCGACATGCTCGAGGCCGGTCATGACCTGGCCAGCGCCCTGGCCCGGCACGAGGCCATCTTCAGTTCCTTTTATATAAGTCTGGTGCGGGTGGGGGAGACCACCGGCCAGCTGGAGGAGATCTTCCTGCAACTGGCCTACTACCTGGAACGCGAGAAGAAGACCCGCGACCAGATCAAGTCGGCGTTGCGCTATCCGGTGTTCGTGGTCAGCGCCATCGCCATCGCACTGGCCATCATCAACGTATTCGTCATCCCCGCCTTCAAGGACGTGTTCGCCCGCTACGACGCCGAACTGCCGGTGATGACCCGTTTCCTGATCGGCATGTCCGACTTCTTCGTCCAGCAGTGGCCAGCGCTGCTGGTGCTGCTGATCGGCGCCCTCTTCGGTCTGCGCCTGTACCTGAACAGCGAGGGCGGGCGTTATCGCTGGGACCGCTTCAAGCTGCGGCTGCCGCTGGTCGGCACGGTACTGGAGAAGGCCACCCTGTCGCGCTATGCGCGCCTGTTCAGCCTGGCGCACAAGGCCGGGGTGCCGCTGATGACCACCCTCACCGTGATCTCCAAGGCGGTGGACAACCACTATTTCGAAGACCGGGTGCTGGCCATGCGCACCGGCATCGAACGCGGCGACTCCATCACCAACACCGCGGTGGCCTCCGGCCTGTTCGATCCGCTGGTGCTGCAGATGATGGCGGTGGGCGAGCAGTCGGGCACCCTGGACGAGCTGCTGGGCGAGGTGGCCCGCTACTACGACCAGGAAGTGGAATACAGCATCGAGCGCCTGGCCGGCAGCATCGAGCCGATCCTGACCGTGGTCATCGGCATCATGGTGCTGGTACTGGCGCTGGGCATCTTCCTGCCCATGTGGGGCATGGCGGGCGCCATCCTGGGCAAGCCGACCCCGGGCACCTGACCCCCCTCTCCCCCTCGGGGAGAGGGGCCGGAGTGAGAGGCGAAGCTTTCACCCACAAAAAGTTAGGGCTTGATGCCTAAAGATTTTCAAAACCCCTGACGCTAACCCCCATACACAGGGCAGTGACCCCATGTGGATGATATCTCGACCAAAGGAGCACGAACATGAAACGTCAATCCGGTTTTACCCTGATCGAGCTGGTGATGGTGATCGTCATCCTCGGCATTCTGGGGGCCATTGCCACGCCGATCTTCGTGGATCTGCAGACCGACGCGCAGGATGCGGCCGAACGCGGCATGAGCGGCGCGGTCAAGGCCGCCCACGCCGTGGCCATTGCCGATCTGAAGCGCTTCCCCACCCTGACCGAGCTGGAGACCTACATCCAGGGTGAGAATGTCGCGGTCGCCGGCGGCGGTAACGGCATCAACGTGGATATCGGCGGCGCCATCTCGGTGGTCCCGACCTATACCGATACCAACTGCTCGACCGCAAGCAGCGCGGCCGGCGACACCATCCGCTGTGTCGGGAACATCTGATACGGCCTGACGGCCCACTGGTTGTAAGCACGCGCAAGGGGGTGGGCCATCGTGCCCACCCTTTTGCGTCCCGGACACCGGAAGGAAACGGCGTCATGCGGCAACAGGGATTCACACTGATCGAACTGATCGTGGTCATGCTGGTCATGGCCGTGCTGGCGGCCTATGTCGGCACCCGCTGGTCGTTCGGCGACGCCACGGTCAGCGCCCAGGCCGAACAGCTGGCGCGCGATCTGCGCCACACCCAGATGCTGGCCATGCAGCAGGGCCGGACGCTGCGGCTGGAAGCCACCGGCGGCGGTTACCGGGTCACCGACGGCGCCAGCGTCATCCTCGATCCGGCCACCCAGGAAGACTTCATCCAGGCGCTGGACAGCGGCGTCAGCCTCAGCGGCGGCCCGGTCGAGTTCGATTCCATGGGCCGTCCCGTAAGCGGCGGCAGCCTGGCCGGGGCCGCGGTCAGCTTCAGTCTCAGTGGCAGCAGTGACACGGTGGCGGTGAGCGTGGCACCGGTCACCGGTTTCGTGAGCGGGCCTTGAAAATGGCCACGGAAAACACGGAAAGCACGGACAAGTGAATAGCCACGGAGAACAATTGCGCAATCCGTCATCCCGGTACTGGCCTGCACCGGCACCGGCCTCGGCCGGTCTTCACGAGCCACCCTGGCTTCCGGATACCGGCCTGCGTCGACATGACAAATCCCGCAGTTACCATCGCGACTCTGATTCGTCCGTGCTTTCCGTGTTTTCCGTGGCCATCCATAATAAACAAACCGGCTTCAGTCTGATCGAGCTGGTCATGGTGATCGTCATCCTGGCCCTGGCTTCACTGGCCATCGGCAGTCAGTTCATGCAGAGCGCACAGAGCTGGATGCTGGACGAGCGCATCCAGACGGCGAGCCAGCTGGCCCAGGCACGCGCCGAACAGCTGCTGGCCGACCGCCGGCTCAACGACTACAGCGCCGTGCCGGCCGGCACCACCACGGAAACCCTCACCGGCAACTTCGCGGGTTATACCCGCACCACCCTGGTCTCGTCCTATGCCGGCGCGGCCTGTCCGGTGCTCGACTGCCGCCAGGTCGTCATCACGGTAACCGATGCCGACGGCCAGGTAAGGGCCGAGACCAGCCTGATGGTGGCCGACTACTGATGCGCCGGCCGGCTTCACATCACTGCCGCAGCCGCGGCTTCACCCTGATCGAGATGGTGGTCACCCTCCTGATACTGGCCATCCTCGGCGGCGTAACCGCCTATACCATCAGCCACGGCGCGCGGGCCTACATCGACAGCCGCACCGTCGTCACCACCCTGAGCAAGCTCCGCCTGGCCAGCGAGCGCCTGGCGCGCGAGATCCGCAGCGTGCGCCGCGACCCGGCCGCGCCGGCGCAGTATGACTTCAACGGCTTCCCCACTGCGACCGATCTGTCCTTCGACCGGCTGGAACCCGACGGCGTGACCGTGACGACCGTCAGCATCGACGGCAGCGGCAATCCGATCACGCTGGAATACAACACTCCCTCGGGCGCGCAGACGCTCACCGACCAGGTCAGCAGTTTCAGCCTGGCCTACTACCAGGCCGACGGTGTCACCGCCGCGACCTCCACGACTGACATTGCCTTCGTCGAGTTCGAACTGGTGCTGCAGGACAGCAATGGCAACAGCTACCCCCAGCGCACCCGGGTGGCCCTGAGGAACCAGGAATGAAATGCGCTGCCGCATGCCCCGCCTCGACGCCGCCGGCCCGCCAGCGCGGTGCGGCGCTGGTGGTCGCCGCCGTGTTCCTGGTGGTGGTCATGGTGGTGCTGGGCGATGTCACCCTGCGTCTGTCCGCCACCAACGTGACCGACTCGGCCCTGCAGGCCGATGCGGTCGATGCCCTGTTTCTGGCCGAAACCGGCATGGAGCACGCCGCCCAGCGCCTGGGCAACGGTGTCAGCTGCATCAACCTGATCATGGGCTCGCCGGTCAGTTTCGGCCGCGGCGATTTCCAGGTCACACAGGCCACGGATGTCAGCGGCGACTGCCGTGTGCGGGTCACGGGCCGGGTACTGTTCGGCGGCTCCGATCTGCGAGCAGAGCGCACAGTGGAAGGACTGCTGAGTGTGGGTGGCGGCGTCGCCGCAATCGCCGTGGGTAACAACGGTACCATTCTGCACTGGGATGGCAGCAGCTGGAGCAGTGTCGTCAGTGGTACCACGGGCAATTTCCGCGGTATTGACTGCCCCGACCAGAACAACTGTATTGCGGTCGCCGACAATGATCATTATGCCCTCTGGGATGGCAGCAGCTGGACGAACAATACCAACGGCAACCTCGCCTACACGGATGTTGCCTGCCGCACTGACATCGATGACTGTCTGGCAACCGGTTGGGGCGTATTCATCGTCTTTCCCTATCGCGGCATCGCGCTGTGGAACGGTACCAGCTGGGGGATCAGCGAGGCGCGACTCGCCTCGGATCAGTACCTATCCATCTCCTGCGCTTCCGCCACCTGTCATGCCGGCGCTGAGTCCGGCCTCCTCAGCCGCTGGGCCGGCGGCTGGTCAAACGAGACCTCTGTCGGCAACCCGATCAATGGTATTACCTGTCCGACTGACAACGATTGCTGGGCGGTCGGCAACAGCAGCGGAAACCGCTACACACTCTACCGACGCTCCGGCAGCGGCTGGTCCAATAATTTCCTGGTCAGCCCGCCGGCAAGGGATCTGTATGCCGTGGACTGCATCGCGACAGACGACTGCTGGGCAGTCGGTGAACGTCTCGGCGGCAACAGCTATACGCTGTTGCGCCGCAGTGGCGGCAGCTGGTCATCGGTCAGCCACAGCGTCAGCGGCGCACGCAACCTCAATGGCATAGACTGCAACGACAGCGGCAACTGTCTGGCTGTAGGGGATGACGGGCGGGTACTGCACTACAATGGCAGCAACTGGTCAGCCACCACGGAAAGCACGGAATCACTCAACGATGTCCATTACATGGACGGCAGCAGCAGCGGGGGCGTGCGCCTGCTGCGCTGGTGGGAAATCATCAATTAGGGACGACAACCATGGCCATATTCTCTTTCCTCAACAAAAGCGGCAACGGCGAAAAGGCCGGGGTGCTGCTGCGCAACTCCGGCGCCAGTCTGGCGCGGATCAACGGCAGCGCCGATTCACCCCGGCTGCTGGATCTGGCGCACAGACCCGGAACGGATGATGCCGAGACCCTGGAACAGCTCATGCGTGAACACAGACCCGGCCGCGCCGCAGTGCACTTTGTCCTGCCGCTCGGCAGCTATCAGCTGCTGCTGGTGGACATGCCGAAGGTGCCGCCCAACGAGATCAAGGCAGCCGTGCGCTGGCAGATCAAGGACCTGATCGACTTCCATATCGACGATGCCGTGGTGGACGTGTTCGACGCCCCGCCCAGCGGCGCGGGCGGTGTGCAGGAGCAGATCTATGTGGTGGTGACCCGCAGCAGCCAGATCCAGCACATCGCCGCGGCGGTACAGCAGGCCGGCCTGTCACTGGCGGTTATCGACATCCCGGAACTGGCCCTGCGCAATATCGCCGCCCACCTGCCGGAACAGGCGCAGGGCGTGGCACTGATGCACCTGGAAGCCGACCGTGGCCTGATTGCGCTGTGCCGCGACAACACCCTGTACCTGGCGCGAACCATCGAACTGGGGCACGCGGCACTGGCCGACCCGGACCCCGATCGCCGGGCCATGGCCGTGTCCAGCCTGGCACTCGAGATCCAGCGCTCCATGGATTATTACGACCGCTACTTCCAGCAGGCCCCGATCAATCATCTCTACATCGCGCCGACGGCCGAGGCACTGCCGGGACTGATCAGGGACCTGCACGGACAGGTCGGTCTGGAGGGCCGGCTGCTCGAGCCCGGACTGATCTTCCCCGGCACCGAGATCGATACCGAAACCTGGGCGCACGGACTGCTGGCGGTCGGTGCGGCGCTGCGGGAGGAGGGGAAGGCGTTGTGATGGAGAAGATCGCCACGGAAAACACGGAAATGAATGTAGGTTGGGTAGGTGCGTAGCACCGTAACCCAACATGTCACACATCATTACTCAGTGCGCGGCCGGGATAAGCGCAGGGTTCCCGGCATACCTGCCAATGCCGGAAACGGGCCATGCGTTCCTTATGACTGCCAGCCGCTTCACGCATTATCCGTGTTAATTCGTGTTCATCCGTGGCCATGCCCCGCCATGGTCAATGCCCCACCGTCCGGCCCTTCAGCTCATCCATTTCCAGTTCCTTGATCTTGCGCGTGAGGGTGTTGCGCCCCCAGCCGAGCAGGCGGGCGGCGTCCTGGCGCCGGCCGTGGGTCTGGCGCAGTGCGGCCTCGATCATGATGCGCTCGAAGGCCGGCGTGGCACGGTCGAGCAGGCTGCTCTCGCCGCGCCCGAGCTCACGCTCGGCCCACTGCTGCAGGGCGCGTTCCCAGTCCGTACCTTCGTCGACCACACCCGGCGCCTCGGCCAGCAGTTCCGGCGGCAGATCGTCCATGTGCACCTCCTGGCTTGAGGCCATCACGGTCAACCAGCGGCACAGGTTCTCGATCTGGCGCACATTCCCCGGCCAGTCCTGGCGCTGCAGGAATTCCACCACTTCGCTGCGCACCAGCTTGGGCTCGACATTCAGTTCCCTGGCAGCACGGTCGAGGAAGAAGCGCAGCAGCAGCGGGATGTCCTCGCGTCGCTCGCGCACCGGCGGGATATGGATACGGATCACGTTGAGGCGGTGGAACAGGTCTTCGCGGAAGCGCCCCTCGCGTACCAGCTGCTCCAGGTTCTGGTGCGTCGCGGCAATGATGCGCACGTCCACCTGGATGGGTGTGTGGCCGCCGACGCGGTAGAACTCGCCATCGGCCAGCACCCTCAGCAGGCGGGTCTGCAGTTCGGCCGGCATGTCGCCGATCTCGTCCAGGAACAGGGTGCCGCCGTCGGCCTGTTCGAAACGTCCGGTACGGCGGTTCTGGGCGCCGGTGAAGGCGCCGCGCTCGTGCCCGAACAGTTCGGATTCCAGCAAATCGCGCGGGATCGCCGCCATGTTGAGCGCGATGAAAGGCGCCTCGCTGCGCGGGCTGTGCCGGTGCAGGGCATGTGCCACCAGTTCCTTGCCGGTGCCGGATTCGCCGTTGATCAGGACTGTGATATTGGACCGGGACAGCCGGCCGATGGCGCGGAAGACCTCCTGCATGGCCGGCGCCTCGCCGACGATCTCCGGGGTTTCCAGGCTCTCCGTGCGCGGCGCCTGCTCACGCAGCTGTTTGCGGCGATGCTCGACGGCGCGCCGTACCAGGGCCACCGCCTCATCCACATCGAAGGGTTTGGGCAGGTATTCGAAGGCACCGCCCTCGTAGGCGGATACGGCACTGTCCAGATCGGAATGGGCGGTCATGATGATGACCGGGAGGTCCGGGTATCGTTCCCGGACCTGATTGAGCAGGTCCAGGCCATCGATGCCGGGCATGCGGATATCGCTGACCAGGGCATCGGGGTGGCCCTGATCCAGCGCATCCAGTACGCCGGTCGCGCTGGCAAAGCTCGATACATCCATTCCGGCCTGCTTGAGTGCCTTCTCCAGCACCCAGCGGATGGAGCGATCGTCGTCGATCACCCAGATGCTTTCCTGTTCAGTCATGCCACAGGCTCCAGCGGTAGTAATAGGGTAAAGACAGTTCTCCCCGGTACACTCTCACATTCGATCAGGCCGCCATGCAGGTTGATCAGGGACTGCGAGATCGACAGCCCCAGTCCGGTGCCGTCGGCCTGACCGGTCACCAGGGGATAGAAGATGGTCTCCATCATTTCCGGCGGAATGCCCGGGCCGTTGTCCTCCACGTCCAGCCGCAGGACCAGGCGGTAGCGTTGATGGCCGATGGTGAACTGGCGCAGGGTTCGCGTCCGCAGCAGGATCATCCCCTGTCCGCCCATGGCCCGCGCGGCGTTGCGCATGATGTTGAGAATGGCCTGGATGAGCATTTCCGGGTCGAACTCGAAATCCGGAATGCTGGGGTCGTAGTCGCGCTCGACCCCGATCTCGCGGTGGCTCTCGGCGACCACCAGGCTGCGCACATGCTCCAGCACCTGGTGGATGTTGCTCATGCGCTTCTGCGGCACATTGTTCGGCCCCAGCATGCGATTGACCAGGGTGCGCAACCGGTCGGCCTCGCCGATGATGATGCGGGTGTATTCCTTCAGTTCGTCTGAATCCAGTTCCCGCTCGAGCAGTTGGGCCGCCCCGCGCAGCCCGCCCAGCGGATTCTTGATCTCGTGGGCCAGACCGCGGACCAGCTGACGCATGGCCTGGCTCTGCTCCAGCAGATTTTCCTCGCGGCTGATACGCAGATGGCGGTCGACCTGGATCAGTTCGATCAGGACGTGGGACGGTGGGCCGCTGTCCTGGCGCGGCGACAGGGTGCAGTCCACCGTCACCTCCCCGCCCTGGTGCAGCCTCAGCGCCAGTTCACGTTCGGTGTAGGTGCGGTTCTCGTCCAGGGCGCTGCGGACCCGGTCGAGCAGGGCGTCGGCCGCGGGCAGCAATTCCGGCAGACGCTGGCCGCAGGCGTGGCTGGCGCTCTGGGCCAGCAGCATCTCGGCGGCCGGGTTCATGTATTCGACCCGCAGCCCGGCATCGACCATCAGGATTGCCGTGGTGATGTTGTCCAGGATCGACTTTTCGCGCGTCATCGGCGTTAGCTGCACATTCATGTGACAAGGCCTGTGCAAGAATCCGGCCATGCCGGCAGCACGCCGGCGGCTCTGCCCGATTACGGGGCACGCATCCCAAATACTTTCGGAAACAGAGGGTTGAGATTCGCCTGATGGCCGAGCGAAAAAGCCCTGCAACAGGCTGTGTGATCAGCGCGCCCCGGTAACGGGCTTCAATGCACCATTATAGTGCATATCGCGGGCGCGCGCCCGGTGCCGGTACACCGGATCAGGGATTGGCCCTGCGGGCGGGCAGATTGATGGATTGCTGGTGCAGGTGAAAGCTGACGGGATCACTGCTGATGAGGGTATTTCCGTCCCCGTCGACCACCTCGGCCCGGACGCTGTGGGTGCCGCGGTCCACCCCGGTGAACTGCCATTGCAGGTTCTGGGTGGTGCCCTGGACCTTGTCGTCGAGGCTGATCCGGATACGGTGTCCGGCGGTCGTGTTCAGTTCCGGCTCCAGACTGAGCCGCAGGCTGAAGTTGCCCTGGTTATCCCAGAAGGCGGTGTCCGGCTCCGGATAGGTGATGGCCAGGCGGTCATAGCCGGCCGGTCCGGCCTCGGGGGATCGGGAACCGGACTGGATCTTCGGCAGGTTCTTCGGCGCCTCGTAGACATTGGGCTGGCGCAACTCGACCGCCTCGGCCCCGGGCCGGGGGCTGTCGCTGTAATGCACCCTGCCGTCCTCGTCCACCCAACGGTAGACGGTCCCGGCCTGGGCGGCTACGCCCAGCAGCGCAAATATCAGGATCAAGTGTCTCATGGTTCCAACATAATCCAGCCCGTCGGGCACGGCAAGTCTTTCGCAGATACGGGCAGGATGGGCGAAGGCGCTTCGCGCCGTAACCCATTACCGGACCTATCTGCGATGGGTTGCGCTTCGCTCCACCCATCCTACCCAAACAAAAACGCCCCCTTGCGGGGGGCGTTGCTGACATCGGAGCGGATGGGGCTCAGACGCTGTAGTACATGTCGAACTCGACCGGATGAGTGGTCATGCGCAGGCGCGTGACCTCCTCCATCTTGAGGGCGATGTAGGCGTCGATGACGTCGTCGGTGAACACACCGCCGGCCTTGAGGAACTTGCGGTCCTGGTCCAGCGCCTCCAGTGCCTGGTCGAAGGCATGGCAGACCTGCGGGATCTGCTTCTCCTCCTCCGGCGGCAGGTCGTACAGATCCTTGTCCATGGCATCGCCGGGATGGATCTTGTTCTCGATGCCGTCCAGGCCGGCCATCATCAACGCGGTGAAGGCCAGGTAGGGGTTGGCGGTGGCGTCGGGGAAGCGCACCTCGATGCGCCGGCCCTTGGGATTGGAGACGAACGGGATGCGGATCGAGGCCGAGCGGTTGCGGGCCGAGTAGGCCAGCATCACCGGCGCCTCGAAACCCGGCACCAGACGCTTGTAGGAGTTGGTGGAGGCGTTGGTGAAGGCGTTGAGCGCACGCGCATGCTTGATGACGCCGCCGATGTAATACAGCGCGATGTCGGACAGGCCACCGTACTTCTTGCCGGAGAAGATGTTCTTGCCGGCCTTGGCCAGGGACATGTGCACATGCATGCCGCTGCCGTTGTCGCCGACCAGCGGCTTGGGCATGAAGGTGGCGGTCTTGCCATAGGCATGGGCCACGTTGTGCACGCAGTACTTGAGGATCTGCACCTCGTCGGCCTTCTTGACCAGGGTATTGGCACCGACGCCGATCTCGCACTGGCCGGCGGTGGCCACCTCATGGTGATGCACCTCGACTTCCAGGCCCATCTCCTCCATGGCCTGGCACATGGCGCCGCGCAGGTCATGCAGGGAGTCGACCGGCGGTACCGGGAAGTAGCCGCCCTTCACACTGGGGCGGTGACCCATGTTGCCGTCCTCGAACACACGCTCGGTGTTCCAGCTGCCTTCCTCGGAGTCGACCTTGTAGAAGGCGCCGCCGATGTTCGCACCCCAGCGCACGTCATCGAGCACGAAGAATTCAGGCTCGGGGCCGAACAGGGCGCTGTCGGCGATACCGGTGGATTTCAGGTATTCCTCGGCGCGCCGGGCGATGGAACGCGGGTCGCGTTCGTAGCCCTGCATGGTGGTGGGTTCGAGGATGTCGCAGCGGATGTTGACCTGCGGCTCGTCGCTGAAGGGATCCAGCAGCGCGGTGGTGGAATCCGGCATCAGGATCATGTCCGACTCGTTGATGCCCTTCCAGCCGGAGATGCTGGAGCCGTCGAACATCTTGCCGTCCTTGAAGAAACCGGCGTCGACCTCCCCGGCCGGGATGGTCACGTGCTGCTCCTTGCCCCGGGTGTCGGTGAACCGCATATCCACCCAGCGGACCTCATTGTCCTTGATCAGTTTCTGAACCTTCGCTGCTGTCATAACGCTTGTCTCCACAGGTACGAGTTTATCTGCGGCGTCCGCCGCTGCGCCCGGTTTCCGGTGCGGGGCCGCGAACGCCTGGAATCAGGTGCTCACTTTGGTGCATGAAGCATGCCACGGATAAAAAATATTGAATTACAATGGACTGCAATAACCCTGCCACTGCAGATCCGCTGATCTGCACCATATCAATGCGCAAAAAGCCACTTCCGCACCAGTATAGTGCATATCAGGCGAACAACACCCGCACCCGGCCGATATCGGTCACGGTTGCTGCACGTTGTTTGAGTTGCTCGGCCAGGACCCGGGCGGCATCGCGGCCCTTATCCAGTTCCAGCGGCAGCACCACATCGATGTGCACCTCGCCATTGAGGTAGTGCAGATTGACCTCCTGCACCTGCTCCATTTCCGGTATCCCGGCCCAGTTTCGGTGCAACTGGCCGAGGAGTTCGCTGCGCAGCGGCAGGTGGTCGCAGGGCGAGGCACGGGAATCGTCCTCCGGATCCACGTGTACCGTCACATCCGCCACCACGTCGACGTCCCTGAGCAGGGTCTGACGTACCCGTTCGCCGATCTGGTGGCCCTCGGAGACGCTGAGCCTGGGATCGACCTGGACATGCACATCGACCAGGGCATCGCTGCCGCTGCGCCGGGTGCGCAGCATGTGCAACTCGCGCACGCCGCCGACGTCGCGGATGGTGTCGCGGATCTGCCGGACCTCGTCTTCCTCCAGGGCGGTGTCGATCAGTTCGCGCACACTGCTCCAACTCAGGTCCCAGCCGATCTTCGCCACCATCAGGCCCACCAGCACGGCAGCGATGGCATCGAGGTAGGGCAGACCGGCCATGGTGCCGCCGATGCCCACCATGACCACGATGGAGGAGATGGCATCCGAGCGGCTGTGCCAGGCATTGGCGCGCAGCATGTTCGATTTGACCCGCCGCGCCAGCCGCATGGTGTAGTGATAGATGGCTTCCTTGGACAGCACCGAGATCAGGGCGACAAGCATGGCCGCCATGCCGGGCTGGAGCAGCAGGTCGGGGTGGAACAGACGCCGTCCGGCATCCCAGACAATACCGCCGGCGACCAGGATCAGGGACACGCCCAGCGCCACCGTCATCAGGGTCTCGATGCGGCCGTGGCCGTAGGGGTGAGAGGCATCGGCCTCGCGGTGCGCATGCTTGGCGGCGAAGATGACCAGGAAGTCGGTGAGCAGATCCGACAGCGAATGGATGCCGTCGGCGATCAGCGCCTGCGAGTGCGCGACCAGCCCGACGAGGATCTTGGCCACGCCCAGAGCGAAGTCCACCACCGAGCCGATCAGCGTGACCTTGCGGATCTCGCGGTAGCGCTCGGTATTCCCCGCAGTGGCGGGGACATGGCTGTGGCTATGGGGGTGCATGGGATTATGCTCTCGTTTTATTGCGCCCCAGGCTGGCAGGCCTTATGTGCGGAGATGATAACGCAAAGGACGCAGAGACGCAGAGACGCAAAGTAATATGTATAAAAGGATGAGACTCCATTAGCCACGCCATCCCCGCCTGCGCGGGAATGACGGATATTCTGAATTCCGGCTTATGTGAGTATTATTCATAGACGAATCGCTTTGCGCCTTTGCGTCCTTTGCGTTGATCCCGCCCGGTCACCCGGTCGAGCCGACCTTCACGCTGATACGGATCTCGCGGCCGTCCTGCTCGATGTCGAGCACCTCATGGCCGTTGATGCGGCACCAGGTGGGAATGTCGTTGATCGCGCCCGGGTCGGTGCAGCTGACATGCAGCACATCGCCGGGGTCGAGCTCGGCGATCGCGTCCTGGGTACGGATCACCGGCAGGGGGCAGAGGATGTTGCGGGCATCGAGCGTGTGTTCGCTCACAGGTACCAGTCCTGGCGGATCTCGTCCGGCGGCAGCGGCCTGACCCGGCGGGTGGCGGTCTCGCCATTGCGGTTGATCTCCACCTCGACCTCGGACGCGTCACGCCCCTGGCTGAAGCGGCCCAGCAGGCGCGCGGCCAGTTCCAGATCCGCATCGTCGACTTCGCCGTCGAGCAGCACCAACGGCCCCTTGTGGCTGGTGCTGCGCAGATGGGTGAACTGCTTGCGGTAACCCTCGAGGAAGTTGTTCTCGCCCTCATCACGACCGATGATCAGCTTGAAATTGGAGCGCGGACGGATATGGCGGCCGACCTTCAGCAGCATGATGTCGTCGAGTTCGTAGCGACGCTCGCCGCGCGCCTGCCACAGATCGGCCAGCTTGGTCGAGTACTGTCTGTCGGTGAGAAAGCAGCAGCCGCCGGCGGGCTGGGCATAGTCCTCGAAACCGAACTGTCTGGCCAGCGCCATCTGCGGTTTGCGCGAGCGGCCGCTGAAATCATACAGCCGTTCCCGATCCACCCAGCCCTCGCGCTCGGGCAGGGTCTCGGGCAGGTTCTTTGCGCACAGGGGACGCAGCAGCAGATCCTCGGCGCCGGATTCATGCGCCACCACCGGCATGGTATCGGCACGCTGCGACTTGGGCCGCTGGCCGATCACCTCGCCGGTGAGGATGAAGTCGAAGCCGTGCGCCTCGATCCACTCGCGTGCCTTGCCCACCATGAACACCTTGCAGTCCAGGCAGGGATTGAGATTGGCGCCGTAGCCGTGCTTCGGGTTGATGACGACATCCTTGTATTCCTCGATGATGTCGACGATGTGCAGCTTGATGCCCAGTTGCTCCGCGACCCACAGGGCGTTGTTGCGTTTCGGCTTGGCTTTGTCCTGATTGCGGATGGCGTGGGTGTGCCCCTCCACGCAGAAACCGGTGAAGAAATTGATCCCCTCCACATGGATGCCCTGCTCCATGATGACACGGGCGGCGAGCAGGGAATCCAGCCCTCCGGAGATGAGTGCAACGGCCTTGCGCTGTGACATGGGAGTTTGATCAGGAATCGTGGTTTGCCGGACCAGCTATTTTACCTGCAGCTGCGGGTTCATGGCCAACTCTGGGTGATAACAACGCAGAGGACGCAAAGGCGCAGAGGCGCAGAGGAATGAAAAAATAAGAAAACTCCGCGTCTCTGCGCCTTTGCGTCCTCTGCGTTATCGCCGCCCGGGCAGGGGACAGACTGTTATGTCTGACACTACCGCCATCAGCTCAGTGGGGTTTTTCCGGGGCCTCGGCCAGAGGGATGGGAAGGGCTCCGGTCTGGCGCCGATACTGGTCGAAGGCCCGCCGGCTGCCGGTTTCCTGCCACAGCTCGGCATTGCGCAGGGGATCCAGTGCGGCCTCGCTGTCGAGCTCACGCATGGCCTGGAGGATATCCCGCAGGTGGACGAAGGCCTCGGCCAGCTGGGCATAGACCTCGGCGGTGGCATGCCGCAGGCGCTCGGCCAGGGTGCCGTAGGCGCTGCGGCCCAGGTCGATGAAATAGGCGTTGTTCACCAGGCGGCGCCGGGCCTGCTCGGGATAGAAGCCGGAGTAGAGCAGGCACTGATCGCCCACGTCGCGCAGCTGCTCCTCCTGCAGCCGGCCGCGGGCCGTCATGCCATGGAGAAAATCCAGTGCCAGGACCCGGGCGGCCAGCTCCGGCCGTGAACTGAAGCGCATCAACAGGAACACCAGGTAGCTTTGCAGTTCCTCATCGAGGCGGGTCGCGCAGGCCTGCTCGGCCTCGCTGACCAGCGCCTGCCACTGTGCCGTGGACGTGGGTTGCAGGACCAGCTTCATGGAGCACCTCCTGGTCAATATGTCGACCCCCTGTGCGGGGACCTTGATACAACTATTGACTAGCAGATTCCGGGCCAGGTTCGGTCTTTCCGGTCAACCCGGCTGCGCCTGTCCTTCAATATACCCAATTCCCGATCCCGTCATAAACTCCCCGGTGGCGCGGATCCGTGCCGGATTTTCCCTTTCACCCCCGGCCCCCGGCGGGCTATACTTGCCGGCCTTTACCTTCAGCAATTTCAAGATGTTTGCGATGGCCTCCTCCAGCCCGTCCCAATCCGGATTCGATGTCGGCACCTTCCAGGGGCTGATCCTGGCCCTGCAGAGCTACTGGGCGGAGCAGGGCTGTGTGATCCTGCAGCCGCTGGACATGGAGGTCGGCGCCGGCACCTTCCACCCGGCCACCTTCCTGCGTTCCATCGGCCCCGAGCCCTGGCACGCGGCCTATGTGCAGCCCTCGCGCCGGCCCACCGATGGGCGCTACGGCGACAACCCCAACCGGCTGCAGCACTATTATCAGTTCCAGGTGGTGCTCAAGCCCTCGCCGCTGGAGATCCAGGACCTGTACCTGGGCTCGCTCAGGCACCTGGGGCTGGACCCGCTGGTGCACGACATCCGCTTCGTCGAGGACAACTGGGAATCGCCCACCCTGGGCGCCTGGGGCCTGGGCTGGGAGGTCTGGCTCAACGGCATGGAAGTGACCCAGTTCACCTATTTCCAGCAGGTCGGCGGCCTCGACTGCAAGCCGGTCACCGGCGAGATCACCTACGGCCTGGAGCGCATCGCCATGTACCTGCAGGGGGTGGAGAGCGTGTTCGATCTGGTCTGGACCCGCACCCCGGCCGGCACCGTCACCTATCGCGATGTGTTTCACCAGAACGAGGTCGAGCAATCGACCTACAACTTCGAGCACGCCGATACCGAATCCCTGTTTGGCTGGTTCGACAGCTGCGAGCGCGAGAGCCGGAAGCTGATCGAGGCCGGGCTGCCACTGCCGGCCTACGAGCAGGCGCTCAAGGCCTCGCACACCTTCAATCTGCTGGATGCCCGCAGCGCAATCTCGGTCACCGAGCGCCAGCGCTATATCCTGCGGGTACGCGCCCTGGCCCGCGCCGTGGCCGAGGCCTACTATGCCAGCCGCGAGGCACTGGGCTTCCCGATGCTCAAGCAGGAGGACCGGGGATGAGCCAGACCCGCGACCTGCTGATCGAGATCGGCTCCGAGGAACTCCCGCCAAAGGCCCTGCGCCGGCTGCGCGATGCCTTCGAACAGGGCATCAGGACCGGACTGGACAAGGCCGAACTCCAGTATGCCGCCACTGTCGCCTATGCCGCCCCGCGCCGGCTGGCGGTCTGGGTAAAGGATCTGCAGACCGGACAGCAGGACCGTGAACAACTCAAACGCGGCCCGGCCGTCACCGCCGCCTTCGACGACGAGGGCTGCCCCACCAAGGCCGCCGAGGGCTTTGCCCGTTCCTGCGGGGTGAGCGTCGAGGCGCTCGAAACACTCGAGACCGACAAGGGCGCCTGGCTGGCCTACCGACAGTTCGAACCCGGCAAGGCTGCCGCGGAACTGATCCCGGAGATCGTCTCCCAGGCACTGAACCAGCTCCCCATCCCCAAGCGCATGCGTTGGGGCGAGCGTGACGACGAATTCGTCCGGCCGGTGCACTGGGTGGTACTGCTGTTCGGCGACGAGGTGGTCGATGCAACGATCCTGGGCACGCCCGCCGGGCGCGAGACCCGCGGCCACCGTTTTCATCATCCGGACCCGCTGTATCTTGCCGAACCGGCCGCCTATATGCCGCTGCTCGAGACCGAGGGCCATGTGCTGGCCGACATGGATGCCCGTCGCGAGGCCATCCGCGGCCAGGTGATCGAGGCCGCCCGCCGGCTCGGGGGCGAGGCGCTGATCGACGACGAACTGCTGGATGAGGTCACTGCCCTGGTGGAATGGCCGGTGGCCATCAGCGGCGGTTTCGATCCGCAGTTCCTGGAAGTCCCGGCCGAGGCGCTGATCTCATCCATGCAGGATCACCAGAAGTATTTTCCCGTGGTGGACGGCAACGGCAGCCTGCTGCCGCATTTCGTCACCGTCGCCAACCTGGAGAGCCGCGACCCGGACCAGGTTCGCGCCGGCAATGAACGCGTGATCCGCCCGCGTCTGACCGACGCCGCCTTCTTCTGGACGCAGGACCGCAGACAACCGCTGGAAAGCCGCCAGGAACGGCTCGCGAGCATGGTGTTCCAGAACAGGCTCGGTACCCTGCTGGACAAGTCACGGCGGGTGGCGCGGCTGGGCCGCAGCATCGCCGCTGCCATCGAGGCCGATCCGGATCAGGCAGAACGCGCCGCGCTGCTGGCCAAGTGCGACCTGCTCACCCAGATGGTATTCGAGTTCCCGGAACTGCAGGGCGTGATGGGCCGCTACTATGCGCTGCACGACGGCGAGGCCGCGGAAGTCGCGCAGGCCCTGGACGAGCAGTACATGCCACGCTTTGCCGGCGACCGGCTGCCGCAGAGCGCAACCGGCCAGGCACTGGCCATCGCCGACCGGCTGGACACCCTGGTCGGTATCTTCGCCATCGGCCAGGCGCCCACCGGCGACAAGGATCCCTTCGCCCTGCGCCGGGCCGCACTCGGCATCGTGCGCATCCTGATCGAGTGCGAACTCGACCTTGACCTGCATTCACTGCTGGATGAAAGTGCCGGCGGCTTCGCACCGGAACTCAAGGCCGGCCGTGTGACCGGTGAGGTATTCGAGTTCATGCTCGACCGGCTGCGTGCCTACTACAGTGAAACCGGACTGGACATCCATATCTTCGAAGCTGTGCGGGCACAGACCCCGAGCCGCCCGCTCGATTTCCACCGCCGCATCGAGGCGGTGCGTGAATTCGGTCGGCTGCCCGAGGCCGAGAGCCTGGCT
>PABG01000061.1 GCA_002699185.1 Gammaproteobacteria bacterium | reverse complement strand
GAGGACGGCGGCTTCCTGGTGGCCAAGTTCTACCGCCCCCAGCGCTGGTCGGATGCCGCCATCCGCGAGGAGCACGCCTTCTGCCAGGAACTGGTGGACGCCGAGATTCCGGTGGTCGCCCCACTGGCCGATGACACGGGCGAGACCCTGTTCACCTTTGCCGGCTTTCGCTACGCCCTCTACCCGCGCCGCGGCGGCCGCTGGCCCGACCTGGACAACCCCGACAACCTGGAATGGCTGGGCCGCTATCTGGCGCGGGTACACAATGTCGGCCAGACCCGACCCTTCGCGCACCGCCCGCGGCTGGATGCACAGAGCTTCGGGGTCGAGTCATACCGCTTCATCCTCGAAGGCGGCTTCATTCCCCCGCACCTGGATGTCGCCTACCGCAGCCTGGTCGAGGATCTGCTGCAGCAGATCGACGCGGCCTATGCCGCCGCCGGCAGTATCGAGACCCTGCGCCTGCACGGCGACTTCCACCCCGGCAACATCCTCTGGACCGAGGCCGGCCCGCACTTCGTCGACCTGGACGACTGCCGCACCGGCCCCGCCGTGCAGGACATCTGGATGCTGCTCTCCGGCGAGCGCAGTGAAATGGCCCTCGCTTTGAGTGAACTGATCGAAGGCTACGAACTGTTCCGGGACTTCAACCGCCGCGAACTGGCGCTCATCGAACCCCTGCGCACCCTGCGCATGATCCATTACGCCGCCTGGCTGGCGCGGCGTTGGGACGACCCCGCCTTCCACCAGGCCTTCCCCTGGTTCAACACCGACCGCTATTGGGAGGAACACATCCTCAGCCTGCGTGAGCAGGCCGCGGCCATGAACGAACCGCCGTTGGTCATCTAGCCCGGGCAGGTCTGTCAATACGGCCGTCATTCACGCGCCGGCGGAAATCCAGCGGTTTCAGCGGCAGGGACGGGCGACATCTCAGATTCTCAAGCTTCACCCTCACTCAGCAGACGGCGCCTGGGGGTTGATGCCAGCTACCTTTCATGTCCAAGGGCAGCGTATACCCTGACCACAATCCGATCACACCGCTCTCCTGCGAATTCATAAGAACGCAGTTCCGCCAGGCTGATCTTCCTTTCCAATCTCGACTGTATCAACTGCCTCGCACGAAAGTGTCGGGTCTTGACCGTAGCAGCCTTTATATCAAGGGCCTCAGCCGTTTCACTGGTGCTCATTTGTTCTATCGAACGCATTACAAACACCACCCGGAAATCAGCCGGGAGCGAATCTATTGCACTCTCTACCAGCTTCACGAGCTCTTCTCCTGCGGCCTCTTCGCTCGGATCCCGCTGACCCACCAGCGCAGTCAGATTGTTACCGGCGACATCATCGCTCATCTTGAACTCATCAAATCGATCGGCCTTTGATTTGCGCTTTCGCATAAGCGCCTCGTTCACGGCAATCCGCCCCAACCAGGCCCCGAACTTTCCGGTCGGGTTATAGCGTTTCAGATTGTAGTAGGCTCTCACGTACGCGTCCTGAACCGCATCCTCAGCTTCCGAATCATTGTTCAGGATACTCCGGGCAATCCTGTACAGGCGTTGGTTGTATTTTCTCATAATGATCTCGTATGCTTGGGCATCACCGGCTTGTATCCGCCCAATCAACGCGTCTTCATTACCTGCCTCGCCGACTGCAATGTCAATTGCATCGGCTGATTTATCAGTCGCCTGCACCATATGATCTCCTCAGCCCGGCTCGCGGACGCAAAGCATCAATGCCTGGCCTCACTTTACGTAGCTGCCACAAACCTTTTCTGACCTTCCCGCCATATCAATATAGGAAATCAGATCGGCTCTGTCCTGCCCCTTGTCGATACCCGCGTAGCCCATGCTGGTACCCGGCACATACTCTATCGGCGCGGCAAGAAACGCATCCAGAGTTTCTCGCGTCCATACGATCCTTGATAGGCGCATCGCATCCGAATATTCGAAATCCGGGAGCTCCCCCGCCCTGCGGCCGATAAGGCCGCAATGACGGGGTCCGGTTCTGTTGTATTTCAGGGAGTGGCATCCCAGACATTTCTGATAAATCACCTCTCCCCGTTCGGCATCACCCACCAATCGGTTATCACCCGACCCTGCAGCAGCGCAGCCGACACTCACCGCGCACATGATAATGCAGACACCAGACAGCGCGAATCCACGCCGTGCTGAACCACCACGACTATGCGAGCCCGATTCCATGGCCCTAGGAGAAGAACGCGCCTGGGACCGGGTTCAGACCGAGCGCCTGGCGCAGCACTGCCCAGTGCATTGCTTCATCCGCAAGAATACTGGCCGCGGCCTTGGATAAATCCCTGTTCTCGAACAAGGGTATTGCACCCGCATAGGCGCTGACAGCGCCGCGTTCGAGCCCGGCGGCGAATTTGAGTACGTCCGCCTCAGAGTTCAGGAAATCGACTGGGAAGTCATAAACCGATCTCGGCTCCTTCACCGCACCGCCGAGTTTCCCGATCGTCCCGGCGAGAACGTCGGCATGCTGTTTATGATGATCCTGGAAGGCAAGTGCGACCTTCGTCACGCCCGTACTCAGCAGACCGCTGTCCGCGCCGACTTGATAGGCTGCCACCGCCTCGCGCTCTGCCGCCAATGCAGTATTCAGGATTCTTACATCCATTTCTGTGGCTTCACCACCCTTTCCGACCGCAGCAGCGATGCCCGGCCGCCCTGCCAGCATGGCGACCGTGATTCCCGACAGCGAAGCTGCCACGGTACTGAAGATGAACCGCCGCCTGGGCAGGTCTACGGGTTTATCCTGTGTCTTCATCATCGAATCCATATCTCATCTCCTGAGTCAGTTCAGCGGAATAACACTTAATTTGACGACTGCCTTATGAACTTGCAGTGTCATAACCATTAATGACTCGGAGCGCCAAATGGTTCCCGAAATCGGCATTGTCTAGAGATTCAACTGGATTGCGTAAGCGTCCCTGCGCACCCTCCGCTGGGACGACCCCCGTCCTCCACCAGCCCTCAACCGTGGTTCAACACCGACCGCTACCGAGAGGGGCACATCCTCAGACTGCGTGAGCAGACTGCGGCCATGCACGAACCTAAGCTTTGAATCTCAACGAAATCGTCTGAGCTTCCTCACCCTCGACGGGAAGACCGGGGCGGGGGTGGAGCGGGTGACCGCCTGCAATATCATATGTATAGAAAGCGGGAGAAAGATGGATTTTCTGGTGCAAGAGCGGAACTCTTGTTTATGATCAGACGGAGATGATAACGAGGACAGCTATCGACCAGAACCGGTATCACGCTTCGCGCCCTCTCTTGTCTGCTCAGGCGCATACCGGGAATTCGCCGACCCGAACAGTTCGATGCAGACAGCAGTACCCAAAGCGACTGCGAGGAAATTTTCCGATATCTCCGGGAAGACTGTGCGCCGATCAGGGTCATCCCCTTGGGGCGCTGGCCTTGAACAGCAGGCCGGGACCCGTCAGTTCAAGGGAAAACAGCTCTTGCAATCAACCATTCAGACATTGCACTGCATGGCCCGACCCCATCGCTCACTGCATGGATACATCAAACTCCAGCAATCTTCCGGTTCTGGCATGATAATCCTCACAGGTGCGCCTGTGATCCTCGCTCGCAAGCTTCGAGACTGCGAATTCGCATTCAACCTGTATTTCCTTGACCGTCCCCTTCGGCTTGGATTCATCGACCTCGAGATTCCACCATGCCCTCTTCACGATGAAAGTCTCTGCGCCGGTCTGCCCCGGTCTCGTGATCGAGATGTAATCGCCCTGCCGGGGAATTTCGGGCATATCCATGACCAGGTTGTACTCGATCCTGCCTCCGCCCGGCGGTACAAACGAAAGGTTTATTTTCATACTCATCTCCTCCTGTTGCGAAATTCGTGGGCAGCATGCCCGTTTCGCGGGCCAGCCTGGATGCAGAAGGCACAAGTATACTACCGCTGAAAATGGAACCATAGACGGAATGCCCGTTTATACGCTCCGGCGCACACCCTCCCCCACCTGCCCAGGCGCATAACACGCAGTCACCAAGCCGACAACCCGAACAACGCAGTCGCATCAATTGCAACGCTGTAGGCCCGTGGAGATCGCTCAGGGTCATCAGGAAAGGTCAGCCTGCATCCTGTCTCTCTTCGCGTTACACTGGGATGATGAGTGAAACAATACTACTCGAGCGCCTCGCCGAACAGCTTGACGTCCATCCGGATGAGCACGCTGGCTGGCTGCGGGAGGTGATTGCGCTGTTCGAGGCTGATCCCGATGCCGGCTGGCAGCGGCTCAATTCTAAACGCATGTGGGGCGGTGCCGGCTCGGTGGCCAATGCGGCCATGGACGACAATCCCGGGATGGACGCAACACTGTGGGAGATGCATGTGCGGGAACTGCGCAGTCTGCTGATCGAGCTGGCCGAGCAGCAGAAATCACGCGGCGACGCCTATCCGGATATCGATTTCTGGTTATCGGCGTTTACCTGTTGGAACCAGACGTAGGATGGGTGAAGCGCAGCGCAACCCATCAACACGCGACCCAGTGATGGGTTGCGGCGCAGGGCGCCTCCACCCATCCTACGAATCGCGGGAACGAAGGCTGGCTGCCCAATCGGGGTTGGGTTCGGCGCTGGCGATGCGCAGGCTGCGGCCGACCTCGTTCTCGTACCAGCCGCAGTGGTGTTGATGGGGTTCGGCCTCGAAGCCCCACCAGGTCCCGTCGCGGTCCTGGGCAGCCAGTTCACCCAGTATGGAAGCCGGTCGGTATCGATCATGGCACATACACAGCAGACATAAAAAAGGGCGGCCGCAGCCGCCCTTCCGTGTCCCGAGGAAAACCTCGATCAGTTGACCTTGGGATCCAGTTCGCCGGACTCGTAGCGCTTGAACATGGCCTCGAGGCTCATGGGCTTGATCTTGTCGGCGTGGCCGGCGCAGCCGAAGGCCTCGTAGCGGGCCTTGCAGATATCCTTCATGGCCGCGGTGGAGGCCTTGAGGAACTTGCGCGGGTCGAAGTTCTTCGGGTTCTCGGCCAGGTGCTTGCGGATGGCACCGGTGGAGGCCATGCGCAGGTCGGTGTCGATGTTGACCTTGCGCACGCCGTGCTTGATGCCTTCCTGGATCTCCTCGACCGGCACGCCATAGGTCTCGCCCATGTCGCCGCCGAACTCGTCGATGATCTTCAGCCAGTCCTGCGGCACCGAGGAGGAGCCGTGCATCACCAGGTGGGTGTTGGGGATGCGGGCGTGGATCTCCTTGATGCGCTCGATGGCCAGGATGTCGCCGGTCGGGGGACGGGTGAACTTGTAGGCGCCGTGGGAGGTGCCGATGGCGATGGCGAGTGCATCCACCCCGGTCTCCTTGACGAACTGCGCGGCCTCTTCGGGGTCGGTCAGCAGCTGGGAGTGGTCCAGCACGCCCTCGGCGCCGGAGCCGTCTTCCTCGCCGGCCATACCGGTTTCCAGCGAGCCCAGGCAGCCGAGCTCACCCTCGACGGACACGCCGCCGGCGTGGGCCATCTCGACCACGCGACGGGTCACGTCGACGTTGTATTCGTAGGTGGAGGGGGTCTTCATGTCCTCCATCAGCGAGCCGTCCATCATCACGGAACTGAAACCTGACTGGATGGAGCGCAGGCAGACGGACGGGGCCGAGCCGTGATCCTGGTGCATCACCACCGGGATGTGCGGATACATCTCCAGCGCGGCGGTGATCAGGTGGCGCAGGAAGGGCTCGCCCGCATAGGAGCGCGCACCGGCCGAACCCTGCATGATGACCGGGCTGTTGGTTTCATCGGCCGCCTGCATGATGGCGTGGACCTGCTCCATGTTGTTGACGTTGAAGGCAGGCATGCCGAAATCGTTTTCGGCGGCGTAATCGAGCAATTGACGCAGGGATATCAAGGCCATGACGTTCTCCTTGGGATTTGGGTTTTAAAGGTTTTCGAAATCTTTCGTCGACGCCCGGATCCCGGGAACCTGTCATTGTAATCAGGACGCGGACGACGCTTCAGCTGCATAAAAAGTCCGGTTATTCAACTCCGGCCGGCCGGGCTTACTGCTCCCGGGCCTCGTGTTCACCGACCCGCAGTATTTTCATGGCGTTGGTGCCGCCCAGGACCCCGGCCAGATCGCCCTTGGTGATGATCACCAGGTCGCCGTCGCGCACCGCACCGCGGCGCATCAGTTCGTCGATGGCCTCGCGGTTGACCTCGGCGTGATCAGTGGTGGTGACGTCGAAGCTGACCGGATAGACGCCGCGGTAAAGGGTTACCTTTCTACGCGTCTCCACATGGCGGGTCAAGGCGTAGATCGGGATCCCGGAACTGATGCGCGACATCCACAGCGGCGTGGCGCCGGACTCGGTCAGGGCCGCGATGGCCTTCACGCCCAGGTGGTTGGCGGTATACATGGCGGCCTTGGCGATGGCCTCGTCGATGCGGTTGAAGCGCACCTTCTGGCGCCGCTCCTGCCACAGCGCGCTGCGCTGACGCTCCGCGCCCTTGCAGATGCGGTCCATGGCGGAGACGGCCTTGGCCGGGTAACGGCCGGTCGCGGTCTCGGCCGAGAGCATCACCGCGTCGGTGCCGTCGATGACGGCGTTGGCCACGTCGAAGACCTCGGCCCGGGTCGGGATCTGGCTCTCGACCATGGACTGCATCATCTGGGTGGCGGTGATCACCACCCGGTCCATGTTGCGGGCCGCGGAAATAATGCGTTTCTGCACCGCCGGCAACTCGGCGTCGCCGATCTCCACGCCCAGGTCGCCGCGGGCGATCATCACGGCGTCGGAGGCCTCGATGATCTCCTCCAGGTTGTGGATCGCCTCGGCGCGCTCGATCTTGGCGACCAGGCCGCCGTGGCCACCGGCCTGGCGCAGCAGTTCGCGTGCCTCGTTGACGTCCTCGGCCGAACGCGGGAAGGAGATGGCGACATAGTCGGCCTGCATGTCCGCCGCCACGCGGATATCGATGCGGTCCTTGTCGGTCAGGGCCTTGGCCGACAGGCCGCCGCCCTGGCGATTGATGCCCTTGTTGTTGGACAGCGGGCCGCCGAGCACCACCCGACACTCGACCTCGGTCTCGCGCACGTCCTCGACCCAGAGCACGACCTGGCCGTCATCCAGCAGCAGGGTGTCGCCCCGATTGACGTCATCGGGCAGCTGCTTGTAGGTCAGCCCCACGCGATCCTTGTCGCCGGCGTCCGGCGCCAGGTTGGAATCGAGGATGAAGCGCTCGCCCTCCTCCAGCACCACACTGCCTTCCTGGAAACGCTCGATGCGGATCTTCGGCCCCTGCAGATCGACCAGCACGCCGACCTGACGGCCGTGGGCGCGGGCGCGGTTGCGCACCGTTTCACTGCGGTTGCGGTGTTCCTCGTGGGAGCCGTGGGAGAAATTCAGGCGGACCACGTCCACGCCCGCCTGGATCAGTTCATCGAGGGCCTTGGGATCGTCGGTCGCCGGACCGAGGGTGGCGATTATCTTTGTACGTCGCAGCATGTGTGTTCCTGTTGGGAGTAAGGAGATACAAGCGACTGAGTGAGGAGTGATGGGGTGAGGAGCGAGGAGTCAAAGCCACAATCGGGCTCCCTCTTGTTATTCCTCACTCCTTTCTCCTCACTCCTCACTTAAGCATCACCCCTTCGCGCGTTCCTCCAGCATCGCCACGGCCGGCAGGGTCTTGCCTTCCAGGAACTCCAGGAAGGCACCACCGGCGGTGGAGATGTAGGACACCTTGTCGTAGATGCCGTACTTCTGGATGGCGGCGATGGTGTCGCCGCCGCCGGCGATGGAGAAGCCGTTGGACTCGGCGATGGCCAGGCCCAGGGCCCTGGTGCCCGCGCCGAACTGATCGAATTCGAACACGCCGACCGGGCCGTTCCAGACGATGGTGCCGGCATTCTTGAGCATCTCGGCATAGCGGCCGGCGGTCTCGGGACCGACGTCGAAGATCATGTCGTCGTCGGCGACTTCATCCACCTTCTTGGTGACGGCCTCGGCGTTCTCGGAGAATTCCTTGCCGACCACCACGTCCACCGGCACCGGGATCTCGCCGCCCTTGGCCGCGGCGGCTTCCATCAGGCGCTTGGCCTCGGCCACCAGGTCCTGCTCGTAGAGTGACTTGCCGACATTGTGACCGGCGGCCTTGATGAAGGTGTTGGCGATGCCGCCGCCGACGATGAGCTGGTCCACCTTGGTGGACAGCGCCTCGAGCACGGTCAGCTTGGTGGAGACCTTGGAGCCGCCGACGATGGCGACCATGGGGCGGTCGGGATTGGCCAGGGCCTTCTGCAGGGCCTCCAGCTCCTCGGCCAGCAGCAGGCCGGCGCAGGCGGTGGGGGCGAACTTGCCGGCACCGTGGGTCGAGGCCTGGGCGCGGTGGGCGGTGCCGAAGGCATCCATCACATAGACGTCGCACAGGCTGGCGTACTTCTTGGCCAGGGTTTCGTCGTCCTTCTTCTCGCCCTTGTTGAAACGCACGTTCTCCAGCAGCACCACCTCGCCGTCGGCGACCTCGGGGGCCTTGTCCAGATAGTCCTTGACCAGGCGCACATCCTTGCCCAGCTTGGCGGACATGTCCTCGGCGATGGGCTGCATGGAGTTCTCCTCGTCGACCACGCCCTCTTCGGGACGGCCGCGATGCGACATCACCATGACCTTAGCTCCGGCCTTCACGCAATGCTCGATGGTGGGCATGGAGGCGGTGATGCGGGCATCGGAAGTCACCTTGCCGTTTTTCACCGGCACGTTCAGATCGGCGCGGATCAGTACCCGCTTGCCGGACAGATCGAGGTCAGTGAGCTTGGTAAAGGAAGCCATGCACAACTCCTGTGTTTAATTTGTTGAAAGCGATTTGCGATGCCCGCGGGCATGACGAATGGCTTTCCATTCAAGTGCGGAAGCGGGAAGTATCAGGGGCCGGTCTTGCCGGCCCCTGCACCCTGATCCCTGATCAGTTCTTCGCGACGTGCTCCACGAAGCGCATCATGTTGCAGGTGTAGCCGTACTCATTGTCGTACCAGGACACGACCTTGACGAAGGTACCGTCCAGGGCGATGCCGGCCTCGGCATCGAAGGTCGACGGGGCGCTGTTGCCACGGAAGTCGGTGGATACCACCTTCTCCTCGGTGTAGCCCATCACACCCTTCAGCTCGCCCTCGGAGGCGGCCTTCATGGCGGCGCAGATGTCGTCGTACTTGGCTTCCTTGTCCAGTTCGACAGTCAGGTCGACCACGGAGACGTCGGAGGTCGGCACGCGGAAGGCCATGCCGGTCAGCTTGCCATTGAGATCAGGCAGTACCTTGCCCACAGCCTTGGCGGCACCGGTGGAGGACGGGATGATGTTCTCCAGGATACCGCGGCCGCCGCGCCAGTCCTTCTGGGAAGGACCATCGACCGTCTTCTGGGTGGCGGTGGCAGCGTGAACGGTGGTCATCAGGCCGCGCTTGATGCCGTACTTGTCGTGCAGCACCTTGGCCACCGGGGCCAGGCAGTTGGTGGTGCAGGAGGCGGCGGAGACGATGGTCTCGCCCTTGTAGGCATCCTGGTTGACGCCATAGACGAACATCGGGGTGGCGTCCTTGGACGGGGCGGACATAACGACCTTCTTGGCGCCGGCGTCGATGTGCTTCTGCGCGGTCTCTTCGGTCAGGAACAGGCCGGTGGACTCGACTACGATCTCGGCACCGACTTCGTCCCACTTCAGGGCGGCCGGATCACGCTCGGCGGTCAGGCGGATCTTCTTGCCATTGACGACCAGGTTGTTGCCCTCGACGGAGATGTCACCGTCGAAACGGCCGTGCACGGAGTCGTACTTCAGCATGTAGGCCAGGTAGTCCGGCTCCAGCAGGTCGTTGATGCCGACGATCTCGATGTCCTTGAAATCCTTCGCCACGGCGCGGAAGACCATGCGGCCGATGCGGCCGAAACCATTGATACCGATCTTAATTGCCATTGTCTGTCTCCATTTCTGAGTATCTACTTAGTCACTAAATCTTTGGCCGTCATTGCGATGCCCCGACCCGGAGGGTGGGGTACCCATAATGAACCCCGAAGGGGTTCTATGGGCCACGCTCGGCAATCTCATAAGCCAGGTTGCAGCAGAAAGAGATTGCTTCGTCACTTCGTTCCTCGCAATGACGGTGTTTAAAGGTTTTTTACAGAATGCCTTCCACTACCTTGGCGACGTTCTCCGCGGTGAAGCCGAACTCCTTGAACAGCTGCCCGGCAGGCGCAGACTCGCCGAAGCGGTCCAGGCCGACCACGGCGCCGTCCAGGCCGACGTACTTGCGCCAGTAATCGGTGACACCGGCCTCGACCGCGACACGTTTGGTGCAACTCTTCGGCAGGACGGACTCCTTGTAGGCCTCGTCCTGGGCGTCGAAGACGTCGGTCGAGGGCATGGACACCACGCGGATCTTCCGGCCGCTCAGGCTGTCGGCGGCCTGCATGGCGATCTCGACCTCGGAACCGGTGGCAATGATGATGGCCTCCGGCTCGCCGTCGCAGTCGCGCAGCACGTAGCCGCCGCGGGCGATGTTGGCGATCTGGTCGGCGCTGCGCGACATGTGGGCCAGGTTCTGGCGCGAGAAGATCAGCGAGGTCGGGCCGTCGTTGCGCTCGATGCCGGCCTTCCAGGCCACGGCGGTCTCGACCGTGTCACAGGGACGCCACAGCGACATGTTGGGCATCAGGCGCAGGGTGGAGATCTGCTCGACCGGCTGGTGAGTGGGGCCATCCTCGCCCAGACCGATGGAGTCGTGGGTGTAGACGAACAGGGTCGGCACCTTCATCAGGGCGGCCATACGCAGGGCGTTGCGGGCATATTCAGAGAACATCAGGAAGGTGCCGCCGAAGGGCTTCACGCCGCCGTGCAGCGCCATGCCGTTCATGATGGCGGACATGCCGAACTCGCGTACGCCGTAGGAGATGTAGTTGCCGTCGGCCACCGTACTGGTGATCTGCCTGCACTCCGGCCAGGAGGTGTTGTTGGACGGGGTGAGGTCGGCCGAGCCGCCGACGAATTCGGGCAGCACCTTGGCGAAGGCCTTGATGGCGTTGCCCGAGGCCTTGCGGGTCGGGTCGGAGGCGCCGGCCTCGTCGCAACTCTTGATGAAGGCCTCGGCGGTCTCCTTCCAGTTCGCCGGCAGCTCACCCTTCATGCGGCGCTCGAACTCGGCGGCCATATCGGGGAAGGCGGCCTTGTAGGCGGCGAACTTCTCGTTCCACTCGGCCTCGGCCTTGCTGCCCTTGTCCTTGGCATCCCAGCCGGCATAGATCTCGTCCGGGATCACGAACGGCTCGTGCTTCCAGCCCAGGTTCTCGCGGGTGGCCTTGATCTCGTCATCGCCCAGCGGGGCGCCGTGGCAGTCGTGGCTGCCGCACAGGTTGGGCGCGCCATAACCGATGACGGTCTTGGTGCAGATCAGGGTGGGCTTGTCGTTGACCGACTTGGCCTCGTGGATGGCCTTGGCGACGGCTTCCGGATCGTGGCCGTCGACGCCGCGCACCACGTGCCAGCCATAAGCCTCGAAGCGCTTGGGCGTGTCGTCGGTGAACCAGGTATCGACGTGGCCGTCGATGGAGATGCCGTTGTCGTCCCAGAAGGCGATCAGCTTGCCCAGGCCCAGGGTGCCGGCCAGGGCGCAGGATTCGTGGGAGATGCCTTCCATCATGCAGCCGTCGCCCATGAACACGTAGGTGTAGTGGTCGACGATGTGATGGCCGTCGCGGTTGAACTGCGCGGCCAGGGTGCGCTCGGCCAGCGCCATGCCCACGGCGTTGCTGATGCCCTGCCCCAGCGGGCCGGTGGTGGTCTCGACACCGGGGGTGTAGCCGTATTCGGGATGGCCGGGGGTCTTGGAGTGCAGCTGACGGAAGTTCTTCAACTCTTCCATCGGCAGATCATAGCCGGTCAGGTGCAGCAGGGAGTAGATCAGCATGGAGCCGTGGCCGTTGGACAGGACGAAGCGGTCGCGGTCATACCAGCCCGGGTTCGCCGGATTGTGCTTCATGAAGTCGTTCCACAGCACCTCGGCGATGTCCGCCATGCCCATGGGGGCGCCGGGATGGCCGGACTTGGCCTTCTGGACGGCATCCATGCTCAGTGCACGAACGGCATTGGCAAGCTCTCTGCGAGAAGGCATAGCTCTCTCCTGTAAACGCTTTATTAAGAAATCTTGTGAAGTCGCAGCACCGCCCCTGCCGGGCGTCGCCGCCGTAATTCCTGGTAATTTTTTCTTCCCGGTAAAACAAAAATGCACCCAGGGAGCCTGTCGGACCTGAGACTGATCTGCTGCGATCGCTCGAACCGACACAGGCGCCTGGACGACCGTACCTGCTCGCAGGGCGCATGGACTGCCAGCATCCGGTCCCGCGGAGGACCGGGCTGTCTACGGCCTCAACAACCTCGGGGCGCGCTGGAAGTGGCATCACCCGGGCCCGGGAGAGCGGCGTATTTTCCCCTAGTTGGTGCGGTGTCGCAATAGCGGGGGTCGGAGGCCGATTTTATACGGGCATTAGGCCGGCGCCGGTTCAGGAACGGGAAGGCGGCCTGCCCGACAGGGGAAGGACTTCGCCGGCATGCTCGGACTGCTGCCGGCTCAGATGGCGTTTTTCCATTTCCTCCAGGGCCTTGGCGAACTCGCCCTGGAGCCGCCTGGCGCTCTCCCGGCCCTTGTCCAGGTAGATCTCCACGCGGTAGGGCACGGGCGCGTCAAGGGCGGCGCGGGCCTGGGGGCGGAAGTGGGTCCAGGCCACCTCGACCAGGTGCTTGGCCTCGATGTCGACGAAGATGATCTCCTCGGCGTCGATCACCGCCATGAACTGCATGCTGCGGATGGGCACGAACAGGCAGTCCCGGCCCGAACGCTGGAGGGCGACGTGGGCCAGATTGTAGGTACGGGCCGGGAGGGTCAGTTCCCGGGCCTCGATCGGCTCATCCCGAAAGAAGGTCTCGAACCCGTTCATATACCTTATTATGGGCGCCATTTGGGCCCGGGTGGCAAGCACGTGCAGCAAAACCTTTCAACGCAGAGACGCGAAGGCGCAGAGGACGCAAAGACTATTTTATTGAAATACATATAAAAACTCTGCGATCTCTGCGCCTTCGCGCCTCTGCGTTGAAGAAAAAAGCGGAACCCGCCGTCCGTGTCAGGCCTCTTCCTTCCACTTGATGGAGCAGCCCATGCTGGGGATCTGCTCGGCCGGGCCTTTTCCGGTCTCGGCCACCTGGACCATGGCCTCGAACAGGTCGCGCTTCACATCGGGGGCGGCGGCCTCCTTGCGGCTTGCATCCAGCCGGCCGCGGTACTGCAGTTCCAGGTCGGCGTTGTAGCCGAAGAAATCCGGGGTACAGACCGCGCCGTACGCCTTGGCCACTGCCTGGGTCTCGTCCAGCAGATAGGGGAAGGGGAAATCGAACTCCTCGGCCACCTGCTTCATGTTCTCGAAGCTGTCCTCGGGGTAGTCGGTCGGGTCGTTGGACATGATGGCCACGCTGTTGATGCCGTATTTCTCCTTCAACTCCCGGGCGTCGCGCACGATGCGGTCGCGCACGGCCTTGACGTAGGGACAGTGGTTGCAGATGAACATTACCAGCAGGCCCTTCTCGCCGCGGCAGTCCTGCAGGGTCCAGGTCCTGCCGTCCACGCCGGGCAGGGAGAAATCGACCGCCGGCCGGCCGAAATCGCATACGGGGGTTTCCAACGACACCATAGCGCTAATTCCTCGCTTTCATTAGGGTTTCGGTGAGTTCTCTCTGGTTGTCATTATACGCCGCCCCAGCGGACACGAAAGGACCCGGCTATATATTTGCACAAATATTTGTTACTATAGCGGGCTCTTTGGGGCTGCAACGCAAAATACATGTCAAACGACTTCCTGTTCACCTCCGAGTCCGTCTCGGAGGGGCATCCGGACAAGATGTGCGACCAGATCTCGGATGCCGTCCTGGACGCCATCATCGCCCAGGACCCGCACGCCCGCGTGGCCTGTGAGACCCTGGTCAAGACCGGCATGGTGGTTCTGGCCGGCGAGATCACCACCAGCGCCAGCCTCAAGTATGAGGAGCTGATACGCAACACCGTCAACGGCATCGGTTACACCAGTTCCGACATCGGCTTCGACGGCCACACCTGTGCCGTGCTCAATGCCATCGGCGAACAGTCGCCCGATATCCGCCAGGGCGTGGACCGGGCGACGCGCGAGCAGCAGGGCGCGGGCGATCAGGGCCTGATGTTCGGCTACGCCAGCAACGAGACCGAGGTGCTGATGCCGGCGCCGATCACCTACGCCCACCGGCTGGTGCGGCGCCAGGCCGAACTGCGCAGGAACGGCGAACTGCCCTGGCTGCGGCCCGATGCCAAGAGCCAGGTCACCTTCCGCTACGAGGATCTCAAGCCCGTGGGGGTCGAGGCCATCGTGCTCTCCACCCAGCACTCGCCGGAGATTTCGCTACCGCAGCTCAAGGAAGCCGTCTACGAGATGATCATCAAGCCGGTGATCCCGGAAGGCTGGCTTGCGGGATGCGACCCGGACCGGATCCACATCAACCCGACCGGCACCTTCGTGATCGGCGGACCGATGGGCGACTGCGGCCTGACCGGACGCAAGATCATCGTCGATACCTACGGCGGCATGTCCCGCCACGGCGGCGGCGCCTTCTCCGGCAAGGATCCGTCCAAGGTGGACCGGAGCGCGGCCTACGCCTGCCGCTACGTGGCCAAGAACATCGTCGCCGCAGGGCTGGCCGATCGCTGCGAACTGCAGGTGTCCTACGCCATCGGCGTGGCCGAGCCGACCTCCATCACGGTGGAGACCTTCGGCACCCACCACGTCGAGGAAAGCAGGATCACCGCCCTGGTGCGCGAGCACTTCGACCTGCGCCCCTGGGGCATCATCACCATGCTGGATCTGCTGCAGCCGATCTACCAGCAGACCGCCGCCTACGGCCACCTGGGTCGGGATGACATCGACCTGCCGTGGGAGCGGACCGACAAGGCCGAGTTGCTGCGTGACGGCGCCGGCCTGTAACATTTTTTGTAAGCAACGACTGTTAGATTGACGGTCAACCGCGCTTCGAGGAGCGTTGCAACAGGAGCGCGGAGTTTATGGGATCAGGGTCCGCCCCGACCCATAAACTCCGCCGCCTCCTGCCAGGCTCGGAGAAAGCGGGTTCAGGATGAACAACTGCGCTCGGTAACTTGGGAGACCAAACTACATGAACGCTGTGATGGACAAGAACTTCACTGACTTCAAGGTTGCCGACATCAATCTCGCCGATTGGGGTCGCAAGGAAATCGATATCGCCGAGACCGAAATGCCCGGTCTGATGGCCACCCGCGAGAAATACCGCGACCAGCAGCCGCTCAAGGGCGCCCGCATCGCCGGCAGTCTGCACATGACCATCCAGACCGCCGTGCTGATCGAGACCCTGGTCGAGCTGGGCGCCGAGGTGCGCTGGGTGTCGTGCAACATCTTCTCCACCCAGGACCACGCCGCCGCGGCCATCGCCGCCCGCGGCATCCCGGTCTACGCCTACAAGGGCGAGAGCCTGGAGGAGTACTGGGACTTCACCCACAAGCTGATGGAGTTCGGCAACGAGACCCCGAACATGATCCTGGACGACGGCGGCGACGCCACCATGCTGATCATGCTGGGCACCAAGGCCGAGTCCGACCTCTCCGTGCTGGACAACCCCAGCAGCGAGGAGGAAGTGGCCCTGTTCAACGCCATCAAGGCCAAGCTGAAGGAGTCGCCGAACTGGTACTCCAACATCAAGAAGAACATCAAGGGCGTCACCGAGGAGACCACCACCGGCGTGCACCGCCTGTATGACATGGCCAAGAAGGGCGAACTGGCCTTCCCCGCCATCAACGTCAACGACTCGGTCACCAAGTCCAAGTTCGACAATCTCTACGGCTGCCGCGAGTCGCTGGTCGACGGCATCAAGCGTGCCACCGACACCATGATCGCCGGCAAGATCGGCGTGGTCTGCGGCTACGGCGACGTCGGCAAGGGCTCGGCCCAGTCGCTGCGTGGTCTGGGGGCGACCGTGTGGGTGACCGAGATCGATCCGATCTGCGCCCTGCAGGCGGCGATGGAAGGCTACCGCGTGGTGACCATGGAAGAGGCCGCGCCGCTGGGCGACATCTTCGTCACCACCACCGGCAACAAGGACATCATTACCTATGACCACATGGCCGCCATGAAGGACCAGGCCATCGTGTGCAACATCGGTCACTTCGACAACGAGATCCAGATCGAGAAGACCCGCAAGCACGAGTGGATCAACATCAAGCCGCAGGTCGACCAGATCGTCTTCCCCGACGGTCACCGCGTGACCATGCTGGCCGAAGGCCGCCTGGTGAACCTGGGCTGCGGCACCGGCCACCCGAGCTTCGTGATGTCCAACTCCTTCACCAACCAGGTGCTGGCTCAGATCGAGCTGTTCACCAAGGGCGACCAGTACGACAACAACGTCTACATCCTGCCCAAGCACCTGGACGAGGAGGTTGCGCGCCTGCACCTGGACAAGATCGGCGCCAAGCTGACCAAGCTGAGCCAGGAACAGGCCGACTATATCGGCGTGCCGGTCGAGGGCCCCTACAAGCCCGAGCACTACCGCTACTGATCAGGCAGCTTGAAACACCGGCGAGGGGCAACGGCAAGTGCCGTTGCCCCATCATCGCCCCTTGTCTTCAAACACCTGCCAACAGATCAGAAGCCTGCCTATGAAAACTCAGCAAAAGTACGATAAGTCGTTCAGTTTCGAGTTCTTCCCGCCCAAGACGGAGGAAGGCGCCAAGAAACTGCGCCTGGCCCGCTCGCGGCTGGACAAGCTCAATCCCAATTTCTATTCCGTGACCTTCGGTGCCGGCGGCAGCACCCAGGAAGGCACCTACGAGACCGTCGCCGAGATCATCAAGTCCGGTGGCGACGCCGCGCCGCACCTGTCCTGCATCGGCTCGACCCGGGACAACATCCGTGAGCTGCTGCAGCGCTACAAGGACGCGGGTGTACGCCGTATCGTCACCCTCAGAGGCGATATGCCCTCCGGCATGCGCGACACGGGCGAATTCCGCTACGCCAATGAACTGGTGGAGTTCATCCGCGCCGAGACCGGCGATACCTTCAAGCTCGAGGTCGCCGCCTACCCGGAGTTCCATCCCCAGGCGCCGACCGCCTTCGAGGATCTGAAGAACTTCAAGCGCAAGGTCGACGCGGGCGCCAATACCGCGATCACGCAGTACTTCTTCAACGCCGACGCCTATTTCCGCTTCGTCGACGACTGCGAGAAGATGGGGATCGACCTGCCGATCGTGCCGGGCATCATGCCCATCACCAACTACAAGCAGCTGGCCCGGTTCTCCGACGCCTGTGGCGCCGAGATCCCGCGCTGGATCCGCCAGCGCCTGATCGCCTACGGCGACGATATGGAGTCGCTGGGCAAATTCGGCGAAGAGGTCGTCTCCGACCTGTGCCGGCGCCTGCTTGACGCCGGCGTGCCGGGCATCCACTTCTATGTGATGAACCGCTCGGCACCGACCATCGCCATCTGGAAGAACCTGGGTCTGCCGATCCAGGACTGACAGGTCCCTTCCTACCCTGGCGGCATCAACGCAAAGGACGCAGAGGCGCGGAGTCGCAGAGATGAACAAGATTGAATTCTCTGTGCCTTTGTACCCAAAGGGGCATATACGCCTCTGCGTTCTCTGCGTTTCCCATCACACAGCCAAATCCTGCAGGATGGCGTGAATGGCCATCCCCCGCATCTACCTGCCCCGGCCGCTTGCCGGCGGCACCACCACCCATCTGGATGAACGCGCCCAGCGCCACGCCGTGAAGGTACTGCGGCTGAGACCGGGCGACACCCTGATCCTGTTCAACGGCGAGGGCGGCGAGTATCGCGCCACACTGGAAGACACCCGCCGCGAGGGCGCGCAGGTCAGCCTCCACGAGCATATTGAACAGGAACGCGAATCCCCGCTGGACATCGAACTGCTCCAGGGCGTGGCGCGCGGCGAGAAGATGGACCTGATCCTGCAGAAGGCGGTGGAACTGGGGGTGACCCGCATCGTGCCGCTGGCCAGCGAACGCAGCCAGGTCAAACTCAGCGGCGAGCGCCTGGACAAGCGCATGCAGCACTGGCACGGCGTGATCATCCACGCCTGCGAGCAGTGCGGCCGCAACCGCCTGCCGGAACTGGCCGGCATGCAGACGCTGGATGCGGTGCTGGCCGCGCATGCGCCGGACCGGCTCGGGCTGCTGCTGGATCCGACGGCCGGGCGCGGTCCGCACGACCTGGCGCAGACGCAGGCACTCAGTCTGCTCATCGGCCCCGAGGGCGGACTGGCTCCGGCCGAACGGGACCAGGCCCGCGGCGCCGGTTTTCAGGGGGTGCGCCTGGGTCCGCGTATCCTGCGCACCGAGACCGCCGGACTCGCCGCCCTGGCCGCCCTGCAGTGCCTGTACGGGGATCTGCGCTAGCGCGCAGGTCGGGTTGGCCTGCAAAGGCGCAACCCGACACCCGCCGTGGCATGTCGGGTCACGCTACGCTTACCCGACCCACCAAACTCCTCACTCCTCACTCCTCACTCCTCACCCCAAAACAAAAAAACCCCGCCAAGCGGGGTAATCATGAAGGAGGAGGCAGAAGCGTCAGGTTCAGTTGGTACCCAGTACCTGGCTGCGCAGTTCGGGGTCCTGCTGGATGGCACCGGCGATGCGGTTATAGTCCTGCACGGACAGCCCGGAATCCTCGACGGCTTCCACCATCTCGGACTGCGCCTGCTGCTGCAGTTCGCGCGCCTTGTTCGGATCCTCGGCATTCTGCAGTTCACCGGCATAGGCCTGGCGGATGGTGCTGATCTCGTCGAAGGCCGCCTTGAACTGGCTGACCTTCTCATCGCTGAGATCCACCTGGGGCGCCGCGGCACCCCCGGGCTGCTGCGCGGCGGGCGGCTGCCCCTGCTGCTGGTAGCCGTCGCCCTGCCCCTGGCCGTATTCCTGGGCCTGCGCGGCAAACGACAGCCCCAGGCCGCAGAGGGCGATTGCAACGGGTTTGAGTACAGATTTCATCATGGTTTACTCCGTGTCATTGAGTGGCACCCGGGACAGGAGCAACCACCATGCCAGTTGGCTGCCGCAGCTTTGAGCACCACGTCGGACATCTTCAATATGATATAAATATCAATTGATTGTAGAGTCAGCAGGGCGCCTGGAAGGCAATTCGGGCTGCACGCCGGCGACCTGCGGGGCAGCCTCTTCAGGGCGTCCCGGCTGTGGCAAAGCGGCACATGTGCCGGGCGCACGGATCAGTCGGTGCCATCCTCGCCCAGGCGGCGGTACAGGGTACGGCGCCCGATGCCCAGGATCTGGGCGGCCTGGCGCTTGTTGCCATCGACCTGTGCGAGCACATGGTCGATGTAGCGCCGTTCCACCTGGGCCAGCGTGGGCAGGGACTCGCCGTCCCCCAGCCAGGGCGGAGGCGCGCCGGCCGACGCCGCGGACTCCAGCGCCGCCGTCCCGGACAGCCGCTCCGGCAGATGCACCAGATCGATCTGGCTCTCGTGACAGAAGGTCACCGCCCATTCGATGACGTTGGCCAGTTCGCGGACATTCCCGGGAAAGCTGTAGGCCCGGAGCCGGCGCAGCGCGGCCTGGGTGATGCCCTGCACCGGATGATCCTGGCGGGCGCTGAACTGATCGATGAAACGCGCAGTGAGCAGTTCCAGGTCCTCGCCCCGTTCCCGCAGCGGCGGGACCTGCAGGGCAAAGGTGTTGAGCCGGTAGTAGAGGTCCTCGCGGAAGCCGCCCTCATTCACCTCGCTGGCCAGATCGCTGTTGGTCGCGGCCAGGATGCGCACATCGACCCGTTCCTCGCGGTCGCTGCCGACCGGCCGCAGCGTCTGCTCCTGCAGCACCCGCAGCAGCTTGGCCTGCATCGCCAGCGGCATCTCGCCGATCTCGTCCAGCAGCAGGCTGCCGCCGCTCGCCTCCAGGAACAGGCCACGCCGGGCCTTCTGCGCCCCGGAGAAGGCGCCGGCGGCGTGCCCGAACAGTTCGCTCTCCAGCAGTTCGGCGGGAATGGCGGCGCAGTTGACCGCAACAAAGGGGCCTTCCGCCCGCTCGCTCTCCCGATGCAGGGCGCGGGCGACCAGTTCCTTGCCGGTGCCGCTCTCGCCCTCGATCAGGACCGGACCCGCTGCGCGGGCGATCTGACGGATCTGGCCATAGAGGCGCTGCATGGGCGCACTGCGGCCGACCATGCCGTGAAAGTCCGCCTCGCCGAGCAGCGCCCGGTAGCGTGCCAGTTCCAGTCGCAGGCGCCGGGTCTCGCTCACCCGGCGCACGCTCATCAGCAGGTGCTCCAGGTCCACCGGCTTGGTCAGGAAATCATCCGCCCCCTCCCTGAGCGCCTCCACCGCCTGGGAGACGGTGCCGAAGGCGGTGATAATGATGAAGCCGGGCGCGGCCGGCAGCTGCCGCACCTGGCCGAGCAGCGTCATGGCATCGGCGCCGGGCAGGCGCAGGTCGCTGATCACCAGGTCCTGTTCCCGGGCCTGCAGGCACTGCCAGGCCTGCTCGGCATCCGGCACCGCCTCGGCGGCATAGCCGGCATCCTCCAGTTCTTCGACCAGCAGTGTGCGCAGGGCGGCATCGTCCTCCACCACCAGGACCCGTTGCGCTGCGGCGGCTCCGGTTGTCTGTCCTGAATTCATGCCCGCACCTCAGCTTCGGCCAGGGACAACACAATCCGGAACCGCGCTCCACCCAGGGAACTCGGATCGACCTCGATCCGGCCACCGTGGTCCTTGACCGCGGCTGCGGCAACGGCCAGTCCCAGGCCGGTGCCCTCGGCCACGCCCTTGGTGGTATAGAAGGGTTCGAAGATCTTCTCCCGATCCGATGCCGGGATGCCCGGGCCGTCGTCCTCAATGCTGAAACCCGCCTGATCGCCTTCGACAAACCAGCCCAGGCGCACCCGTGCGCTCGCCGCCTGCAGGGCATTGCGCAGCAGATTCGACAGCGCCTGCTCCATGCGCAGCCGGTCCAGCGTCAGCACCGGCGCCGGCGGCTGCCCGAGCACTTCCAGTTCGACACCGCCAGCTGCCGCAGCGTCGCCGAACCGGGCCTGCACCGCACGTACCAGCCGGTCGGCGCGTTCCGACTGACATTGCAGCGGATTGTTGCGGCCGAAATCCATCAACTGGCGGACAATGAAATTCATCCGTCTGACTTCATTGCGGATATCCTCCAGCCCCCGGACCAGACGGGAATCCAGATCCGGCTGGCGCAGGGCGCGCTGGGCCTTGCCGTCAACCACGTTGAGCGGCGCGCCCAACTCATGCGCCACTCCCGCGGCCAGCCGTCCGATGGCGGCCATGCGCTCGGACTGGTGCAGCCGATCCTCCAGCCTGGCCTGTTCGCGCCGGTGCTCATCCAGCACCTCGCGCTGACTGGTCAGGCTCTCCAGCATCCGATTTATACCCACCGCCAGCTGGTTCAGTTCACGCGGGCCGCGCGTCGGCAGGCGCCGGTCGTGCTGGCCGCGGCTGACCGCGCGCATCGCCGTCAGCATGGCCCCCACATGCGAACCCACCGCCTTGTGATGGCCGATGTAGATGACGGCCGTCAGCAGCAGCGAGGTCAGCGCCAGCGCCGCCAGACCCTGGGTGCGCAGCCGCGCGATATAGTCACGGAATTCGCTGGTCCGCCGCGTGACCTGCACCAGACCGCTGATGCGGCCGCCGCTGTCAGCCAGGGGCAGGAAATAGGAATACACATCCTCGCCGCCCTCCACCTGCCGGAATTCGTCCCGGCGATCCCCCTCGGAGACCATTTCCGCGGCACGGCGGCTGCCGGCAGCGGGCGCGGTCGGGCCACGGGTACCGATACGGTTGCCATCGGCATCATAGACATAGACCCCGTAGACCCGGCCGATGCGGGTAGCCGAGTCCAGCGCCTGGGCCAGACTGCCCTCGCGTCCCTGCTCGATGGCGTAGCCCAGGGGCTGACGGATGGCGCGGGCGATCAGATCGATCTCGTCGCGCATGCGCTTCTCGCCCTGCGTCTCCAGCACCTGCAGCGTATACCCGCCGGCCAATGCGGCCAGTGCCAGCAGGGGCAGCAGCACGAAGACCAGCAGCGCGCTGCGCAGATTGTAGTGTTGGAGCCTCATCCTGTTCTCCGGTTGATTCATATATGCGCCATTCTGACACATGGGCGCCCATGGCTTCACCCGACGGCCTCGCGGCAACCACGGCATCATTCCGGATATTCAATGCAATTTCCTGAATTTATCGCCTATTATCAAGACAGTTTGAACATCGCGCCTGGTCCGTGGCCAGACCGGCATCCATCGGGGAAACCGTGGCATGGAAGGTGCAATCAACGGGCCAGACGAACAGGATGGAGTGATTATGAAAGCCGATCTGCTGCTGGCGCTGGGCCTGATTGCCGGCACCGCCCTCCCCGGCCTCACCCTGGCCGGGGAGACACCGACCGAGGACTGCATCGAGCTGATCGAATACAGCGTGGGCGAGCCCGACGTGGGTTACGGTATTGTGGAAATCGAGTGGCAGGCCAGGGTGAGGAACCGCTGCGACGCATCCCACTATGCCACCCTGACCCTGGAGTTCCTGGATGCCGATGGCGAAAGCCTGCATGAGTCCCAGACCCGCTCCGTCGTCGATCCCGGCCCGGCCGTGGTCATCAGCAAGCTGGCCATGCTCGACGAGGCGCAGGCCGAACGCTACACCGACACCCGTCTGAGCATCGGCGGCCAGGTCCTGCCCTGAGCCGCGCCGTACCTCCCCGGCGGCAACCCGCCACAAGCGATCAGGCCAGCACGGTTTCCACCAGCGTCAGCACCACCAGAGTCACCACCACCAGCGCCAGCAGACTCAGTTGCCAGCCGGCCCGGACCATGTCGGGCACCTCGAGCCGGCCGCTGCCGAACACGATGGCGTTGGGCGGCGTGGCCACCGGGAGCATGAAGGCGCAGGAGGCCGCCAGCGCCACGGGCACGGTCAGCAGCAGGGGGGAATGGCCGAGGCTCAACGCCAGTGCCGCGGCCAGGGGCAGCAGGGTGGCGGCGGTGGCGGTGTTGCTGGTGACATGACTGAGCAGCAGGGCGACCAGGGCCACCAGGCCGATCACCGCCCACACCGGCCAGCCCCCCAGGTCGCCCAGACCGACGACCACCGCACCGGACAGGCCGCTGCTGCTGATCGCCGCACCCAGACTGAGCCCGCCGCCGACCAGCACCAGCACACCCCAGGGCAGCTGGGCGGTCGCCTCCCATTGCAGCAGCCCGCCCCTGAACCCGCCGCCGGCGGGAATCAGGAACAGCAGCAGCGCTCCCAGCACGGCGATCCCCGGGTCGCTCAATCCGGCACCCGGCAGCACCGCCTCCAGCAGCGGCCGGCCGAGCCAGGCCAGAGCGACGGCGGTGAACACCAGCGCCACCCGGCGCTCGGGCACGGTCATCGCGCCCAGCGCGGCCTGCTGGCGGGCGATCAGATCCTCGATCCCCTCGATGCGCCGCGACGGCAGGGGAAAGACCCGGCGGCACAGCAACCACCAGCAGGCCAGCAGCAGGATCAGGGCGGCGGGCAGCCCCACCCCCATCCACTGCACGAAGCCGACCTGCATCCCATACTGCTCGGCCAGGTAACCGGCCAGCAGGGCGTTGGGCGGAGTCCCGATGAGGGTGGCCATGCCCCCGATGTTGGCGCCGAAGGCGATGCCCAGCAGCAGCGCCCGGGCGAAGTTGCGGCCATGTTCCGGGGCCACCGCCTGCTCCTCCAGCAGCACCAGCACCGACACCCCGATCGGCAGCATCAGCGCCGCCGTGGCGGTATTGCTCACCCACATGCTGAGCGCCGCGGTGGCGGTCATGAAGCCGGCCACCAGCCGGTCCAGGCTGTGGCCGGCCAGCCCCAGGATGCGCAGGGCAATACGCCGGTGCAGATTCCAGCGCTGCAGGGCGGCAGCGATCATGAAACCGCCCAGGAACAGAAAGATCAGCGGGTTGGCATAGGGCGCGGCGGCGGTGCCGATCTCCATCACGCCCATCAGCGGCAACAACGCCACCGGCAGCAGCGCGGTCACCGGGATGGGCACGGCCTCGGTCACCCACCAGACCGCCATCAGGGCGGTGAGCGCGGCCACCTGCCAGGCGGCGGCGGTCACCCCGGCCGGCGCCTCCATGAACGCCACGAACAGGAACAGCGCCGGGCCGAGAAACAGGCCCAGGCGCTGGCGCCAGGGTTGGGGGGAAGAGATCATTGCGGGGATTCGGGCAGTGTGATCACGACCTGATCGAATCTACGCGGAAGTCAGTCGGACAGCAATGCGGCAACAGGAAGGGAAGAGCGCAGGCCGGAACAGGGATCGGGGGGCCGTTTCCAACAACGGCGGATGCTGCCGGGAACGCTGCGCTTATCCCGGCCTACGCTGTGTCAAACGACAGATTGCGGAATCAGGCCACCTGGCGGACGTAGTCCGCGGCCAGCACCTCCAGCGCATCCAGGTCGGGGATGATGGCGCGCTGGTTGTCGAGTTGCACCCGCGCCAGCTCGCCGCTGGCCGCAACGCCGTCGAAGGCGCCGGTATGCTGCAACTCGCCCTCGCCCAGGCGCGCCAGGTGGGGAATGCCGGCGGTGACCAGCGCATAGAAGGGCACGCCCTGCTCCCCCCTGACCGAATTCATCACTGCAATATGCGTCTGATCATCGGCCGCGGGCCGGGCATCGCCGCGCACGGCCTCGAAGGAGATCACCGGCAACTCGTAGCCGCGCCAGTTCAGGATCCCCATCAGCCAGTCGGGGGCGGTATCGACCGGCGCCAGATCCTGCCAGGGAATCAGTTCGGCGATGGCAATGTTGGGGACCAGCAGGGTACGGTCCCGCAGGGGGACCAGAAGACTGCGAACCTTGTCCTGTACGGCTTCCATGGCGTGACCTCGATATCTTCAGTCGGCGGACTGCCTGTGATCGGCGATCCAATCCAGCATGCGCCGCGCCAGCGCCTCGGGCGCTGCGGATTCGCCCACCGTGGTGCTGCGGCGCACGGCATCCGGCATGCTGCTTATGACACAACTGTCGGCGGACTGGGCGAAAACTGTACCGCCGGCACGGACGATGGCACCCGCGCCGCGGCTGCCGTCATCGCCCATGCCGCTGAAAACGACGGCGCAGGTACTGTGCTTGTAATACCCCACCACCTGTTCCATGACGTCATCGATGCAGGGACGGTAAGCGCCGGGAATGGTTTCCCGGGTCAGAGCGATCAGGCCCTGATCGGTCAGGGTGAAGCGCCGGTCGACCGGTACCAGCGTAACCTGGCCGGTCAGGATCGGGCTGCCTTCGCGGGCCACCGCCACCGGGATGCCGGTCATGCGCTGCAGCTGCTCGGCCAGCAGCGGCACGAAGGCATCGCCGATGTGCTGCGCCAGCACCAGTCCCACCGACGGCGGTCTGCCGTCCAGGGCGGCGAGGAAGGCCCGCACCGCCTGGGGGCCGCCCAGCGAGGCGCCCAGCACCCAGACCGCATCGGCCCGGGGGCGCCGCTGTTCCTGCGAGGCGACGATCTGCAGCGGTGCCGGCGTGGCCGCGGTTGTGGTTCCCGCATCACCGGCAACGGGCTTGAGTACCGGTTCGGCAGGCGTCAGGCGCGGTTCACGCCGCACCAGGCGTTCCAGCTTGGTGCGCAGCTTGCCGCCCCAGCCCGGGTCGCGCGGCACCGCCCCCTCGTGGAACAGCAACGGCACCTCGACTTCCTCGATCAATAACTCGAGTTCGTCGATGGCCTGTTCGGCCTCGCCGTTGATCAGGATGACCAGGGCATCGGCCGGGCTGGCACGGACCGCCTCGATATCGATCGCGCCGGTCTGAAAGCCCGTCACCACGTTCAGGCCGTTGGCCTCGAGCAGCTCGCGCAGGTAGCGTTCCTGCCCCTCCTGCCCGGTGATCAGCCCGACCCGGAGCGCGCGCTCCCCCTGGTCAGGCATGCGCCTGCCGGTCCTGTATCACCTGGCGGATGGTATCGAGCAGCTGCTGCTCCTGATAGGGCTTGCCCAGGTAGAAGTCGACCCCGATGTCCATGGCGCGCTGGCGGTGCTTCTCGCCGGTGCGCGAGGTGATCATGATAATGGGGATATCCTTGAGCCGCGGCTCGTTGCGGATATGGGTCGCCAGCTCGAAACCGTCCATGCGCGGCATCTCGATATCCAGCAGCATGACATCCGGGATGTGCTCCTGCAGTCTGGCGACGGCATCGACCCCGTCCTTGGCCGTGCTCACCTCCATCTCGTTGCGCTCCAGCAGGCGGGTGGTGACCTTGCGCACGGTGATGGAGTCATCGACCACCATCACGTGCAGGGCACGATCGACTTCCGCCGCCGGCGCCGGTGCCGCTGTCTCACCGCCCAGATGGGTGGTGATCTCGCCGGCGCGCAGCAGCCCGCCCAGATCCAGGATCAGCACCACCCGGCCGTCGCCGAGAATGGTGGCACCGGAAATGCCGCGCACCGTGCTGATCTGGGGTCCGACCGACTTGACCACTGTTTCGCGGCTGCCCAGCAGGGTGTCCACCTGCAGCGCCATGTGGTGATCGCCCGTGCGCACCAGCAGTACCGGCAGGCGTCTGGGCTGGCCTGCGACGCCAAGCGTCGGCTCACCGGTCCCCAGCATGCTGCCCAGGTAACGCACGTCATAGTCATAGCCGGCGTAGCTGAACTTCTTCTCCGGATCGGCGTAATGGGCTTCCAGCTGCTCCTGCGGCATGCGCACGATGCCTTCGATGCCGGTCAGCGGGATGGCGTAGGTCTCCTCATGCACCTGCACCAGCAGTGCCTGGCTCATAGCCAGGGTGAAGGGCAGGCGCACAGTGAAGCTGGTGCCCTGACCGGGGGCCGAATCGATGTGCAGCGAGCCGCCGAGCTGCTTGACCTCGCTGTTGACCACATCCATGCCCACGCCGCGTCCGGCCACCTGGGTGACCTCGCTGGCGGTGGAAAAGCCGGTCTCCAGCACGAACTGCATGATCTCGTTGTCGGTGAAATCGGTATCGGGCGTGATGAAGCCGCGCTCCAGGGCCTTGGCGCGGATGGCCTCGATGTTCATGCCGGCGCCGTCGTCGGACAGGCGGATGACCACCTCGGAGCCCTCGCGGCGCAGCGTCAGTCGGATGCTGCCGGCCTCGGGTTTGCCGCGCTCGCGGCGCTGTTCCGGCGTCTCGATACCGTGGGCGATGGCGTTGCGCAGCATGTGCTCGAGCGGAGCGACAATACGGTCGATGACGGTACGGTCCATCTCGCTTTCCGCCCCCTCAATCTCCAACTCGGCGCGCTTGCCCACCTCCTGGCAGACCTGGCGCACGATGCGCCGCAGGCGCGGGGCCAGACCGGAGAAGGGCACCATGCGGGTGCGCATCAGTCCCTCGGACAGATCGGTGTTCACGCGCGACTGCTGCAGCAGCAGGGTCTCGGACTCGCGGGTGATGTTGTCTAGCAGGCTCTGCAGGCTGACCATGTCGCTGATGGATTCCATCATCGAACGCGACAGGGTCTGCAGGGTGGAGTAGCGGTCCATCTCCAGCGGGTCGAAGTCCGCGTCGTACTCCTCACTCTCGGCGTACTCGCGCTCGTAGCGCGACAGTACCTGGGCCTCGGTCTCGATCTCCATCTTGCGCAGCTGCTCGCGCATACGGTCGACCGTCTGGCTCAACTCGGAAAGGTTGAAACGGAAGGCCCCGACCTGCTGCTCCAGGCGCGAGCGGTAGATGCTGATCTCGCCGGCGTGGTTGACCATGTCGTCGAGCAAATCGGCACGGATGCGCACCAGTTCCTGCTGGGTGCGCTCCTGGCGCTCGGGCTGGACCCGGGGCAGTTCCTCGACCGGCGGGATCGGCACGGCTTCCACGCCCTCGGCCTCGGCGGCGGGCGCCGGAACGTCCGCCGGCGCGGCGGCCGGCTCGGGCGATGCCGTCGTCTCGTTCACGGGTTCGGGTTCGGCTTCGCCCTTGCGGATGCGCTCGATGCGGGCGATCAGGTCCTCGCCGGCAGGCACGGGGTTGCCGGCCTTGACCGCTTCCAGCATCTGCGCCAGCCGGTCCTGTGACAGCTGCATCAGATCGAACAGGTCCTGCGAGGGCGCAACCTGGCCATCGCCTGCCGCGATCATCAGGGATTCCAGATGATGGGTCAGGTCACCGATGGGCGCGAGGTCCGCCATCCGGGCCCCGCCCTTGAGGGTATGCAGATCGCGCTGCATGGCAGCCATCAGTTCGGCGTCCTCGGGCTGGCGGATCCACTGCTGCAGCACCTGCTCGGCGTTGTCCAGGATCTCGTCGCCCTCCTCGAGGAAGATATCGATCAGTTCCTGGTCGGCTTCGGCCTCGGATTCGGTATCTGTCTCCGGCACGGGTTCGGCCACGGCGGCTTCCGGCTCGGATTCGGGTTCGGGTTCTACCTCGGGCTCGGGCATGCCGGCCTCGATCTCGATGACCGTATCCGGCTCCGGCTCCGCGGCCGGGGCTGCGGTATCCTCCTCGGGCGTCCAGGGATGGCTGCTGCCCGGGGTGGCCGCCGGCACACCCTGCGCCTGCAGCTGCTCCGCCTCGCGCGGCAGGGCACGCAGGGCCTCGATCAGTTCGTCCGTTTCGGGCAGCGCGGCCTCGGCCTGCTGCAGCAGCGGGATCAGGGTCTCGACCGTGTCCACCGCACGGGCCAGGGACGTGCAGCCGGGTTCGGGGATCTGCATCTCCGCCTGCATCAGCGCCTTGGTGTAGCGCTCCATCTCGGCGGCAATGGCGGCGACGCGGGTCGCACCGGCCATGTGGGCGCTGCCATGCAGGGTATGCACGGCACGGATCAACTCGTCGGTGACACTGCTGTCGCCGCTCGCCGCGGCCGACTCGAGAAAGGCGCGGATGCTGGCGAGATGATCCCGGGCCTCGTTGTCGAAGATCTCGAACAGCACCGGGTCGATGGCGGGCGCTGTCGATTCGGCCTCGATCGTCACTTCG
>PABG01000060.1 GCA_002699185.1 Gammaproteobacteria bacterium | reverse complement strand
TGGTGGTGGTTCTCCTTGTGGTTGGTGTTGTCTCGCAACTTCAACTTAACCACAGGAACCACCGCCTCCTCAAATGTGCGAAAAATACTTTACGTTATCAGCTGATCGTCTTCGCCGATGAACATGCCGGCGTGGTCGAGAGCGAGAGCATAGCCGTGCTCCCCGTCGCGCCCACCGACGATTGCATCGCGCCCATCATCTTCACCATCCCGCTGCAGCTGCTGTCGTATCACGTGGCGGTGCTGAAGGGGACGGATGTGGATCAGCCGAGAAACCTTGCGAAGTCGGTTACGGTCGAGTGAATTATACGCTTCAGCATCTAAAGACATGCTGTCTGTGGTGATAAAGAAATTCTTTTAGAGGAGGAAACTTTTCGGGCAAGGCTATAGGCTTATTTTCATAGTATTTGATCGCGATTTTGTAAAACGAGTCCTCTCCAGGATATTCCACATCAGATACCCGCAGGGTCATATCGTCATTTATAGTTATTAATCCAATATCGAATGCTTTGTCATGCAGCATCGATAATGCTAATCCGTTACTGGGGTTTAATCTGTTTCTCTCATCTGTCCGCCATGGGATTATGTGGCTGGCAACCAACAGTTCAGGAATGGCGAGTCCTGTAATGCAGCATTTGTAGTTATATGCACTTAATACAGCGCGCCTGAAGAAATTCTGCCTGATTCTGGCCTTTGCTTTTATTACCTTTTCGGCGCCGGAATAGTCTTCGATTCCTGTTAAATCGTTTTCTCTCGCGATAGGCTGATCACTCTTCATGGCGACAGTGAGCGCCGACTCTGATTCTATTGCAAACCTTTCCCAGTCACTTTGCATTTCCTCCCACATTTCTTTGTCGGAAGCGGATGCACCGGAGAGCCCCTTGCGCCCTGTGGATGTTATTGCAGGATCCAGGCTTGCAATGTTCGTCAATTTCATTGCCAATGCTGAAGGCGTCCTTCCGATACGTTCAGCAAATTTGATGATCTCGGGATTTCTCGAGTGGAGCTTGCCAAAAGGCATTTGACAATAAAGCCCAAATGCAACCAGTAATTGCCAACGTGTCCATCCTTTATTATTACCCTTCATGAGCGGCCCGGAGATATGTCTGGGTTGTATAGTTAAGATGTGTGTGTTTGCTGCGCCATACACCGCAATCCGAATTGTCTGCCACGTATTGTGAGGTCATATTCGGCCTCAGGGGAAGTCACTTTTCCTGTAGATATTGCGGATGCGTTCACCATCCCATACATAACACAGATGCGGCTCCTGCACCGCCGGCTGCAGAACCTTGGGCCTGAACACGGCGACGCACTCGCCGCCCGGGTCACGCACGCTGCTGTAGACGATGCCGTTCGAGCCGGCGTCACGCAGGCTGCGGGCGAAGCGCTGGGCGGCGGCGTACCGGTTCGGGTCGGGGTCGTACAGTTCCGGCAACCTGTCCTGGCGGTCGGCTATATCGTGCAGTTCGGCATCGATGTCGGCGGCATAGCTGCGCATGTCAATCTCGATCGGGGGTTCCCGTGTGGCGGCGAGGAAGCGGGCACGGTGGAAGGCGGTCTCCGCGACCGCGGTCTCGAGGCTGTGGGCGGCGTAGTACACGCCATAGCTGCCGTCGCTGAAGCGGCTGTCCGCGGGGTTGATATGAGTGAAGGCGGCCATGATGGGGGTGGTGCCGGGGCCGTGGATGCGGTCGGCCTCCGGTACCAGGCGGATGTCGCCGACTTCGTCGCGCAGGCGGTCGTTGGTCAGGCCCTCGATCTCCAGGACAATCGCCAGGTCCTCGTCACGCGTCACCCGGTCGAACAGGCCAACGGGAGGGAAGCGGCTGGAGACCAGGCGCCAGGACGGGCGCCAGCACACACGGCGCAGTTCCGGGGTCATGACCAGCCGCGCTGAGCATCCAGGTACTGGCGGACCACATACAGATCGGCGACATTGCCGGAGAGCATGCGATCCAGTGCGGAGCGGCCACCGAACAGGGGGGCGTCGTTCGGGCGGTGAATCCATTGATCGGCGGATTCCGCTTTCGGCAACAGGATCTGCAGGTCCTTGTAGATCCCGAAGATGTACGATAGTCGTTCCAGCTTTTCCCGGCTCAGGCGCGCGCTTTCCGGTTCGCGTTTCCAGTTGAAGAAGGTGCTGCGGGTGCGCTCATCGAAGCCGAGCAGCGTCATGGCCTGTTCGGTGTTCAGGTGCCAGTCCCGGACAATATTGAAATAGGTCCGCAGCGCGGCGGCGGCGGTCCGGGCGGGATCGCGGGCGACCTGCTGTTCTGCGGCGCTGGGCATGGTTGCCTCCTGTTGCCTGTCCGCTCTGACGAATGAGTCGGCGGCTATTATTTAATACCTAATATAATATTTAGTATTATTTCGGACTAAAAGCAAGCCTTGACGCCCATGTATCATCGCATACATTTTTGTTGAATTTACATCAAAACAGTACTATAAAATGCATATGCATGATTGCAAGTGAGCCGCAATGCCCTCTCTCGACACAGCCCGACAGCCCGATTCCGCCGCCACCCTGAGCAAGGCGCTGCTCAACGCCGGCAAGGCACTGGGCCTGACCCAGGACGAGCTCGGAACCATCGTCGGGCGCGACCGGACCAGTCTGCGTCGCGGCCTGGACCCGGACACCAAGCCCGGGGAGTTGGCGCTGCTGCTGATCCGGGTCTATCGCGGGCTGTATGCCCTGGTGGGCGGGCGCGATGAAGACCTGAGGCACTGGATGCACACGGAGAACCGCCATACCGGCGGGGTGCCGGCCGAGCAGGCGAAGTCCGTCGCCGGTCTGGTGGGGCTGGTCGAGTACCTCGACGCCATCCGCGGCAAGGTGTGATGGACATCTGGGCCGCCTGCCGGGAGGCGGCGGTCCCGGAACCGCTGACGGGCGAGCTGATCCGGATGGTGGAGAGCCAGGAGCAGGTGGCGACCAACGCTCTGGTCGACAACCTGGCCGAACAGGCGCTGCTGGAACAGCTGCTGGAGGCCAGCAAGCCAGCACCCACGCCCGGGACCGAAGGCCTGCACTATCTCCTGGCCACGCCCTTTCGCTATCCCCCGCTCCGGCACGGTTCCCGTTTCGGTACCCGCTTCGAGCCCAGCCTGTTCTATGCGGGCCTTGATCTGGGCGCCGCCCTGGCGGAAACGGCCTATTACCGCTGCGTGTTCTGGGCCGGGATGGCGGCACCGCCGCCCGGCGGCCGGCTGACCACGGAGCACACCCTGTTCGGTGCCCGTTACACGGCCGCGCGCGGGCTGCGGCTGCAGGCGCCGCCGTTCGACCGCTTCGCGACTGAACTCACCCGGCCGGACAGTTACGTCGCCACCCAGGCGCTGGGGCGGGAACTGAGGGCGGCGGGGATGGACGGCTTCGAATACGCCTCGGCCCGGGATCCGCAGCGCGGCATCAACATTGCCCTGTTCCATCCCGGAGCACTGGCAGGACCGGGCCTGGTGTGGCAGCAGGCCTGGTTGTGCGACACCCGCGAGGAGGGTGTGGCGTTTTACAGCAAGGAACAGGGTGAGTGGTGGCAGTATGCGCGGGATGTGTTCGAAGTCGACGGGCAACTGCCGATGCCGGCGGTGTAGCACTGTCGGCGAAATCCGGCATCCGCAACGCGAAGCTGCGAAGTGGAATCGACATGAAAAAGGGGCCGCAGGGGCCCCTATGCTGGTTAGAGAAATGGCGAGTGAGTACAAAGCTGTTTGTCAGCAGCCTCCGTCACGCGGCGTGATCACCAGATTGCCGTCCTTGTCCAGGGCGTAGCATTCGCCGGCTGCCAGTTCATCGGGTGTCAGGCCGATGAAGCCGCCGTCGGTGTAGGCGGTCTGGCCTGCCGGGCTGCGCACGAAGTCGGTGAAGTCCTCGGCCAGCTGACGGCGTTTACCGTTCTCGGTCGCGTTGGCGGGCTTGCGCAGTACCGCGATGGAGTAGGTTGCCGGTGCGTTGATGGTGGGATCGGCGGTATCGGGGCCGACCACGCCCGGTGGGGGAAAGGCGCCGGGCACCATGCCCTCGACCGGGACGCTGCGCACCAGCTGGTAGCCCAGTTCGGAGATCCACACCGGTCCCACGTCAACGGGCGCGAAGCCGGGCTCGCCGAGGATGCCGCTGGGCGTTTCCACGTGATGCACCCGGGTCTCGTGGGTGCTCGCCTTGTTCAGAATGGCGAATTCGCAGAAGCGCAGGGTGCCGTCGGGGATGCTGGGATGGCCCGAATAATGGCATTCGGGATTGGTTGCCAGGTTGAAGTCGGTGCTCACGCCGGTGCGGGTGTCGGCGGGAGAACCGGGCTGCGGCGTGGCGACCGCGGCCAGGGCGGCATCCAGGGCGGCGATGTCGGCGGCCGGACCCTGCTCGCGGATCAGCTCATCCATGGCCTTGTACATGTTGTTGATGGCGCGATGGATGCCCTCGTTGATATGGTCAACCTCGGAGACCCGGACAGCAGGGTCCAGCAGATCCATGACGATGTCCTGAATGTGGGCGTAGGTGCCGGTCGCGCCAGCCGTTCCGATACCCAGTGGGTTGCCTTCGGCCACCATCAGGTCGAGCTTGTTCTTGATGTAGGGCTTGGCCTCGGTGAGGAAGCCGTTGGCCGCCAGGTCGCGCATCAGGTTGTAGTTGGTGCTGGCGAAGACGTCAAAATCCACCTGGATGCTGCCGGGCAGGAAATTGCGCTCTTCATCATTGCCAAGGACCATGCAGCCGCTTTTGATCTGGTCGCGGATCTGTCCCGGCGGGATCAGCTGGATGTAGTACTGCCGGGCCGGATCATTGAGTTCGGCCAGGGTCCAGAAGGGATTGGGATGGTGCTGCGGTTCGGTGCCGTCGCCGGTGCCGCGCATCAGGTTGAAGCCCTGCATGACCTTGTCGAACACCACCCATTGGTTGCCCGCCATGCCGAGATTGAGATCGGAATGCTCGGCATTGCCGTGGAATTCGGTGGCGCGATCGGCGGGCAGGAAGGCGCAGGGCCCCTGCTCGATCGGGCGCGGCTGGAAGCGGTCGGGGCCGGCCAGTGCGGCTGTCGTGCCGCCGGCGAGGACCGCTGCGGCGAGCAGGGTGGTCGTGGTGGATATTGCCTGGTTGTTCATATGTCTATCCTCCTGGTGTTGTCTGTCGTTATGTGCTCAGCGGGTCAGGCGTTCAGGGTTGGACATAGCTGTAGCCGCGGTTCTGGAATTCCGCGATGGAGGTGACGCCGGCCGTGGTGTATTCCACGCCCTCGATCAGTTCGCCGGTCGCTCCGGCGGTCGATTCGGTCGAGTCAGGCAGCGTGCCATTGCGGATAAAGCCGCGGGTGGTGTTCTGACAGAAATAGAATTTCACGCCCTGGTCGATCAGGTCCCGCACCTGCCCCTCGAACTGATTGCGTCCGGAAACAGGGTCGCCGTTCCCGTCCAGGCCTGAATCCTTGAGTACCAGCCAGCCGCCGCCGCTGTGGACCACGGCGACGATCTCGTAATCACGTCCTGCGCGCATGCCGTGGGTGATCTCGTAGTCCTTGATCATGTTGTTGATGTTGCCGAGGGCGTAGGCACGGTTGCCGGCACACTGGCTGCGGGGTACGGCATCACGGCAGAAGTTGTTGATCTGCATGACCACCTTGACGTTGTGGCGGCGCTCCAGGCACTGAGTCAATTCGGCGCTGCCGGGACCGAACTCCCCGTCCAGCGTCTGGCCGTTGACCAGACCCACCGGGCAGGTCGTGTTGGAGGCCTCTCCGGCCCAGGCGCCGGATGTTGCCAGCAGACCCGCAACGGTGCAGGAGGCTGCAAACAGTGATGATGTACGCATTGTCTTCCCCTTATTAATCTGCAAGTTGGATTGGAGGCGGCGGGATGGCCTGCAGTCACGGCAGGTGCCGCTTACTGAGCCTAGCCGGTGAACCATGGCCGGCTATAGGGAAATTCCTGATTCTTCCGTTACGGCAGATCCGCAGCGGTCGGTGCGGTCAGGGCTCGATGAGGCCGCTGCGGATGGCGAGACGGGTCAGTCCGGGGACGTCCTGGATACCGAGCTTGGCCTTGAGGGCGGTGACGTGGTGGCCGGCGGTTTTGGGACTGATGGCGAGGATATCGGCGATTTCGGTGACCGAGGTGCTGTCCACCAGCAGCCGGAAAACCTCGAATTCACGTGCCGACAGTGTTGCCAGCGGATCCCGCCGGGCGGCGTCCGCACGCTGCTGCAGGTGCGGCTGCATCTCCTCGCCGATGTATCTGCGGCCGGAGGCGACCCGACGTACTGCATCCACCATCACCCTGGAGGCGCTGCGTTTGGAGATATAACCGAGCACGCCGGCATCCAGCGCCCGGGACAGCATGACCGCGTTCTCGTGGACGCTGAACACCAGGATGCGGGCGTCGCTGTCATGGCGAAGGATCCGGCGGGCGGCCTCCAGGCCGCCGATGCCCGGCATGCTGAGGTCCATCACCGTCACGTCGGGCCGGCACTCGCGGTAGCGGCGGCAGGCCTCTTCACCGTCGGATGCATCGGCCAGGATCCGTATGTCGGGTGTGCTCTCGAACAGCCGCTGGTAGCCGGAGCGCACCACTTCGTGGTCGTCGCACAGCAGTACCCGGATGCCGGTCATGATGCCGCCGCCGCGGTCAGGGTTTCGCTGCGCGCCGGTAGGCTGGCCCGCAGACGCAGACCCGCGCCCGGCGCCGATTCGAAGCTGAATTTACCCCCCAGCGCCTCGACGCGTTCGCGCATGCCGATCAGGCCGAGTCCGCGTCCGGCCGCAGCCGGATCCATGCCGATACCATCATCGATGACCTCGAGCATGACCACGCCATCACCCTTCGCACCGGTGAGCCTTACATTCACCGCAACCCGTCGGGCCTGCGCATACTTGGCGATGTTGGTCAGGCTTTCCTGGATGATGCGATAGAGCGAGATGTTGAGTTGCTCGCCGAGCTGCTCCAGTTCGCCATCGAGGTTCAGCTGGTAATGTATATCCGGACAACGGGCCTGCCAGTTCCGGATCTCCTCGCGCAGGGTATCGGCGAGTCCCAGGTGATCGAGCGCACTCGGGCGCAGGCGCTCCATCAGGTTGTGGACCACGCCGTAGATGCGCACGGCGACTTCCTGGATGGCGTGGGCGCTGGCGCTCAGGCGTGCATCACGGCCATGTGAAAGTTCCTGGATGGTTTCGGCATCGGCCTGGATGGCCGTGATGCACTGGCCCAGTTCATCGTGCAGCTCACGGGCCAGATGGCGGCGCTCGTCCTCCTGCACCGCCATGCATTTGCGGGCGAGGAAACGTTTCTCCTGCAGCAGGGTGCGGGTCTGCTGCGCCATCCGCTCCCGCTCGGCGATCTCGCTTTCCAGTTCCCGCTTGCTCGTCGTCAGTTCGCGTGTGCGCTGGACCACCAGCCGCTCGACCTGAATAACATGAAATAGACCGAATATGATCACCAGCCCGGCGAGGGCGAAATAGTGCCAATACTGTTGCAGCAATCGTTTCAGCAACTGCACAGGCGGTCGCTGGTAGGGGCCGATTTCGAGTTCGCGGAACAGTTCATGCACAGGCGCGTAGTCCAGTGGCACCGTCCAGCCTGCATAATGACCGGCCCGCGCGGCGGGATGCTCCCTGGAGAGCTGCAGCAGGGCAACCGCCACCTCGCGGGCAATACGTTCCGGGGTGGCGCTGGCCTTGGCGAAGGCCCATTCCGGATACAGCCGGGTGCTGTGGCGGAAGGGGTAATCGGACGATCGGATCGGGTTCAGGATGCGGAATTCGTCCAGCGTGATCAGACCTTCACTGGCCATCTGTTCCAGAATACCGGTGCGCACCGTGCCGGCATCCAGCGTCCCGGACTGGACGCGGCGCACGATGTCGTCCTGGGGGAAGCCCATGAATTCCAGGCTGGCGAGGTCGCTAAAGGGGTCTACCCCAGCCGCCTTGAGTTCGCGCCAGGCCATCTGGAAGCCACCGAAGGCAGCCTCATCAACGCCGGCAAAGCGCTTGCCAGTGAGATCCGCCAGGCTATGGATGTCGTCGCGGTCGGCGCGCGTGAAGATCACGGCGCCGAAGACAGTATAGGGGCTGCCCTGGCGCAGTTTCTTCAGGGTCGCGATGCGGCTGATGCCATGGCGGTATTCGAGTTCGACGTAGTGGCCGGGATTGGTCAGTACAAAATCCAGTTCGCCTGTGGCCAGGCCTGCCGCCATCTCATCCAGGGTACAGGTCTGCAGGCGTACCGGCACAGCCAGATGCTCAGACAGATAGGCGGCGGTCGGCCCCCATTGCCGTTCACTGGTCTGCGCGCCACGATAGGCCAGTACGCCCAGTGTCCAGCCCCCGCCCGGGGCTGCGGCTCCTGCAGGGGGCACGTGCAGGCACAGGCCCAGCAATACAACCGCAATACGACACAGCTTCATGGCATTTATTATCAGCAATCCTGGCGTATCCCGTCGGATTGTCGGAGACCGGCGCAAGCCCGCCGGCTCTATTGGCAACGTGTGCTTAGTATCGATCAGGATCGGCGGTTTTCCAGTGCCGGGCGGCTTCCGTCGTTGCGCACGGAACTGGCGGGGGCGTGGTGGTAGCGATAGCCGGCCCGACGGCGTAGCCTTCTACAGCCCGGAGCGCGGGCCACCGGCGTTTTGCGCGGGAAACGTTACCGCGGTGGCGGGGCGGTTGCCCATGTCGGCGGCCCAGGCCGGGCTCAGGGATCGCTGTCCTGCATCCTGGCCTCGAAGGCGCGCTGGTCGGCGACGCGCAGGCGGCGGCAGACGTCGCGGGCCATGTTCATGTACAGCACCAGGTACTGATCAGGAAATTTTCTATATAGATCATGCAGGTGTCGGCTGGTCAGCTCGATGGCCGAACTGCCGGTCAGGGCCAGGGTCGAGGTGTTGCGCGGTCCCAGGTCGATCAGCGCCACCTGACCGAAGCTCTCGCCCCGCTCCAGGCTGTGAATGCGGTAGTCGCGTCCCTCCCAGCGCTTGTACATGGCGACCTTGCCGGACTCCAGCACGAACATGGATTGCGCCGGCTCGCCCTCATGGTAGAAATACTCCCCCTTCCGGCGCTGTACTACATGGGTGAGGCCGAGCAGGTATTCCAGCGTGGCTTCGTTGAGCCCGCCGAAGGCGGCCATGGACTGCAATAGCCGGATGCGCTCGGAGGTGGGGCGTGTCTGTGAGGTGGCGCGTCGCATGGTGTCGTCAGCCAGGTTTCCTGTCCCATTGGACATTACCCGTGTCCGTGAGTGCCGGCTGTCGGGAGGGTGCCCGTCCAGCCTTGGCAAGGACAAGTATAACCCATTGAATTTTATTCTGAATGGACAGACGCGAAAAAAAATGATATTGTGCAAAAGTTTTTCGCGCAAATATTTCTGGTGCAATGACGGCTGATCCCAACGCCGCCCCCGGCTCTGCGCCGGGGGCGGGCCAAGACAGAGAAATCCGCAGCATCATCCAGCAGCTTCGCATTGTCTATCGCGCCATGCAGGAGCATTCGCGCTGGGTGGAGCGTCAGTGCGGGGTTTCCGCCGCCCAGCTCTGGGCGCTGTGGGAGATGCACAAGCAGCCCGGCATGCGGGTCTCGGAGCTCTCGAGGAGCCTGTCGCTGCACCAGTCCACGACCAGCAACATGCTGGACAAGCTGGAGAAGAAGGGGCTGATCGAGCGCCGCCGTGGCGGCCCCGACCAGCGCGTGGTCAAGGTCTACCTGACCGCTGCCGGCGCGGCCATCGTCAAGCAGGCGCCGCAGCCGGCCCAGGGCACCATCAGTGACGCCCTGCTGCGTCTTTCGGACGAGCGGCTGGCGCAACTCGACCGGGGCCTGCGGTCCATGGTCTCGGCAATGGTAATCAAGGACAGCGAGGCGGCGCTGCGGCACATGTCGGAAACCGATGACAGACAGGAGAAAGGCTTTGAGTAAGGACCGGATGTTTTATTGCCTCCCGCAGCAGGCCTACATGCGTACGGACAACTGCCAGAAGCTGCGCAAGCGGCCCACCGGCAAGGTGCCTGCCGGCGCCCAGCCCAAACTGCGTGCCTGCGAGGGCTGCACCATGTATCCGCTGGTGGACAAGGACAAGGTGCCGACCGTCACCCTGACCGAATATCTCGGCGGCCGGAAACCGGAGATCGCGAATCTGCAATCGGCGACCAACAGGAAGCTGATCCAGGCCCACCTGAAAGAGGCCGGGTAGCCGCATTTCGGCACCTCTGTAACGAAATCCCCCGGGGCCGCCGCCAGGCGGCCCAGCCAAAACAATCAGGGTCGGCCGGCACAATCCGCTGCCGGACAGCGCCTCATCATTCAATCATCCATCAGGCAACGGATGGGGTAACGGCCTTGAGATATGAGGAGAGACTCCTATGTCCCAGGTCACGAACCTGAATCGCAACACCGCTGCGCGCGCGCCGCTGACCCGGAACACGCGTTTCGAAGTCTATACCGAGCGCCAGTTCGATCGCATCAGCGCGCTGCAGCGCCTGCCCGAGGAGCAGCGCTTCGCCATGCGCGTGGTGGCCAATGTGCTGCCGTTCCGGGTCAACCAGTACGTCATCGATGAACTGATCGACTGGGAACGGGTGCCGGAGGATCCGGTGTTCCAGCTCACCTTCCCCCAGCCGGGCATGCTGGATGAGGCCGATTTCAACCGCATGGCCGCCGTGCTGCGCAAGGGAGGGACGCGCGCCGAGATCAAGGCGGTGGCACGCGGGATCCAGGCCGGACTGAACCCGCACCCGGCCGGTCAGCAGGAAATGAACGTGCCGCAGCTCAATGGCGAACCCCTGCCCGGCGTACAGCACAAGTACCGCGAGACGGTGCTGTTCTTCCCCAGCCAGGGTCAGGTCTGCCACAGTTATTGCACCTTCTGCTTCCGCTGGGCCCAGTTCGTGGGCGACAAATCGCTGCGCTTCGCGGCCAACGAGGCCTCCAACCTGCACCAGTACCTGGCCCAGCACCCGGCGATCAGCGATCTGCTGGTGACCGGCGGCGACCCGATGGTGATGAAGACCGCGCATCTCAAGGCTTACCTGGAGCCGTTGCTGCGTCCGGAACTGGAACATGTGCAGACGGTGCGCATCGGTACCAAGTCGCTCACCTTCTGGCCGCAGCGCTTTGTCACCGACGAGGATGCGGATGATCTGCTGCGCCTGCTGGAGAAGCTGGTCGCCGGCGGCAAACACGTGGCCCTGATGGCGCACTTCAATCACTGGCGCGAGATGGACACACCGGTCGTGCGCGAGGCCATCCGCCGCATCCGCGCCACCGGTGCGCAGATCCGTACCCAGGCGCCGCTGCTGCGTCACATCAACGATGACCCCGGCGTCTGGGCCCGGATGTGGCGCACCCAGGTGCACCTTGGTCTGATCCCGTACTATATGTTCGTCGAGCGCGACACCGGTGCACGGCAGTATTTCGAGGTGCCGCTGGTGCATGCCTGGGAGATCTACCGCGAGGCGATGCAACGGGTCTCCGGGCTGGGGCGCACCGCGCGCGGTCCGAGCATGAGCGCCGCCCCCGGCAAGGTGGAGATCCAGGGCGTTGCCGAGATCCAGGGCGAGAAGGTGTTCGTGCTGCGATTCATCCAGGGCCGCAACCCCGACTGGGTGCAGCAGCCCTTCTTTGCGAAATACAATCCCGAGGCCACCTGGCTGGACCAGCTCGAGCCTGCATTCGGTGCGGAGAAGTTCTTCTTCGAGGACGAATTCAACGCCATGCAGGGCAAGCCTGCGACGGTGCGTCGTATCGCCTGACGTCCGGCGTTGCCGCGGAGCGCTTTTGCCGGCATTCTGTTACCCAGGTGTCCGTCATTGCGATGCCCAGACCCGGAGGGTTGGGTGCCCATGATGAAGCCCGCAGGGCTGCTATGGGGGGCGTGGCAATCTCATAATGCGGCAGAAGCCGGTCGGAGATTGCCGCGGCACTGCGTGCCTCGCAATGACGGCTAATTCAAGGTATGTAGACAGCCGTCAGCCATGGTCACGATATCCGATGCCCAGCCCGAAACCTCGCCCGACCGCCCGGTGATCTTCGGCGAGGTACTGTACGATTGCTTCGCCGGCGGACCGGAGGTGCTCGGTGGCGCGCCCTTCAATGTCGCCTGGCACCTGCAGGGCTTCGGTCAGCAGCCGCTGCTGATCAGCCGGGTCGGCAGGGATGCGCACGGCGACGCGCTGCTGGCGCAGATGCGGTCCTGGGGCATGGATACCCGCGGCGTGCAGCGCGATCCCGAGCATCCCACCGGCCGGGTCGAGATCGTCCAGGACGGCAGCCACCACAGTTTCGATATCCTTCCCGATCAGGCCTACGACCACATCGACGCCGATACCGCCTGCGAACAACTGCTGGAGTTCAATGTCGCCCTGCTCTACATCGGCAGTCTGGCGCGCCGCCACCCGGTCTCGTGCCGGGCGATGGAGGCGCTGCAGGCACAGGGTCATCCCGCCTTCGTCGACATCAATCTGCGCGCGCCCTGGTGGGACGAGGCCGGCGTGCGGGCGCTGCTGCGCCAGGCGCGCTGGTTCAAGCTCAATGACGAAGAGCTCCGGCAGCTGGAGCCGGCCGCCGCTGCAGCCGGCGAGATCGCGGCCGCGCGTGCCCTGCTGGAACAGAACGGCCTGGAGCTGCTGATTCTCACCCGCGGTGCGGACGGCGCCCTGCTGCTAAGCCGTGATGCGCAGTTAGAGGGGCGGCCGCCGGAACTGGAGCGTCTGGTCGACACGGTCGGGGCGGGTGATGCCTTCAGCGCGGTGGCCATTCTCGGCCTGCTGCGGGGCTGGACACTGGAACAGATCCTGGAACGGGCGCTGACCTTCGCCGCGCGCATCACTGAACAGCGTGGTGCGACCGCGGCCGATCAGGCACTGTATCAACATTATTGCGAGCAGTGGGGGCTCTGAGCATGCAGGGCAGGGCGACAACAGGGAGCGGCAGCGAAAAGGGTCGCTACATCATCCTCATCAGCATCCACGGGCTGATCCGGGGCGAGCACCTGGAACTGGGCCGCGATTCCGATACCGGCGGCCAGACCCTGTACGTGGTGGAGCTGGCCCGCGCCCTGGCCCGCCACCCCGATGTATGGCGCGTGGATCTGCTCACCCGCCAGGTCATCGATCCCAAGGTCGACGACGACTATGCCCAGCCGCTCGAGCCGCTGGGCGACAAGGCCTATATCGTACGCCTGCCCTGCGGCCCGCGCCGTTACCTGCGCAAGGAAGTGCTCTGGCCCTACCTGGACGGCTTCACCGATGCCGCGCTGCAGCATGTGCGCAGGATCGGCCGACTGCCGGATTTCGTGCACAGCCACTACGCCGATGCCGGCTTCGTCGCCTCGCGCCTGACCGCGCTGCTCGGCGTGCCCATGGTGCATACCGGGCATTCGCTGGGCTGGCCCAAGCGCGAGCGGCTGCTGGAACAGGGCGTGCGTGAGGAGCAGATCGAGCAGCACTACAATCTGTCCCAGCGCATCGAGGCCGAGGAGATGGCGCTGGAGAACGCCCAGCTGGTGGTGGCCAGCACCCGCCAGGAAGTCGAGCAGCAGTACGCCCGCTATGACAACTACCAGCCCAAGCGCATGGAGGTGATCCCGCCGGGGACGGATCTCACGCGCTTCCGCCCGCCGAAGCAGCGCGAGCGCTGGCCGCCGATCTGGGAGGAGCTGCAGCGCTTTCTGCGTCATCCGAAAAGACCCATGATCCTGGCGCTGTCGCGGCCGGATGAGCGCAAGAACATCCTCACCCTGGTCGAGGCCTACGCCATGCACCCCACCCTGCGTGAACTGGCCAATCTGGTGATCGTGGCCGGCAACCGCGACGACATCAGCCACATGGAGCGTGGGCCGAAGACGGTGCTGACCAATCTGCTCATGTGCATCGACCGGCATGACCTGTACGGCCACATCGCCTATCCCAAGCATCATGACGACACCGATGTGCCGGATCTGTACCGACTCGCCGCGCGGCTGAGGGGCGTGTTCGTCAATCCGGCGCTGACCGAGCCCTTCGGCCTGACCCTGATCGAGGCCGCCGCCAGCGGTGTGCCCATCCTGGCCACTCACGACGGCGGGCCGCGCGACATCATCCGTCACTGCAGGAACGGGTACCTGATCGACCCGCTGAAGCCCAAGCGCATGGCGCGCCGGCTGGAGCAGATGCTGATCGATCACGAGCAGTGGGAGCAGTGGTCGCGGAACGGGCTCGAGGGCGTGCACAAGCACTACTCCTGGGACCGCCATGTGGAGAAATACCTCAAGGCCGTCAAGCGTACCTCGAAGGGCAAGTACCGGCCGCAGCACGCCTGGGGCCCCAGCAGCCGCATGCCCACCATCGACCGGTTGATCGTCTGCGCCCTGGACAATGTGCTGATGGGCGACGAAGAGGCCCAGCAGGAACTGGTTTCACGATTGGAGAAATCGGGTGAGCACGTCGGTTTCGGGATAGCCACCGGCCGTACCCTGGACAGCGCCATGAAGTTGATCGAGGACTCGGCCCTGCCCATGCCCGATGTGCTCATCACCTCGGTCGGCTCCGAGATCCATTATGGCCACCGCATGGTGCACGATCAGGCCTGGCTGCGGCACATCGACTTCCGCTGGGAGCCGGATAAGCTCAGGGACGCGATGAAGCAGTTCAAGGGCCTGAAGCTGCAGCCGAAGGCGGAGCAGCACCCGTACAAGATCAGCTATTACATCGACAGCCGGAAGGGACCGACCCGGCGCGAGGTGGTGCGCCATCTGCGCAAGCTGGATCTGCACGCCAATGTGCTCTTCTCGCGCAACATGTTCGTCGACCTGCTGCCCCTGCGCGCCTCCAAGGGCACGGCCCTGCGCCATGTCAGCGTGCGCTGGAACATTCCGCCGGAGAAGATCCTGATCGCCGGCAGCTGCGGCAATGATGCCGATGTGCTCAGCGGCAACACCCTGGGCGTGGTGGTGGGCAATCACAGCAGCGAGATCGAACGGCTGCGCGGCTGGCCGCGAGTCTACTTCGCCGAGGGCTCTCACGCCTGGGGCATCCTTGAGGGCATCAACTACTACGATTTCCTGGGCGTGATCCACATCCCCAACGATGAATACGAGGAGGCCTGATGCAAGCGCTCGAGGAGCATCTGCGCCATCACCGGGACAAGCTTTTCATGCTGCTGCGTCACTACGCCTCGCTGGAACGTGCCTTCCTGCTGCAGTCGGATCTGTGGGACGAGTATCAGGTTTTCTGTGAACGGGCCGAGAACAGCGCCAGCTGCGACAACGCCATCGCCGAACTGATCGGGGTTTCGCAGGAGGCGGTGGTTGAACACCCCTGGGTGTATCTGTCGGTGCGCCCGAGCATCGCCCGCTGGAGTTATCTGCGCTTCCATCTCGAGGCCGGCGACTACGAAACGATCAGCGGCCAGGAGTTCCTGGCCTTCAAGGAGCGCCAGGTGCGCGACGGGGCGGCCATGTCGGACTTCGTGCTGGAGGTCGACCTCGGTCCCTTCAACCGCGAGTTTCCCAAGCTCAAGGAGTCGCGCTCCATCGGCCGTGGGGTGGAATTCCTCAACCGGCGCCTGTCCAGCCAGCTGTTCCAGGAACTGGGCCGCGGCGACAAGCGACTGCTGGAATTCCTGCGCATGCATCAGTGCCACGGCGTTCAGTTGATGGTCAACGAACGCATCACCGATGTGGAGGAATTGCAGCAGGCCCTGCGCCGGGCCGAGGAGTACCTGTCCGGGCAGCCGCCCGAGGCCGGCTGGGACCAGGTCGGCCATCAGCTGCAGGCGCTGGGCCTGGAGATCGGCTGGGGCCGCACCGTCACGCGCATGCGCTACACCCTGCACCTGCTCTCCGACATCCTGGAGGCGCCGGAGCCGCAGAACCTGGAACGCTTCCTGGGTCTGATCCCCATGATCTTCAGCCTGGTGATTCTGTCTCCGCACGGCTTCTTCGGCCAGGCCAACGTGCTGGGCAAGCCGGACACCGGCGGCCAGGTGGTCTATATCCTGGATCAGGTGCGCGCGCTGGAGAAGGAGATGCGCCAGCGCCTGCAGGAGCAGGGTCTGGACATCGAGCCGCAGATCCTGGTGATCAGCCGGCTTATCCCCGAGGCCCAGGGCACGACCTGCGACGAACGCAAGGAGCATATCATCGGCACCCAGAACGCCTGGATCCTGCGCGTGCCCTTCCGCAACCCTCAGGGCGAGGTCATTGCCCACTGGATATCGCGCTTCGAGGTCTGGCCCTATCTCGAGACCTTCGCCCAGGACGCCGAGCGTGAACTGCTGGCCGAACTGGGCTCGCGCCCCGATCTGATCATCGGCAACTACTCGGACGGTAATCTGGTCGCCACCCTGCTCTCCCAGCGCCTGCATGTGACTCAGTGCAACATCGCCCACGCGCTGGAGAAGGCCAAGTACCTGTACTCTGACCTGTACTGGCACGACAACGAGTCCGAGTATCACTTCGCCGCCCAGTTCACCGCCGACCTGATCGCCATGAATTCGGCCGACTTCATCATCACCTCCACCTACCAGGAGATCGCCGGTGACAGCAGGAGCGTGGGTCAATACGAGAGCTACGGCAACTTCACCATGCCGGATCTGTACCGGGTGGTGAACGGCATCAACGTGTTCGATCCCAAGTTCAATATCGTCTCGCCCGGCGCCGATGCCGACACCTACTTTCCCTATCATCAGAATGAGCGGCGAAAGCACGACCTGCAGGCGTCGCTGGAAGAGTTGATCTGCGGCGGTCCCGGAGAGAATGCCCGCGGCGAGTTCAGCGATCCCGACAAGCCCCTGATCTTCAGCATGGCGCGGCTGGATCACATCAAGAACATCACCGGCCTGGTGCAGTGGTACGCCGAATGCGAGCCGCTGCGCGAGCAGGCCAACCTGCTGGTGGTGGCCGGGCACGTCGATGCGGCCAGGTCCAATGACCGCGAGGAGCAGGCCCAGATCGCGCGCATGCACCAGCTGATGGACGAATACGGGCTGGACGGCCAGGTGCGCTGGCTCGGCTCACACCTGAACAAGCCGATGGCCGGCGAACTGTACCGGGTGATTGCCGACCGGCGCGGCGTGTTCGTGCAGCCGGCCCTGTTCGAGGCCTTCGGCCTGACCGTGATCGAGGCCATGAGCTCGGGCCTGCCCACCTTCGCCACCCGTTACGGCGGACCGCTGGAGATCATCATCGACGGCGAGTCCGGCTTTCACATCGATCCCAATCACGGCGACGCCGCGGCCGAGCGGCTGCTGGAGTTCTTCCGCCGCTGCGGGAAGGATGCCGGTTACTGGGAGCGCATCTCGCAGGGCGGAATCAGCCGGGTGGAGGCCTGCTACACCTGGCGTCTGTACGCCGAGCGCATGATGACGCTGTCGCGCATCTATGGTTTCTGGAAATTCGTCACCAATCTGGAACGCGACGAGACCCGCCGCTATCTGGAGATGTTCTACGCCCTGCAGTTCCGGCCGCTGGCCCGGAAGGTGCTGCCGGGGTGACGGGGCGGTAATGGGATTTGCGTCATTGCGGGCGCAGCGTGGCATTCTCGTAACGCAGTATCTTGGTTCAGAGATTATTCGCTACGCTCACCCCTTCGTACCCAAAGGGCATAAAGGCGTTCTGCGCTCGCAAGCTCGCTTGTGCCGCGGCGCTACGCTCATAGAATCCCTTCGGGCTTCATCATGGGTACCCCACCCTCCGGGTCTGGGCATCGCAATGACAAAGGTGTCAGAAAGTCAGGTTGAGCGCCGCTCAGCCCTAGCCCAGCTGCTGCAGGATCTGCTCCGGCTCCTGCGTCTGCTGCAGGATGCCGCGCACCCGGTTGAAGGCCTCGGCCGCGGTCTCGGGATGCGCGGCATAGGTGGTCAGGCGCTCGTATTTCCAGCCGGCCGCCTTCAGTACCCGGCTCTTGAACCGGGTCCCCTCGACTCCGTTGCCGCCGATGGCAATCAGCGCGGTCTCAATCTCCTGGTGCGGCAGGCGCTCCAGGGTGATGCGGGTGAAGTCCTCCGCGTTCACCTCGGTAAACTGCATCTGTGCTTCCTTCTCTGTCTGATGGTCGGGCGCGAACGGGTCCGTGAAACTGTGTCGTCCGCTGTGGCCGGGGTCTTGAGCCGGATTGCGGGCGCGGACAAATACCCATGTCCATTCAGGGATTTACAGGATGGCAGCGAGCCTTGATACACTGGCGTGGACAACAATGGACAGGGGAAGACATGAAGCTCACCATCATCAGTGGCAGTCACCGGGACGAGGCCCAGAGCCTGAAGGTGGCCGGATATGTTGAACGCACGCTGCAGGAGAAGCAGTTGTGCGACGAGACCGCCTTGATCAGCCTCTCGGGCAATCCGCTGCCCCTGTGGGATCAGGGCATCTGGGACAAGGACCCGGAGTGGGAGGCGCGCCTCAATCCCATCCGCGCCGAACTGTCCGGCAGCGATGGCTTCGTGGTGGTCTCGCCCGAGTGGCACGGCCAGGTCCCGGCCGGGTTGAAGAACTTCTTTCTCATGTGCAGCCGTTTCGAGGTCGGGCACAAGCCGGCACTGATCGTTACCGTGTCCAGCGCCGACGGCGGCGCCTACCCGGTGGCCGAACTGCGCATGAGCAGCTACAAGAACAACCGCATCTGCTACATCCCGGAGCAGGTGATCGTGCGCAATGTGGAGAGCGTGCTCAACGACAACCCGGACGACAACAATCCGGATGCCGACCAGTACTTCCGGGAACGCTTCGAGTGGACCCTGGGCATCCTGCGCGAATACGCGCTGGCGCTGCGTCAGGTGCGTGCCAGCGGCGCAACCGAAACGGACAAATTCAAGAACGGGATGTGAGCATGATGCAGTGGCTGCAACGCCTGCCCTGGGCTGTCCTGATCATCGGCACCCTCACCCTCGGCCTGGCGCCTTTCGTGCCCGAGCCGCACCTGGTCGAGAAACTGCGAATGCTGTTTCAGGGGGAGTTGAGCCGACCGATCGATATCTTCGATCTGGTCATGCACGGCGCCTTTCCGGCCTTGCTGCTGGGCAGGGTGATACTGGCTTTGAAGCGCGCGTAATTCATAATCCCTGTTCGTCATTACGGCGCAGGCCGGGATGACGGGCGGTAAGCAGGCCGGAATAAGGGCCGTACGGCCCGTTTCCGGCGATGACCGCGGCCGCCGTCGGCATTGCCGGAAACGCTGCGCTTATTCCGGCCTACGTGCGGGTGTCATCCGTGTCCTCGTAATCACTGCCCAGGTCGACGCCCAACTCCGCGGCCACCGCCTGCCAGTAGGGTTCGGCCTCGCAGCTGCAGCAGTCGCACCAGGGCGCGATGCCCTCGTGCATGCTCAGGCTGCGGCGCTTTTGCCTCCGGTCTGTCGCTTCGTCGGTCATGCCCCGAGTGTAGGTCGGATCACACGAGGTGCAAGCGTGGTTGCGTGGGCCGAGGGAAACGCCAGAGCCCACCCGCATCCTACAATTGTTGTGCCTCGAGCTGCTCGGACAGTTCCAGCCAGCGCGTCTCCACCGTCTCCAGTTCCCGGTCGGTCTCGGCCTTGTCCTGCAATACCTGCTGCAGTTCGGGCTTCGCCCCGTCCTGGTAGAGACGGGTGTCGGCCAGACGGGTCTCCAGGTCCTGCCGGCGGGTGGTCAGCTGC
>PABG01000059.1 GCA_002699185.1 Gammaproteobacteria bacterium | reverse complement strand
GCGTCCACCGAGCGCGCGCCGCGGGCCAGCACTGCGGCAGTGGTCTCGGCCAGGGTGTGGCCGGTACTGGCGATATCGTCGATCAGCACCACCTGGCGGCCGCTGAAGTCCTGCTCCGGCAGGGTGATGTGCACCTCCCGGTCGCCGCGGCGCTGTTTGTGCGCCAGTCCCGCCTCGGCGCCGGCGGCATGGGCGGCCTGGTCCAGCCACTGGGCGGATTCCTCGTCCGGCCCCAGCAGCAGCGGGGTCTTGCACTGGCCGGCGATGTAGGTGCCCAGCAGACCGGCGGCCGACAGGCTCACCGCGGGGTCGACCGGCACGGCCTCGGCCAGATGGTGCACCCGGTGCAGATGCGGGTCGACCGTGATCAGGGCGTCGACCTGGGCGGCCAGCCAGCGGCCGATGTGGGCCTGGCTGACGACCTCGCCGGGTTGGAAGGCCGTGTCCTGGCGCATGTAGCACAGGTAGGGCGCGACCAGGGTGATGTGCCGCACCCCGGCCGCCCGCGCCGCCGCGGTGACCAGCTGCAGCTCGACCAGTTTGTCGTTGGGGTAGTGCAGGCTGCGATACAGAATCAGCCGTGGCGGCAGCTCCACCGGCAGGCGCAGACGGGATTCCCCATCCGGGAAGACATGGCGGTCGATGGCGGCGTGTTCGAGGCCGAGGGTTTCGGCCAGCGTCTGAGCCTGGGCCTGGCTGTCGGGGAAGCTCAGCAGCTGAGGTGTTCCTGACATTATGGAAATCCCGAAATTCTGTTGAGCACGAAGGCACATGGAAGTGGGCTATGCCGTAGGTCGGGTTAGCGCAGCGTAACCCGACACAATCGCGGGCCGCTGTCGGGTTACGCCCTGTCGGGCTAACCCGACCTACGTTACCGTCATTCCCGCGAAGGCGTGAATCCATAGACCACGGCGGCTTCTGGATTCCCGCCTTCGCGGGAATGACGGTGAAGAGAGATAACCACAGTCTCCTCGAACATTGAGGTGCCCGTGCTTTCCATGTTTTCCGTGGCTGAAGTCAATTGAACGGCTCGATGTGAGCCGGCGGCGGATGCTCGCCCAGGGTGTAGCCCGAGTCACGCTCGCACAGCTGGCGGGCGAACTCGAAATCGGCCTTGACCTCGGCGTGGACGCGATACAGCGGCTCGCCCGCCCGCACCCGGTCGCCGACCTTGGCCAGCAGGTCCACCCCGGCCCCCTTGCCCATGGGGGCGCCGGCCAGCCGGGCGATGCGGCCCAGGCGGTAGTTGTCGATGGCGGTGACGATGCCGTCCTCCCGTGCCTTGATCTCGAAGCTGAGCGACCCGGGTTCCAGGTCGGCCTCGCGGGCGCCCTGGGCGGCGATGATGGCCTGGAGCTTCTCCAGCGCCCGGCCCGATTCCAGGATGTCGCGGGCGATGGCATAGCCGAAGCCGCCGCGCACATCGGGATCGAATTCCAGGATGCGCCCGGCCAGGTGCAGGGACTTCTGGCGCAGGTCGGTCGGGGCGTCAGGGTCGTTCTCCAGCACCTGCAGGACGTCGCGCGCCTCCAGCACCGGCCCGATGCCGCGCCCGACCGGCTGGCGGCCGTCGGTGATCACCACCTCCAGGTGAATCCCCAGGTGATCGCCGACGAACTCGAACAGCTTGCGCAGCGCCAGCGCCTGGCGCATGTGCCTGACCTTGGCGGTGGGACCGACCGGGATGTCGATCAGCAGGTGGGTGGAGCCGGCGGCCAGTTTCTTGGACAGGATGGAGGCGACCATCAGCCCCTGCGAGTCCAGGCCCAGCGGGCGTTCCACCGAGATCAGGATGTCGTCGACCGGCGCCAGGTGCGCGGTGCCGCCCCAGGCCAGGCAGCCGCGGTGCTGGTGGCCCAGGTGGTACAGCGCCTCGGGCGAGAGCTCGACATTGGCCAGCACCTCCATGGTGTCGGCGGTGCCCGAGGGCGAGGTGATCGCCCGGCTGGAAGTCTTGGGGATGAGCATGCCGTGGGCGGCGATGATGGGCACCACCAGCATGGAGGTGCGGTTGCCGGGGATGCCGCCGATGCAGTGCTTGTCGGCGACCAGCGGCTCCTCCCAGTTCAGCCGCTCGCCGGTCTCGAACATGGCGCGGGTCAGATACAGGATCTCGTCCCGGTCCAGCCCGGTCTGGCCGGAGGCGACCAGGAAGGCGGCCAGTTCGGTCTTGGAGTAGAGATGCTCATTGATATCGCGGGCGATGGCGGTGAAATCCGCCTCGCCCAGGATCTCGCCGTTCATCTTGCGCCGCACGGCCTCCATCGAGCGCGGCGGCTCGGCATGGGCGGCGCTGACCCGGGCGCCGGCCTCGGCCCCGAACTGGGCGAAGGCCTGCTCCGACAGGCCCAGTTCGCCCGGATCGACGATGGCCTCGTCGTCGACCACGTTGAGCACGGCCAGGATACGGTGTTCGCCATGGCGGATCTGGATCTTGGACAGGGCCTGAAAGCCCTCGGCCCGGTAGACATGGCAGTCGCGGTGCAGATAGGCGACGTTCTCCCGGTAAGTGTCGATGGCAACCCGTTTCAGGGCCAGTTCGTCATTGTGCACGGGTCTGGCTTCAACCTGCTGTTTATTCATGCGTCCTTCCCGCTTGCGCCGGCACCCATTGTAACCGATCCGCCCCGGCTCGGGTGCCGCGTCGCCCCCGCGCGGCATGCATTTCCGCGCTCAAGAATACCCGGCTGGGGGCGATACAGGGGCAGGGACCGATGGATTTGTGGGTAAATCGATAAATTCATCGAATTCATATAGTTGAAGGGACCCAGGGAGACGGCCGCATGGGCCTGTCCAGGCTGGACACAGGGAACTGCCCGAATTATCCGGTCCACTTGCCCGTCCGCATGGGCGCGGGCCCCGTCCTGTTGTGCTTGATTTGACGCCACCCCGGAGAAACAGACAGTGGATCTCGCGACACTCATCGGTCTGATCGGCGCCATTGGCGTGATCACGGCGGCGATCTTCGTCGGCGGCAGCGCACTGATCTTTCTCAATGTGCCGTCCTTCCTGATAGTCATGGGCGGCACCATGATGGCCGTGCTGGTGAAATTCCCCCTGGCGCATTTCCTGAGCGCCTTCAAGGTGGCGCTGAAGGCCTTCGTGCACAAGAGCGAGGACCCGGCCGACCTGATCCGCGAGGGCGTGGCCCTGGCCAACGTGGCGCGCAAGGAGGGCGTGCTGGGCCTGGAGAACCAGGAGATCAACAACCGCTTCCTGCGCCGCGGCATCAATTTCTGCGTCGACGGCCACGAGCCGGAATTCGTGCGCAGCATGCTGAACAAGGACATCGACCTGACCATCGAGCGTCATGAGCGCGGCCAGGCCATCTTCAAGGCCATCGGTGATGTCGCCCCCGCCATGGGCATGATCGGTACCCTGATCGGCCTGGTGCAGATGCTCTCCTCCATGGACGATCCGAAGAAGATCGGTCCGGCCATGGCCATCGCCCTGCTCACCACCCTCTATGGCGCGATCATCGCCAACGCCATTGCCCTGCCCATCGCCGACAAGCTCGAGCACCGCACCATGGAGGAACGGCTGAACAAGCAGCTGATCCTGGAAGCGATCAACGGCATTCAGGAAGGCATCAATCCCCGGGTCATGGAAGAACTGCTCAAGACCTACCTCCCGCCGAGTCAGCGGGAAGAGGAAGAGCAGGAAGCGGCCTGACGGGCGGTTCGAGGCCAGGGGACGGGTTGAATGGATACGGCAGCGTCAAGGAAGAAGAAAAGTGCAGGCGCACCCGGCTGGGTGATGACCTTCGCCGACCTGATGTCGATCCTGCTGTCCTTCTTCGTGCTGCTGCTGTCGTTTTCCGAGATGGACGTGGCCAAGTACAAGCAGATCGCCGGCTCCATGCGCGAGGCCTTCGGCGTGCAGCGCAAGTACCGGGTCAAGGAGCCGCCCAAGGGCATCAACGTCATTGCCAAGGAGTTCAGTGCCGGCCGGCCGGACCCGACGCCCTTCAACATCATGGAGCAGATGACCACCGACGAGATGAAGCGCAATCTCGATACCGGTGACAAACGGCTCAAGAAGAGCGACGGCGCCGAGCAGCACAGCGACAGCGGCAAGGACGAGGCCGAGCGCCATCGTGACGACCAGCTCAAGGCGCTCGATGACCAGCTGGTGGTCATGCCGAAGGCGGAAGCCGAGGAAATCATCAAGGCGCGCGAACGCGCCGAGCGTCGGCAGCGGCTGGAACAGACGGCGGCGCAGATGCGCGCGGCGCTGGCAAAGGAGATCGAAGGCGGTCAGATCGACATCGAGACCGAGGACGAGAAGATCGTCATCCGTATCCGCGAAAAGGCCTCCTTCGCCTCCGGCGGGGTGGATCTGCGCGACAGCTTCCGGCCGGTGCTGGTGCGGGTGGCGCAGATTCTGCAGGATACCCCGGGCCGGATCGCCATCGTGGGGCATACGGACAATGTGCCCATGGTCGAGGGACTGTTCCGATCCAACTGGGACCTGTCGGCGGCGCGGGCGGTCTCGGTGTTGCATGGCATGCTGGAGTCGGTGGAGTTGGAACCCGAGCGCTTTTCGGTGCAGGGCGCAGGCGATACCCAGCCGCTGGTGGACAACGACACGCCCGCCAACCGGGCCCGCAACCGCCGGGTGGAGATTATCCTGAAGCAGGGCGATGACCTGGAGGCCAGCCATGGCATCAGCAGCGGGCTGGTGCCGGTGCCGGATGCTTCCGCCGGCCCGCAGTCCCCGGAGGCCGGGGCGGCGGCGCCGGCCGGGGAGGCGCTGCCGGAACCGGCGGCGCAATCCGAGCCCCTGGTGCAATCGACGGCCGGAATGCCGGAACAGGAAGATCAGTGACAATGGAACATGAAACCATAAAGTCCAACGATTGCCGCGAGTACTTCCGGCTCGACGACGAAGTGCTGCTGGATTATGCGCGGGTCGATGATGCGCAGATTGCCGCATTGCGCGAACGGATCTTCGACCGGGTGGTGGACCGCTTCACCGTGGCAGCGAGCTTCGCCACCAGTTCGCGCACCATGTCGCGGATACTCAGCAGCTTCTCTGCCGGGCAGCCGGACCTGGCGCGTTATCTCAAGATGATGGATCAGAAGCTCAATCAACTGGCGCGGCTGTTCGTGATTGAGGAGATGAACGCCGCCGACCATGCCGTCACCCGCGTCAACCTCAGTGCGGGGGGCATGATGTTTCCGTCCCCGACTGAATTCAGTCCCGGCGATATGCTGCAACTGCGTCTGGCCCTGCTTCCGGCCATGACCGGTATCCTGTCGGTGGCACGGGTGGTTTACTGCGAGCGCAGCGCACAGGGCAACGGACTGCCCTGGCAGGTGGCGGTCGAATATGTGTACATCCGCGAAAGCGACCGCGATCTCATCTGCAGTCACATGATGTCGCGCGAGGCGGAGCGGCTGCGTGAGCGCCGCGAACAGGAGCAGGAGGGCAGGGAAGGGGAATGAGGCTGCCCGGCGACATCCCTGTCGCCGGGTGAACCGTCTCAGAATATGGCCAGGATCTGGGCCGAGATCCGATCATCCATGCCGTCCAGGATCTGGTTGGCCGGATGCGAGGAAGGCAGGTTCGGGGCCTCGGCCTCGCGGAACTCATAGTTGAAGATGAAGCGGGTCTTCTTGTTGAAGAAGTACTGCGCCCCCAGAGTGAGGGTGTCGAAGCGGCGTTCGGCCGGATCCGTGTCCGTGGCGCGGTTGAAACGGTCGTAACGCACATCGAGCTCGATGTTCGGCCGGATTTTGTAACCGAAATCCAGGTACCAGCCGTCGGCCTCGTCCTCGGGTAGAACGTTCAGGCTGGCGCGGGACAGGCCGTTGTTCGCCAGGGCGCCGACCACGGCGCCGCCGTCGCTGCCGTTGCGGATCATGCCGTCGGCCACGATGTACTCCGCCGCCGCCCGGTATTTGCCGTTCAGGTAGGTGGTGCCGACGCCCCAGCGCTTGCGCTCGAAATCCTGCTCGACGTCGTCGGCGGTGCTGTCCGTGCCCTGGGCCAGGGTCAGGGTGCGATCGCCTTCCTGATACCACACGAATCCCTTCCAGCCCTGGCGCCGCGCCCCCTTGCCGCCGAAGATCTTCTCCGTGGACAGGTACAGGTAGATGTCCTTCTCGTTGTTGTTGTCCGAACGGGCCAGGCCGTTGCCGTTGCCGACCATCACGGCATAGGAATGCTCCCAGTCGTCCCGGCGAAAGGTCTGGAACAGCTGAATACCGATATCGCGGAAGGCCCCCACCGGGCCGTTGGGGCCATTGGGGTCATTGGGTGCGCTGCCGTCGGCGTCGATATAGCGTTCCAGCAGTACGCCGTCGGTGACGCTGGTGAAGTTGACATAGTCGAACACATGGATTGCCTTCAGGCCTTCTTCCGATCCCGGCGTCTTGAACTGGCCCACGCGCACGCGTGCGGCATCGAAATGGTTGAAGGTCACGCTGGCGTCGGTCAGCTTCAGGCTGCCGAGGCCGCCGCCCGGCTTGGTGATACCGTTGTTGCCGGCCTCGACCAGAAAGAAATAGTTGGTGTTGCTGTCCAGCGGGAAACCCTGACCGCGCAGACCGATACGGGCGCGGCGGATGTTGAACTGGGAACTGGCGTCCCGGTCCGGGCCGATGGTGTTGAAGATGGCGTCCTGGCCGCTGAAGGGGCCGGCCTCGAGCTTGGTACCCTCGGTGTACTGGAACTCGGGCTGGATGAAACCCCAGACGCGCGCGCGTTCGGCCGCGCCCGCCGGTTCGGTGCCCTGGAGCATGAGCCAGTTGGCGGCCTGCGTCGGCAGGGCGGCAGCAAGTCCGGTTGCCGCGATCACGGCGGCAAGGCATGTTCTGGTGTTATACATGTGAATCCTCCCTCTGGATGTTATAACTTATGGCTTGATCAGGGTGTAACCCTGGTCGATCAGATCGATAATGCGCACCACGCCGGCGGAGACGTGCGTGGCATGCGCATTGAGCGCGGGCTCGTGCCCCAGGTTCTGGGTGTACTTGGCCAGGGTGTTTTCGCAGGCGCTGAACCTGACCTGCGCGGAATTGACCAGATTGTCGATGCGGTCGGAATTGTCGTTCTCCGCCAGCAGCAGCCGCAGGCCGGGACCGAAGGCGACGATCTCGACGTCCACCTTGTCCGGTCCGTAGTGCTTGATCAGGTTGCCGGCCACGTTCAGCACCAGGGTCTGCTTGAACGGGTCCGGGTCGCTGATCTGCAGCACCACGTGCTTTTCGGCGAAGGGTTTGTCCGGATTGCCTGCGGCCAGGGCGCCGGTGGACAGCAGGCCGAGAAGCAGGGCGGCCCACAGTCTGAGATGCCAGGGTAGTTTCGATATCACGGTAGCCTCCTGATGTGCGATGGGTGATGGGCAGCGTGGCTGCCCGTCTTCCTAGAGCGGTGCCGGGGAGGCTTTATTCCATCCGCCGGGCCCTGCCCGGGGAAGGTGAAAAAAAATTGAATAAAACGGGCGCGCGGTGCATCTACAGGTCAGGATGGGTATTGTCAGCAGAATCTGCACCACCCTGGCCGTGCGCGAGCGCGTGGGTGGCAGCCGTGGCCGGCTATACAAGGTCGCCCTGGCCTGGACCGGCGACCGGATGCTGGCCGACGACCTGGTGCAGGAGGCCATCGCCATCGGCCTGAACAAGGGGCACCAGCTGCGTGATCTGGATAAACTCTATCCCTGGCTCTACAGTATCCTGAACAACTGCTGGCGCCGGTATCTGCGCAGCCAGCAGCCAGATTACGGCTGCGAGCCCGATACCCTGGCCTGCGAAACGACGCTGGAGCAGCAGGTCGAGCGTCAGCGGATCGTGCAGGACGTGCGCCAGGCCGTGTTCCGCCTTCCGGTCGGGCAGCGCGAGGTGATCTCGCTGGTTGACCTGGAAGGCTTCAGTTATGCCGAGGTTGCGGAAATACTGGAGATTCCGATCGGCACGGTCATGAGCCGGCTCAATCGGGCGCGCAAGGCGCTGCAGCAGGCGCTGCGGCGCATGAATCCCGAGGTCGAGCCGGACGTGGCATTGTTGCGGAGAGTACGATGAAGTCCGAGCAATTCACCGATTGTGATCTGCATGCCTATATCGACGGCGAGTTGGCCGCCGATCGCAGGCAGGCGCTGTTGGAAGCGATGGAATGCGATGATGCGCTGGCGTCTCGAGTGTGCGAGCTGCAGCGGACCAAGCAGTGGATGAAATCCGCCTTCGAGGACGCTGAGCCGCCTGCCGGGCATTGCGAGGTCAGTGTGAAGCGTTCACGCTGGATGTCGCGATGCGGGATGGCGGCATCGGTGCTGCTGCTGCTGGCGGCCTTCGCCGCCGGCTGGCTGGCGCGTCCGGTGCAGATGCCGGATCTGTACAGCGCAATGATCGAGAACATCGAAACCAGCGGCTACCGGGTGGTGCTGCACATCGATGAGGCCGATCCGCGCAAGTTCGAACAGGTGTTGCTCCAGTCGGAGCGGCTGCTGGGGGAATACCAGGATCGCGGTATCCAGGTCGAGATACTGGCCAACAGTTCCGGTCTGGACCTGCTGCGGGCGGATACCTCGCCCTATGCGAAACGCATCGCCGGCATTCTCAATCGTTATGAGAATTTCCGCCTGGTTGCCTGCAATAACGCTGTTGATCGGCTGCGCGAGTCCGGTATCACGCCGGTGTTCTTCGAAGGGACGCGCACCGACGAGAGTGCGGTCGAACACGCCGTGCGCCGCCTGCGCGAGGGTTGGTCCTACATCAAGGTTTGATGTGAACGGCACTCATTCAAGTGTCATTGCGAGGAACGAAGTGACGCGGCACAAGCGAGCTTGCGAGCGCAGAACGCCCACAGGGCGGCCCTTTATGCCCTATGGGTACGAAGGGGTGAGCGTAGCGAATAATCTCCAATCGATTTAATCCCCGGTATGAGATTGCCACGCTGCGCTCGCAATGACGATGTAGAAATATTCGAATCTAAACCTCCACGGCGGCCAGCTGTTCCTGCCGCCGCTCCTCCTGCTGCAGCGCCCACAGTCGGGCATACACGCCGTCGTGTCCGAGCAGTTCGGTGTGGGTGCCGCTTTCCACGATCCGCCCCTGCTCCATGACCAGGATGGTGTCGGCGTCCATGATGGTGGACAGCCGGTGGGCGATCACCAGGGTTGTGTGTTCGGCCGCCAGCTGGCGCAGCGAGTCGAGGATCACCTGCTCCGATTGCGAATCGAGGCTGGAGGTGGCTTCGTCGAAGATCAGGATGCGCGGTCCCTTGAGGATGGCGCGGGCGATCGCCACCCGCTGCTTCTCGCCGCCCGACAGCTTCAGCCCGCGCTCGCCCACCAGGGTGTCGTAGCCCCTGGGGAGCTGCACGATGAAGTCATGGATGTTGGCATGGCGGGCCGCCGCCATGATCTCCTCGCGGCTGGCATCGGGGCGGGCATAGGCGATGTTGTAGTAGAGGGTGTCGTTGAACAGGACCGTGTCCTGGGGGACGATGCCGATGGCCCGGCGCAGGCTGTCCTGGGTGACGCTGCGGATATCGGTGCCGTTGACGAGCACGCGGCCGCTGTCGACGTCGTAGAAGCGCAGCAGCAGCCGCGCCAGGGTGGATTTGCCGGCCCCGCTCGGGCCGACCACGGCCACCTTGCGTCCGGGCGGCACCTCGAAGCTGACCTCGTGCAGGATGGGGCGCTCGGGGTCGTAGCCGAAGCTGACCCGCTCGAAGCGCACGCCGCCCTGGCCGGGGTCGAGCTCGACGGCATCGTCGGCATCGCGGATTTCCGGCTCGGTATGCAGTACATCGAAGATGCGCCGCAGATCGGTCAGGGCGTGCTTGAGCTGACTGTAGACGATGCCGAGAAAGTTCAACGGAATGAACAGCTGCAGCAGGAAGGCGTTGACCAGCACCAGGTCGCCGATGCTCATGCTGCCGGCGACCACGCCGCGTGCGGCCATGATCATGATGATGGTCACGCCGACGGCGATGATGCCCGACTGGACCACGTTCAGCGCCGACAGCGAGGTCTGGCTCTTGACCGCGGATTCCTCCCAGTCGGCCAGGCTGTGGTCGTAGCGCTGCAATTCATGGCGCTCGTTGCCGAAGTATTTCACCGTCTCGTAGTTGATCAGGCTGTCCACGGCCTGGGTGTTGGCCATGGAGTCCATCTCGTTCATGCGCACCCGGAACTGCATGCGCCACTCGGTGATCCAGAAGGTGAACAGGATGTAGATCACCACCGCGCCCAGCGTCACCACGGCGAACCAGGGGCTGTACTTGCCCAGCAGGATGGCGGTGATCATCAGTACCTCCACCAGGGTGGGGATGATGTTGAACACCATGTAGTTGAGCAGCGAACTGACCGCCCGGGTGCCCCGGTCCAGGTCCCGCGACACCCCGCCGGTCTTGCGCTCCAGGTGATAGCGCAGCGAGAGCCGGTGCAGATGTTCCAGCACCCGTACCGAGACGCTGCGCATGGCGCCGTGGCGGACCCGGGCATAGACCGAGTCGCGCAGCTCGTTGAACAGGGCCGTGCTCAGGCGCAGCAGGCCGTAGCCGACCAGCAGGGCCAGCGGCAGGGTCAGTTCAGTCGCGGTGCCCGCATCCAGGCTGTCGACGATGCCCTTGAGTACCAGCGGCACGGCCACGTTGGCGCCCTTGGCCAGGATCAGGAAACCCAGCGCCAGTGCCACCCGACCGCGGTACTGCCACAGGAAGGGCAGCAGGGATTTGAGTGTCCTGAGGTCGCTGCGCCGGGTCTCGGGCAGCTCGGTGGCGCGGGCGTAGGTGCGCATACTTTCAACCGGTTGGGTGCAATCCCGCCATTGTTGCAAAAACCGGCTTCAGACAACAGTTTACCCGGCCGATGAAAGGGATATGCCGGAGTGGTTCACGAACACCCGGCGGCGTGCTGTGAATGTATGCATCCAGATGATGCCGGAAACGGGCCATCGGCCCTTATTCCGGCCTACCTGTGCAGTGGCGGATTCGCAGGCCGGGATAAGCGCAGCGTTCCCGGCGATCTGCTTGGACAGGAGCCGTTTAGGCATGCCGGAAACAGAATTCCGATGGGAGACAACAGCATGAAACCCACACCCGAGCAGATCCGCAGTGCGCTCGCCGCCGCCGAGGCCATGCGCGAGCGCGGCGAGGACCCGGACGCCCTGGCGCTGACCCTGCTGTATCTCAAGCGTCACTGCGAGCGCCTGGAACCGGTGTTCCTGCACGCCGAGCGTTATGTCGGTTTCGGCCAGGACGAGGGCGAGCACCGTCAGCTGGTGCGGGCCATCGAGGCGGCACGGCGGGGCGAGGCGAGGGAGGCGGGGGCGGATACCCAGGACTTCGGCCTTACCTCCTCGGCCTGATCCGTCCCCCCTTGCCCCTTGGATGCTTGACTTTTCGTGGAACAGGCCCCATGTTTCACGCCAGCGCTGTCCCGGCGCGAGCCGGTGTTAACTTGTTGATTATATTTGGGGTAAATCAAGATGCCGATCTATGAATACCAGTGCACCAAATGCGGTCACGAACTGGAGAGCCTGCAGAAGATCAGTGATCCGCCGTTGACCGACTGCCCGGAATGCGGCGAAGCGACGCTGCAGAAGCTGGTCTCCGCGGCCGGTTTCCGCCTCAAGGGCGGCGGCTGGTACGAGACCGACTTCAAGAGCGGCAGCAGGAAGAACGTTGCCGAATCGTCGTCGAAGTCCGATGGCGCGTCCTCCGAGAAGAAGGCTGCCGGCGGCTGCGGCTCGGGCGCCTGCGGCTGTCACTGAGATCCCGCGCCGGACCGACCCCGGAACCTCGTCCCGGGGTCGGTCCGTTTCCCCCTCTATCCCCCTGATTTGCCCGTCCCGTAAGGGCCGCGGCTCGGTTGCGTCCCTTCCGGGGAGGCCGTACCATTGCCGCCTTTCACGCATCTGTCAGAGGTTTGCCACCCATGAGTGCCATGCGTTCCCACATGTGCGGGGAGCTGAACGAGACCCATATCGACCAGGAGATCCGGCTGTGCGGCTGGGTCCATCGCCGGCGTGACCACGGCGGGGTCATCTTCATCGATCTGCGCGATCGCAGCGGCATCACCCAGGTGGTATTCGACCCGGACACGCCGGATTCCTTCCAGGTGGCAGAGCGGGTGCGCGGCGAGTACGTGCTCCAGCTCGCCGGCCGGGTGCGGCGGCGTCCGGAAGGGACCGAGAATCCCGACATGCCCACCGGGCAGATCGAGGTGCTGGGCAAGACGCTGACCATCCTGAACGCGGCCGAGACGCCGCCGTTCCAGGTCGATGAGGACGAGATCAGCGAGGAGTTGCGGCTGCGCTACCGTTATATCGATCTGCGCCGGCCCGAAATGTTCGAACGCCTGCGCCTGCGCAGCGAGATCACACGGCGGCTGCGCTATTTCCTGGATGAGCAGGGGTTCCTGGACGTGGAAACCCCGATGCTGACCAAGACCACGCCCGAGGGTGCGCGCGACTACCTGGTGCCGAGCCGTACCCATCCCGGCCACTTCTTCGCCCTGCCGCAGTCGCCGCAGCTGTTCAAGCAGCTGCTGATGATGAGCGGCATCGACCGCTATTACCAGATCGTGCGCTGTTTCCGCGACGAGGACCTGCGTGCCGATCGCCAGCCCGAGTTCACCCAGCTCGACATCGAGACCTCGTTCCTCGACGAGGACGACATCATGGGCCTGATGGAGGCGATGATCCGCCAGCTGTTCGCCCAGGTACTGGAGGTCGCGCTGCCCGATCCCTTCCCGCGCATGACCTATGCCGAGGCCATGCAGCGCTTCGGTTCGGACAAGCCGGACCTGCGCATCGCCCTGGAGCTGGTCGACGTGGCCGATCTGATGGCCGAGGTCGAATTCAAGGTCTTTGCCGGCCCGGCGGCTGATCCCATGGGCCGGGTGGCGGCGCTGCGTCTGCCGCAGGGCGGCGAACTGACCCGCAAGGAGATCGACGACTATACGAAATTCGTCGGCCGCTACGGGGCGAAGGGCCTGGCCTACATCAAGGTCAACGATGTCGCCCAGGGTCGCGAGGGTCTGCAGTCCCCGATTCTCAAGTTCCTGCCCGACACTGCCGTGCAGGGTATCCTCGAGCGCACCGGCGCGCAGAACGGCGATCTGATCTTCTTCGGCGCCGACAAGGCGACCATTGTCAACGAGGCCCTGGGCGCGCTGCGGGTGAAGCTCGGCCACGACCGCGGTCTGGTCGAGCGCGGCTGGCGGCCGCTGTGGGTGGTCGACTTCCCCATGTTCGAATGGGACGAGAAGGAGGGCCGCTGGTTCTCCCTGCACCATCCCTTCACCTCGCCCAAGGAAGAACACCTGGAACTGCTGGAGTCCGACCCCGGCAGGTGCCACTCGCGCGCCTACGACATGGTGCTCAACGGTACCGAGCTCGGCGGCGGCTCCATGCGTATCTACCGCCCGCAGGTCCAGGCCGAGGTGCTGCGCATCCTCGGCATCGGTGAGGAGGAGGCGCGCGAGAAGTTCGGCTTCCTGCTGGACGCGCTCAAGTACGGCTGCCCGCCGCACGGGGGGCTGGCCTTCGGCCTGGACCGGCTGGTGATGCTGATGACCGGCTCGCCCTCGATCCGTGACGTCATGGCCTTCCCCAAGACCCAGACCGCCAGCTGCCCGCTGACCCAGGCCCCGGGCGAGGCCGGCGAGCGCCAGCTCAAGGAACTCGGCATCCGTCTGCGCAAACCGCCGGCGGCCGCGGGGGGTGAGGCGGCCGAGTAGTGGTTTTGTTGGGTAATAAGGCTTTAACGCAGAGACGCAGAGACGCAGAGACAGGAACTATTATTAAAAATCACATTCTCTGCGAACTCTGCGTCTCTGCGCCTTTGCGTTGAAAGCACTCAGGCGAACCGCTCCACCACCTCGTCCACCGGGATCAGTTCCGCGTCCTTGCTGCGCCCGGCCTTGTATTCCACCATCCCGTTCTCCAGGTTGCGGTCGCCGACGATGATACGGTGCGGAATGCCGATCAGTTCCATGTCGGCGAACATCACCCCGGCGCGGATGTCGCGGTCGTCGAACAGCACGTCGATGCCGGCATTGCGCAGGTCGAGATAGAGCTTCTCGGCGGCCTCGCGCACCGCCTCCGACTTCTTCATGTTCATCGGGCACAGGGCCACGCGGAAGGGGGCGATGGGCTCGGGCCAGAGGATACCGGCCTCGTCGTGATTCTGCTCGATGGCGGCGGCGACCACGCGCGACACACCGATGCCATAGCAACCCATCAGCATGACGGTTTCCTTCCCGGCCTCGTCCAGCACGGTGGCGTTCAGTGCCTGGCTGTACTTGGTGCCGAGCTGGAAGATGTGACCGACCTCGATGCCGCGGACGATGGAAAGCGTCCCCCTGCCGTCCGGGCTGGGGTCGCCGGCGACCACGTTGCGCAGATCGGCGGTCTCGGGCTCGGGCAGGTCGCGGCCCCAGTTCACCCCGGTGAGGTGCCGGTCGTCCTGGTTGGCGCCGCACACGAAATCGCTCAGCTGGGCGGCGGCATGATCGACCAGGGTTCTGGTCTTCAGTCCGACCGGGCCGATCGAACCCGGGCTGGCGCCGGTGGCGGCCCGGATCGCCTCATCGGAGGCGAAGGTCAGGGGAGCGGCGATCCCGGGCAGCTTCTCCGCCTTGATGGCATTGAGTTCGTGGTCGCCGCGCAGGACCAGGGCGATGACCTCGTCCGCTTCGCCCTGGACCAGCAGGGTCTTGACCGTCCGCGCCGGCTCCACCCCCAGGAACCGGCTCACATCCTCGATGGTGTGCTGACCGGGCGTGTCGACCGTCTGCATCGCCTGCGTCGGCGCGGGGCGGCCACCGGCCGGCGGCAGCGCCGCGGCCAGCTCGACGTTGGCGGCGTAGTCGCTGGCGTCGGAGAAGGCGATGGCGTCCTCGCCGGACTCGGCCAGGACATGGAACTCGTGCGACACCGCGCCGCCGATCGAGCCGGTGTCGGCCTGCACCGGGCGGAAGTCCAGGCCCAGGCGCTGGAAGATGCGTGAATAGGTCTCGAACATGACCTGGTAGGTCTCGCGCAGCGAGTCCTCGCCCAGGTGGAAGGAATAGGCGTCCTTCATCAGGAACTCGCGCGCGCGCATCACCCCGAAGCGCGGGCGGATCTCGTCGCGGAACTTGGTCTGGATCTGGTAGAAGTTCACCGGCAGCTGCTTGTAGCTGCGCAACTCGCGCCGGGCGATGTCGGTGATGACCTCCTCGTGCGTGGGACCGAAGCAGAACTCGCGCTGATGGCGGTCATGCAGGCGCAGCAGTTCCGGGCCGTACTGCTCCCAGCGGCCGGATTCCTGCCACAGTTCGGCCGGCTGCACCGCCGGCATCAGCAGTTCCAGCGCGCCCGCGCGGTCCATCTCCTCGCGCACGATGGCCTCCACCCGGCGCAGCACCCGCAGCCCCAGCGGCAGCCAGTTGTAGACCCCGGCGGCGAGCTTGCGGATCATGCCGGCACGCAGCATCAGCTGGTGGCTGACGATCTCGGCGTCGGCGGGGACTTCCTTCAGGGTGGAAAGCGGAAAGCGGGAGGTGCGCATCATTCAGGCTTCTGGTCGGCTGCGGGAACCGCGATTGTAACGGTTGGTACGTGAAGCGTGAAGCGTGGAAGGCGTAGGTCGGGTTAGCGCAGCGTAACCCGACAGGATCCGGTTACCTGTCGGATTACGCCCTCCGGGCTAATCCGACCTACATGCTCCTCCCTCAATCGCAGTACTCCTCGATCTGCTTCTGCGCCTCGGCGATCTTGGCCTGGCGCTCCTCCTCGGGCAGGTAACGGGCCACGCCGTCGGGACCGGTGATGCGGGCGCGGCCGGTGGTGGTCAGGACCCGCAGATTGTGGCGGGCGGCCTCGCAGGCCTGGCGGCGCTGCTCGGCCTGCTGTTCGGCGGCGGCGGCTTCCTGCTCGGCCTGCTCCCGGGCCTGGCGCTGCTCGTCCTGGCGCTGGAGCAGTTGTTCGAGTTTCTGCTGGGCCTGGCCGGCATCGCTGGCGGGCGGTGGGGGCGGGGCCAGCGCCTCATACTCGCGGTCCGGCGGCGGATGCTGGGAGTAATGAGTCTGTCCGTTTTCGTCCACCCATTTGTACATGGCCGCGGGCAGGCCGGCACTGAACAGCAGGGTCAGCGGGAGCAGGGCACGCAGAAGCGATTTCATATTCAATCCCCTTTATTCTGTCAGGTCTACGGTAGGGGCTTTGGCCGGCGGGGACAAGCCCGCCGGCGTGGCGATGGTCACATTCGGGGCGTTCGACTTGACCTGTCTGCATAATATAAGTAGTTTCTAACCCTTTCCGTCTCGACCGGCCCCACAGGGGCATGGGAACCTCTGGGCAAGCCGCGCGCCCGCGTTGGTCCGGCCCAGGGGTTCGTTGGTTTGGTGGCGGTCATTCAACGGCACTGGCCACACGGGGCCAGTGCCCGGGCAGGGCAATCGCAGGAGACATTTCGTGGAACTGACCGGCGCCGAGATCTTCGTTCGCTGCCTGCAGGATGAGGGTGTGGAGCTTCTGTTCGGGTATCCGGGCGGAGCCGTGCTGCACATCTATGATGCCCTGTACCAGCAGGACAAGGTCCAGCACATCCTGGTGCGGCACGAGCAGGCCGCCACCCATGCCGCCGACGGTTATGCCCGCGCCACCGGCAAGCCGGGCTGCGTGCTGGTCACCTCGGGTCCCGGCGCGACCAATGCCGTCACCGGCATCGCCACCGCCTACATGGATTCCATCCCCATGGTGGTGTTCACCGGCCAGGTCCCGACCAGCCTGATCGGCAACGACGCCTTCCAGGAGGTCGACAACATCGGCATTACCCGGCCCTGCGTGAAGCACAATTTCCTGGTCAAGGACGTGCGCGACCTGGCGGTGACCATCAAGAAGGCCTTCTACGTCGCCACCACCGGCCGGCCCGGCCCGGTGGTGGTGGACATCCCCAAGGACGTGACAGCGGCGCGTTGCGAATACAGCTACCCGAAGAAGGTCCGGATGCGCTCCTACAATCCCACCGTCAAGGGCCATGCCGGCCAGATCAAGCGGGCCGTGGAGTTGTTGCTGCAGGCCCGCCGGCCCATGCTCTATACCGGCGGCGGCGTGATCCTGGACAATGCCTCCGAGCAGCTTATCGAACTGACCCGGCTGCTCAACTTCCCCATCACCAACACCCTGATGGGGCTGGGCGCCTATCCGGCCACCGATCGCCAGTTCGTGGGCATGCTCGGCATGCACGGCACCTACGAGGCCAACATGGCCATGCACAACTGCGACGTGCTCGTGGCCGTGGGTGCGCGTTTCGACGACCGGGTGACGGGCAACATCGAGAAGTTCTGCCCCTCGGCGAAGATCATTCACATCGATGTCGATCCGGCCAGCATCTCCAAGAACGTCAAGGTCGACGTGCCCATCGTCGGTTCCGTGGGCAACGTGCTGGAGCAGTTGCTCAAGCTGATCAAGGCCGGCAAGGCGCGTCCCGATCCCGAGGCGCTGGCCGCCTGGTGGGAGCAGATCGAGGAATGGCGCGGCCTGGACTGCCTGAAATACGACCGCGGCAGCGAGTTGGTCAAGCCGCAGTACGTGCTGGAGACCCTGTACAAGGTCACCAATGGCGATGCCTTCGTCACCTCCGACGTGGGTCAGCACCAGATGTGGGCCGCCCAGTTCTACAAGTTCGACAAGCCGCGGCGCTGGATCAATTCCGGCGGGCTCGGCACCATGGGCTTCGGCTTTCCCGCCGCCATGGGCGTGCAACTGGCCTACCCGGACGAGACCGTGTGCTGCATCACCGGCGAGGGCAGCATCCAGATGTGCATTCAGGAGCTGTCCACCTGCCTGCAGTACGGGCTGCCGGTCAAGATCATCAATCTGAACAATCGCTACCTGGGCATGGTGCGTCAGTGGCAGGAGTTCTTCTATCAGAAGCGCTATGCCATGTCCTACATGGAATCCCTGCCGGACTTCGTGAAGCTGGCCGAGAGTTATGGCCACGTCGGCATGCAGATCGACAAGCCGCAGGACGTGGAGGGCGCGCTGAAGGAGGCGATGCAGCTCAAGGATCGCCTGGTGTTCCTGGATTTCATCACCGACCAGAGCGAGAACGTCTACCCGATGATCCCGGCGGGTGCGGGTCAGAACGAGATGATTTTGATTTGAGTTTGAAACCTCAACGCAGAGGCGCAGAGACGCAAAGAATGAATAAAGCAAAAATGATAAGCGGTAGTGAAATGCAGAGCAGCGCTGTGCTCTCCGCATTATTTGTCTCTGCGGCCTCTGCGTCCCTGCGTCTTTGCGTTGAAGGTGTTTGAATATGCGACACATCATTTCGATTCTGATGGAGAACGAGGCCGGCGCCCTGTCGCGGGTGGCGGGACTGTTCTCCGCGCGCGCCTACAACATCGAATCGCTGACCGTGGCGCCGACCGAGGATCCGTCGCTGTCGCGCATGACCATCGTGACCACGGGCACGGAGGAGATCATCGAGCAGATCACCAAGCAGCTGAACAAGCTGGTCGACGTGGTGCGCCTGATGGATATGACCGACGGGCCGCACATCGAGCGCGAGATGATGATGGTCAAGGTACGGGCCGAGGCCGGGCAGCGCGAGGAGTTCAAGCGCCTGGCCGACATCTTCCGTGGCCGCATCATCGATGTGACCGAGTCCACCTATGTCATCGAGCTGACCGGTGACTCGGCCAAGCTCGACGCCTTCCTGCAGGCGGTGGATACCGGCAAGATCATCGAGGTGGTGCGCTCCGGCGTGTCCGGCATCGCCCGGGGCGAGAAGGCGCTGAATATTTAGTGAGTAGGTCGGGTTAGCGATAGCGTAACCCGACAAATCCGGCGGGCGCGTCGGGTTACGCCCTGACGGGCTAACCCGACCTACCCGGCTGAAACCGCCAAGACGCCAGTAAACAGCGTCATTGCGAGGAGCGAAGCGACGTGGCAATCCCGTTCGGGTTTGTGGTACAGCAACAAGATTGCCGCGTCGCTCTGCTCCTCGCAATGACGACCTTGAATTCAATGGTTTCATACCAAGTTTTTAACAAAATCAGTAGTGGAGTGATCCAGACATGGCATTGAACATCTATTACGACAAGGACTGCGACCTGTCCCTGATCAAGGCGAGCAAGGTGACCATCATCGGCTATGGTTCGCAGGGCCACGCGCACGCGCTGAACCTCAAGGACTCCGGCGTCGATGTGACCGTCGGTCTGCGTCCGGGGTCGGCCTCGGCGGCCAAGGCCGAGAACGAAGGCCTGACCGTCAAGCCCATCGAGGAGGCGGTCAAGGGAGCCGACGTGGTGATGGTGCTCGCGCCCGACGAGTACCAGGCGCGCCTGTACAGCGACCAGATCGAGCCCAACATCAAGCAGGACGCCACCCTGGCCTTCGCCCACGGCTTTGCCATCCACTACAACCAGATCGTGCCGCGGGCGGACCTGGACGTGATCATGATCGCGCCCAAGGCCCCCGGGCATACCGTGCGCAGCGAGTTCGTGCGCGGCGGCGGCGTGCCGGACCTGGTGGCCATTCACCAGGATGCCACCGGCAAGGCGAAGAATCTGGCCCTGTCCTATGCCTCCGCCATCGGCGGCGGGCGTACCGGCATCATCGAAACCAGCTTCAAGGACGAGACCGAGACCGATCTGTTCGGCGAACAGGCGGTGCTGTGCGGCGGCGCGGTGGAACTGGTCAAGGCCGGCTTCGAAACCCTGGTCGAGGCGGGTTACGCCCCCGAGATGGCCTACTTCGAGTGCCTGCACGAGCTCAAGCTGATCGTGGACCTGATGTTCGAAGGCGGCATCGCCAACATGAATTACTCGATCTCCAACAACGCCGAGTACGGTGAGTATGTCACCGGTCCGAAGGTGATCAACGAGGAAAGCCGCAAGGCCATGCGCGAGGCGCTGCACAACATCCAGAACGGCGAGTATGCCAAGCGCTTCATTCTGGAGGGTATGAGCAATTATCCGCAGATGACCGCCATGCGCCGGCTGAACGCGGCCCATGAGATCGAGCAGGTCGGCGGGCGGCTGCGCGGCATGATGCCCTGGATCGCCGCCAACAAGCTGGTCGACAAGGCCAAGAACTGAGGCAATCACAAGCGCCCCGCGGGGCGCTTTTTACATTGGCAAGCATGGCCCGTTCACGTTATCCCCTTATTGCCCGCCAGGCCTGGCTGCCCATCGCAGTCACGTTCGCCGTGGCCGGCCTGATCTGGTATTTCCTCGCCCTGCTGTGGGCGTTGCCGCTGCTGGTGCTGGCTGCGCTCATCGCCTGGCTGTTCCGCGATCCCTACCGCCAGATCCCCTCCACCCCGCTGGGCGTGGTCAGTCCCGCCGATGGGCTTGTGGAGAGTGTCGATACCGTTCATGATCCCTTTCTGCAGCGTGATGCCGTCCGGATCGTGCTGGCCATGCGCGGCGGTGACGTCTATACCACCCGCAGCCCGGTCGAGGGCAAGGTCATGGACATGCTGCAGGCCGCAGGCGAGGGGGAGGGTGAGGCCGCCACGCACGGTGTCTGGATCAAGACCGACGAGGGCGACGATATCGTTATCGTGATGGGGCGCGGCCGGCTGGGCAATCCGCCACGCTGCTTCGTGCAATGCGGTGAGCGGGTCGGCCAGGGCCAGCGCTGCGGTTTCATCAATTTCGGCTCGCGGCTGGAGGTCTACCTGCCGGCCAACAGCCGCATCGAAATAAGGCCGGGCAGCCATATCCATGCCGGTGCCGACCTGCTGGGGGTGCTGGTGCACAAGACCGACCGGGCGATTTCCTGAACGGACAGCATGGCGTGATGAACGATCAACACTCGCATTCGACTCCTTCCAACCGCCGCCCGCGGGGTATCTACCTGCTGCCCAACCTGTTTACCACGGCGGCCCTGTTCGCCGGCTTCTATGCGATCGTCTCGGCCACCACGGATCGTTTCGAGGCCGCGGCCATCGCCATCTTCGTGGCCATGCTGATGGACGGGGTCGACGGCCGGGTGGCGCGGCTGACCAACACCCAGAGTGACTTCGGCGTTCAGTACGACAGCCTCTCGGACATGGTCAGCTTCGGCCTGGCACCGGCGCTGGTGATGTACGAATGGTCGCTGCACGGCATGCTGGAGCACGGCTGGGTCTGGGCCAAGCTCGGCTGGCTGGGGGCCTTCATCTACACCGCCGCGGCCGCGCTGCGGCTGGCGCGTTTCAACTCCCAGGTGGAAGTGGCGGACAAGCGCTATTTCCAGGGCCTGCCCAGCCCCTCGGCGGCCGCCCTGGTGGCCGGCATGGTCTGGCTGGGAGCGGATGCCGGCATCGAGGGCGCCGACATCTGGCCCCTGGCCCTGGTGATCACCGCCGCCGCCGGGCTGCTCATGGTCAGCAATCTGCGTTATTACAGCTTCAAGGAAGTCGACTTCAAGAACCGGGTTCCGTTCGTGGTGCTGCTGATCGTGGTGCTGCTGTTCGTGTTCGTTTCCATCGATCCGCCCACCTTCCTGTTTACGGGCTTCATGCTCTATGTGCTGTCCGGACCGGTGATCACCATCTGGCGCCTGCGCCAGCGTCGGCGGACCCGCAAGGGGACCTCCTGATCGGCTCAGTTGTCTGCGGTTGCCTCCAGGGCCGCGTCGTTTTCCACCACATGGAACAATGCCGCGATCACCTGGCGGTCGTAGCTGCTGCCGGCGCCCTTCAGTAACTGGTCCAGCGCGGCTTCCGGCGTCAGCCGCTCACGCCAGGCGCGGGGGCTGACCAGGGCGACAAAGGCGTTGGCCACGGCGAGGATGCGGGCGCTGAGGCGGATCTGTTCGCCCTGCAACCCGTTGGGATAGCCTGAGCCGTCCAGGTGCTCCTGTTTCTGCGCGATGATCTCCAGCACCGGTCCGTCGAATTCCAGATTCGACAGGATATCCAGCGAATACTGCACGTGCTGCCTGAGTTGTGCCTGTTCCGACTCGGTCAGGGGTCCGGTCTTGGTCAGGATTTCCCTGGGCAGGAAGATCTTGCCCACGTTGGCGAGATTCGCGGCCATGTCCAGGGCCCGGCGCTCCTCCTCGGGCAGTTGCATCGCCCGGGCGACGGCTGCGGACAAGGCCGCGGTGCGGGCAGAATGATCGGCGGAGTAGGGGTCGTGGGTATCCACCGCACGCATCAACGCCTGAATGGTCTGTTGCAGGGTCTGTGCCCGCTGTTGCTGGGCCCGGTGCAGGGCGGTGACATCATGCATGACCACCAGCGTGGTCCGTTCCAGTCCGGCCTGCTCCGGCAGTTCCAGTACCCGGCATTCGAATCGGCGCTGATGCCCGGCGATCTGCAGATCCAGCAGGCGGCTGGCCGGATTGTCGGTGCGGGATTGCAGAAACCCGGCCAGGGCCGCGGCCACGTCGGTACCCAGCACGCTGGCCAGGCTCTTGCCGGGGATGTCCTCCACGGCAATGTCCATGGTGTTGGCCAGCGGCCGGTTGGCGAACCGGAACCGCAGTTCGGGGTCGAGCAGAAACAGAAAATCGGTCACGTTGTCCGTCACCGCGTGCAGCAGCCGGCCCTGTGACTCGAGCTCGCGACGCTGCCCGGCCAGTTCCGTGGCCATGCGCTGGGCGCGCAGACTGGTGCCGTGGCGCCAGGCGGCGATCAGGGCGGCGCTGACCAGGAACAGCGTCAACAGGAAAACGCTGAGCAGGAAGCGGCGGTGCGCCCGCGACTCGCTCAGGGCGGTGTCGGCATCGACCTTGTGCAGCAGGATCCAGGGCGCCTGCTCCAGCCGACGGCTGGTCATCAGCACCTCGATGCCGCGGTAGTCGGGCAGGCGCTGGAAGCTGCCGGGTGCGCGCAGCGCTGCGGTGGCGGCAAGCGGCTGCAGCTGCAGGCTGAACTGACGCCGGGTGGGCGGGGTGCCGTCGGCCAGCGGCGAAAGATACAGGGCGAGACCGTCCCGCTGCGCGACCAGCAGGGTCTCGCCGGCAGGCTGCGCACCGCGCGACTCGAGCAGGGGGAAGAGTTCGCGCTCGCCGTCACGGACGCCGTAGATGACGCCGATGGGGTGCCGGTTCGTCTCCGCGCCCTGTACCGCAAACACCGGCACCGCGAAACCGATCAGCGCCCGCTGGTCGCCGGGGGCGAGGAAGATGTCCTGCAGGCCGCTTTCGCCGCTGTCGAGGGTGCGCGCGACCAGTTCGCGACTCGCGGCATCGGGGGTGGGCATGTGCGGCGTGCTCACCAGCACCTGTCCGGCCGCATCGTACAGAGCCAGTCCGGCGTGCCCGGTCTGCGGGAGATTGGCCGGGATGCGTCCTGCCGGTGGCTCGGCCTGGAAACCGCTGCGCTGCGCTGTGGCCAGGATGAGATTGCGCAGGTAGCCCAGCGCGGCCTGCCGCTCATCGCCGCCGGCCGCGCCGGCACGGGTCAGGTACATCTGCAGCGAGGCGTTGCCGGCCAGTTCCTCCAGGCTGGCGAGGCGTTGTGCCAGCCAGGCGTCGATCATTTCCGCCCGGGTCTCGGCGACCAGACCCAGTCGCAGTTGCCACTGGCGCAGGTCGCGTTGTTGTTCGAGTTGCAGGTACTGGAAGATCAGCACCAGGCCGATGCCGATTACCAGGCCCAGGGTGCTCAGGCCCAGAGCAAGGGGGTGCTTGAACAGCTTGTGCAAAATCGGATCCCCGTATCAGCCGGCCGGTGAGTGCAGCCACCAGCCGGTTTCATTGATGGAATAGACCGGCACATAGTGCAGAATGCGGCGATGGTCCACGACCTGGTCGATCTGGTTGTCCAGGATGAGGATGCGCTCGTCCTGGTATACCGCCAAAACGGCGTGGGGCACGCGCAGGTTGGTGTCCTGCAGGATCACCAGGCGCATGCGCTCCACCGGCCAGCCCAGCCATTTGAGCGAGAACAACTTGGTCAGGGCGTAGTCCTCGCAGTCGCCATGATTGGCCAGAAACTCGCGCGCGATCGCCCAGTAGTCTTCCACCCCGTAGTTGTCGATGTCGAGTACATAGTCCTTGCGGTTGGCATAGCGGTTGACGGCGCTGATCTGTTCGGCGCGCGGCAGATCGCGCAGCGACGCCAGGAATTCCCGCCATTCATGCAGGTGACAGGCGTTGAGCTCGGGGCTGCTGCAATCCTCGGTCTCGGGCCGGTCCTGCAGCAGGTGCCGCTCCATCACACTGACCCACTGTCCGAACTGGCTGACGTCCGGCTGCGGTGCCTCCCGGTAGCCGAACAGCCCCGTGCCGGACGACACAGCCGGCAGGCACAACAGCAGGAGGCTCGGAAGGATATAACGCAGCATGGGATATCTGTCTGTAATTGCTGGGCAAAACAAGATGCAAGCCTATCAGTTCAGACGCATGTGCGCCAATGTCATCGGCCGGAACGGATTGTATCGGCGGGCATGTTTCCAGTAACATCGGCGGACTTTTGCGCAGCCGTCCGGCTGCGGCTTCGACAGGAACAGGTATCGGGGAGGCGATATGGGGATGCGCGGCTGCACCGCTGTGCGGGCCGGACTGCTGCTGCTGGTAGGCCAGCTGGGTTACATGCCGCCGGGTGCGGCGCAGGAGACGGATGTCGAAGCCCTGTTCCAGGAAGGCATGCAGGCGCTGGAGGACGAGCGGCTGCAGAGTGCGCGGGAGGCCTTTCAGACCATCCTCAGTATCGAGCCCACGCTGCATCGTGCCCGTCTGGAACTGGCCGTGGCCTACTACCGCATGCTCGATTACCGGCAGGCGGAGGAACTGGCCCGCCAGGTGCTGGAGGACCCGGCGACGCCGCCTCAGGTGCGCGTGACCATCACTGCCTTCCTGGCCCAGGTCGAGGCCGACCGGGCCCGCTTCAACCGACGCCATACCTGGCGCGCCTCGCTCGCCTTCGGCGCCATGCACGACTCCAACGTCAATGTCGGCCCGTCCTCGGAGCTTCTGGCTGACAACATCCGCCTGCTGCCCGGGGCGACCGAACGCAGCAATAACGCCCTGTTCCTGCAACCCGGCCTCAGCCATACCTACAATCCCGGCGTGCGTCTCGACCTGGGAGAGCAGGTGGCCAGCCTGCTGTGGCAATCGCAACTGTCCCTGTACCATCGTGAGTATCACGACGAGGACGATTTCAATCTGGGCGTGACCACCTTCAGCACCGGGCCGGCGCTGGTGGTGCTGCAACAGTGGCGGGCCGGACTCAACCTGACCCTGGATCACATCCGCCTGGGCGGCGATGATCTCGCCCTGTTCGGCACCCTCCAGCCTTACGTGACCTGGCAGTTCGATGGCGGCGAGTTCACCCTCGACGCCGCCTGGAGCCGCCGTCGTTATGAGCAGGCCATCGACGCTGACCGCGAAGGTGACTATGCCGCCTTCGGTGCAACCCTGGCGCGCTTCTTCCTCAATCGGCGCCTGTCGCTGCAGGCCGGTCTGCATTACCTGGATTTCGATGCCGATGCCGCGCGCTGGACCTATGACGGCCCCGAATTCATGCTGGCCGCCGCCTACCGGGCCTGGCCGCGGGGCCGGCTGTACGCCCGTGCGGTGCAGCGCAACCTCGACTATGACGGTGTCTTCCCGCCTTTCGGCGAGGCCCGCGATGAACGCGAGCGGCGGCTGGTGCTCGGCTTCGTGCATCGGTTCGCCAGTGGCTGGCTGGACGACTGGCGGATGACCGGTGAGTACAACCGGGTACTGAACCGGTCCAACGTGGGGCTGTTCGAATACAGCCGCAGCCAGGTCAGCCTGACCTTCCGGCGGGACTTCGAATTGTGATCTTTTGTCGGAAAAATTTACGTTTGTGAGGACGTATTCCAGAGGCAGTAAAAATATATATTTATACTTATCTATTAAATACAGATAGTTAAGTATATTCCGCCTCTGTGTGAATGTCGAAATATATTACATAAGCGTGGATGCTGGTCGGGTCATTGTTTCCAACTTATTGAAATCCATGATTATAATGTCGATGGCATGCCAGTTGCTGGTGTTTGCGAGATAACATGCAGGACTGCAGCCCGCGGTCCCCGGAGGAGATATCCATGCGGCGGTACCTGAAGCTTGTCACCCTTTGCTCCGGCCTGTTGCCGGCCCTGACCGGACCGGTTCAGGCCGCCGGGTCCGGTCAGGACGAGGATTCCGTTTATTCCTGGGGGCGCTGGGAGGTGCTGGCCCCGGCGGCTGGCGGCATGCCGACGCTCACGGCCGTGCAGATCGAGTCCGGCGTGGAGTTGCGGCCCGGCGATGCCGCGACCCTGACGCCGCGATTCCAGACAGTCGACCCGGACGGGGGCGGCACGGAACCGCCGGCCCAGGTGCCCGAGCCCCTGCCGCCCATCACCGACGTCAATCCAGAGCAGCCGGTGGTGGAGGCGCCGCCCACGCGTCGGCCGGCTCCGCCCCTGCCCGTACTTTGAGCCGGCATCAGACAGCAGTCGTCCCGGGAGACACCATCATGATCGGATCCAATCTTCGCCTCGGCCTGGTCGCACTGTTTGCCGCGTTTGCCAGCGGACCGGTGGCGGCATTTTCCATCGGCACCTATCAGTTCGACCCGGCCGATCTGGCCAGTGACCTGCTGTCCGGTTCCGGGCTGGCCGATAACGGCACGGATTTCTATATGGGCACGGGTGCCTCCGACTGGTACGTCCATGACAACGGTGACTGGGTCCCGGGTGCCGCGCCGACCGAGGCAACGGATTCCGGACAAGAGGGGGCGACCACCTTTCTGGCCGCCAGGCAGGGGTCCGGCCCCTTGACCCTGGAACTGGGTTTCGGCAATAACATCCCGGTCAACGGCGCGGGTGCCGATCTCGCCTTCTTCTTCCTGTTCGACCAGACCGGGAACAATGCCCGCCTGAGTCTCAATGGCGAACCGCTGGATCTGATCTTCAAGGACGTCTTCGATGCCGAAGGTGTTCAGCAGGTCGCCAACGGCGTGATCTGGGATGGCCAGACGCTCGACAATGTCCGCCTGCTGGTGGCCGAGGTCGACCTGGGTGCCTTTGGAATGGCGCCCGGCGCGGCATTGCGTGATCCTGTGCTGCTGGAACTGAGCGCTGACAGCAGTGAGGCCATGGCCTTCTCCATGGCCGGTGCCCTGAATGCCCGGATGAGTCCGGTGCCGCTGCCCGCGGCCCTGCCGCTGATGCTGGGCGGCCTGTCCTTGCTGGGGCTGGTGCTGCGCCGCCGCGCCGCCTGAATATGGCCGGGCCTGCCCCGGCTTGTCAGACCGGATTGCTTGGGATATATTCAGGACTCGCAATCGAGAAACCGCACCGATCCTTCGAGATGCACACAGCCGCCATCCACAATCTGAACGGCTACAACCGGGCCCCCGCTGCGGGCCTGGTGCTTGTGCTGCGTCTGCTGCTGCCGTCAGGCAGCTAATCTCACTTCCCACAGATCACTGAACACCTTCACCTGGCCCCCGCGGCGGGCAGAGTCCATAATGCTCTGCTATAGTGCGCGTGCGCCACGCGGGGGACGATATACAGCATGAATCCCGGTGAACAGACATGAGCCAAGACAAGTTAATCATATTCGATACGACCTTGCGCGACGGCGAGCAGAGCCCCGGCGCGTCCATGACCAGGGAAGAGAAGATCCGCATCGCCAAGGCGCTGGAGAAGATGCGCGTGGACGTGATCGAGGCCGGCTTCCCCATCGCCAGCCCCGGTGACTTCGAGGCCGTCAAGGCCGTCGCCGAGTCGGTCAAGGACAGCACCGTATGCGGCCTGGCCCGCGCCCTGGACAAGGATATCGACCGTGCCGGCGAGGCCCTCAGGGGCGCCAACAGCGCGCGCATCCATACCTTCATCGCCACCTCGCCGATTCACATGAAGATGAAGCTGCGCATGGAGCCCGACCAGGTGGTCGAGCAGGCCGTGCGTGCGGTAAAGCGTGCGCGTCAGCACACCGACAATGTGGAATTCTCCCCCGAGGACGCCGGCCGTTCCGAGATCGATTTCCTCTGCCGGGTGATCGAGGCGGTGATCGATGCCGGCGCCGGCACCATCAACATCCCGGATACGGTCGGCTACAACGTCCCGGCCCAGTTCGGCGAGTTGATCCGTACCCTGATCGAGCGCGTCCCCAACGCCGACAAGGCGGTGTTCTCGGTGCACTGCCACAATGACCTCGGGCTGGCCGTGGCCAACTCGCTGTCCGCGGTCATGAACGGTGCCCGCCAGGTCGAGTGCACCATCAACGGCCTCGGCGAGCGCGCCGGCAACGCCGCGCTGGAGGAGATTGTGATGGCGGTGCGCACCCGCCAGGACATCTTTCCCTGCAACGTGGACCTGGATACCACTCAGATCGTGCCCTGTTCGCGGCTGGTCTCCGGCATCACCGGCTTCGTGGTCCAGCCCAACAAGGCCATCGTCGGCGCCAACGCCTTCGCCCACGAGTCCGGCATCCATCAGGACGGCGTGCTCAAGAGCCGCGAAACCTACGAGATCATGCAGGCCCAGGACGTGGGCTGGTCGGCCAACCGCATCGTGCTGGGCAAGCACTCGGGCCGCAATGCCTTCCGCAGCCGCATGCACGAGCTGGGCATGGAGTTCGAATCCGAAGAGGCGCTCAACGAGGCCTTCGCCCGGTTCAAGGACCTGGCCGACAAGAAGCACGAAATCTATGACGAGGACCTGCAGGCCATCGTCACCGAGGCCAACCTGGAGGCGATCAACGAGCGTTACAAGCTGGTCGCCCTGCGGGTGTGCTCGGAAACGGGCGAGACGCCCCGGGCCGACATCGCCCTGTCCATCGACGGCAAGGAGTACAAGGCCAGCGAGACCGGCGGCGGTCCGGTGGACGCGGCCTTCCGTGCCATCGAGTCCATTGTGAACAGCGGCACCGAGCTGCAGCTGTATTCGGTGAACAATATCACCAGCGGCACCGATGCCCAGGGCGAGGTCACGGTGCGGCTGGAGCGGGCCGGGCGCATCGTCAACGGCCAGGGTGCCGACACCGATATCGTCATCGCCTCGGCCAAGGCCTATCTGAATGCGCTCAACAAGGTAATGGAGCCGGGCGAGCGCGAGCATCCGCAGCTGGGCGATGTCTGATGCCTGAACGGGCACGGCAGCTGGCCTACCTGCAGCGCATGGGCATCGAGGCCTGGGTGCGGCGGGTACCGCCGACAGCCGAAGCGCCGATGGAGCCGGCGCCGCCTGCCGGGGCCATGTCCTCGCCCGCACCGCAATCGGTGGCAGACGATGCTGTGGCGGCACTGGACTGGACGGCGTTGCGCGAGCGGGTGCTGGGCTGCACCGCCTGCCAGCTCCACGCCACGCGCACCCAGGCGGTGTTCGGGGTGGGCAACCCGGACGCCGACTGGCTGATCGTGGGCGAGGCGCCCGGCGCCGAGGAGGACCGGCGCGGCGAGCCCTTCGTCGGCCGTGCCGGCCAGCTGCTCGATGCCATCCTCCGGGCCGCCGGCCAGGACCGCAGAAGTGCCTATATCGCCAATATCCTGAAATGCCGTCCGCCCAATAACCGTGACCCGGAGCCGGAGGAGATCGGCTGCTGCCAGGACTATCTGGCCCGCCAGATCGCGCTGATCCGGCCGCGCCTGATCCTGGCCGTGGGCCGCATCGCCGCCCAGCACCTGCTGGCCACGGACCAGCCCATCGGCCGGCTGCGCGGACGGGTGCATCGCTGGGGCGAGGCCGGCATCCCGCTGGTGGTGACCTACCACCCGGCCTACCTGCTGCGCTCGCCCGGCGAGAAGCGCAAGGCCTGGGAGGATCTGCAACTGGCCATGCAGAGCGCCCGCGAGCCGGTGGAGGCGGCGGAGCAGTGAGCGCCGTCCCCTGTTTCGAGTCGGGGCGGATCCGGGCCATGACCACGGACGACCTGATGGCGGTGATGGAGATCGAGCGGCTGTGCTATCCGCATCCCTGGACCGCCGGCATCATGCGTGACTGCCTGCGCGTGGGTTACAGCTGCTGGGTCTACGAACGTGAAGATGTCATCCAGGCCTATGCGATACTCTCCGTGGCCGCCGGCGAGGGCCACCTGCTCAACCTGTGCGTGCGCCCCGAGGCCCGCGGGCAGGGGGTTGGCCGCCGGTTGCTGCAGCATGTGATCATCACCGCCGGCCGCCTGGGGGCCGATACCCTGTTCCTGGAGGTGCGGCCCTCCAATGCTCCGGCCCTGGCCCTGTACGAAAAGCTGGATTTCAGCGAGGTCGGCCTGCGCAGGGCCTACTATCCCGGCCATCATGGGCGGGAGGACGCCATCGTGATGGCCCGCCCGCTGAACTGATCCTGCATCGGGTAGGATGGGTGGAGCAAAGCGTAACCCATCAGCGGGCATCCGCGATGGGTTACGGCGCCCGCGCCTTCACCCATCCTACCCGTTCTCCTCTTGGGTGGCGTCAGCCGCACCGGTACAATAGATATCTTTCCGCACCAGCATCGAGAAGACCCCGAATCATATGTCGAATATCGCCCAGGAGGCGGCCCGTCGCCGTACCTTCGCCATCATCTCCCACCCGGACGCGGGCAAGACCACCCTGACCGAGAAGCTGCTGCTGTTCGGCGGCGCCATCCAGCTGGCCGGCACCGTCAAGGGCCGCAAATCGACCCGCCACGCCACCTCCGACTGGATGGCGATGGAGCAGCAGCGCGGCATCTCGGTGACCTCCTCGGTCATGCAGTTCCCCTACCGGGAGCGCATCGTCAACCTGCTGGACACCCCCGGCCACGAGGACTTCTCCGAGGACACCTACCGCACCCTGACCGCGGTCGACTCGGCCATGATGGTCATCGACGTGGCCAAGGGCGTGGAGGCGCGCACCATCAAGCTGATGGAGGTGTGCCGGCTGCGCACCACACCCATCTTCACCTTCATCAACAAGCTCGATCGCGAGGGCCGCGAGCCGATCGAACTGATGGACGAGGTGGAAGAGGTGCTGGGTATCCGCTGCGCGCCGGTGACCTGGCCCATCGGCATGGGGCGGCGGTTCAAGGGCGTCTACCATCTGCTCGAGGATACGGTGCACCTGTATCAGCCGGGCAAGGGCAGCACACGTCAGGATGTCACCGAGATCCGTGGGCTCGATAATCCGGAGCTGGACCAGGTGCTCGGCGACCAGGCCGCCGAGCTGCGTGACGAGATCGAACTGGTCAAGGGTGCGAGCAACGAGTTCGACGTCGCGGCCTACCTGAAGGGCGAGCTCACGCCGGTGTTCTTCGGCTCGGCCATCAACAATTTCGGGGTGCAGGAACTGCTGGACTACTTCGTCGAGTACGCCCCCCCGCCGCAGCCGCATGAGACCGATGTGCGGGTGGTCGAGCCGGAGGAGGAGAAATTCAGCGGTTTCGTGTTCAAGATCCAGGCGAACATGGATCCGCAGCACCGCGACCGCATCGCCTTCCTGCGTGTGTGCTCGGGGCGCTATACCCGCAACATGAAGATGCGCCAGGTGCGCATCGGCCGCGACGTGCAGGTGGCCAATGCCATGACCTTCATGGCCGCCGAGCGCGGCCAGGTGGAGGAGGCGTATCCGGGCGACATCATCGGCCTGCACAACCACGGCACCATCCGCATCGGCGACACCTTCACCCAGGGCGAGGAACTGAAGTTCACCGGTATCCCCAATTTCGCCCCGGAGCTGTTCCGCCGTGCCGTGCTCAGGGACCCGATGCGCATGAAGGCGCTGCAGAAGGGGCTGGATCAGCTGTGCGAGGAGGGCGCGACCCAGCTGTTCCGGCCGCTGCGCAACAACGACCTGATCCTGGGGGCGGTCGGCGTGCTGCAGTTCGAGGTGGTCGCCCAGCGGCTGCGGGACGAGTACAAGGTGGAATGCGCCTTCGAGCCGATCTCGGTGGCGACCGCGCGCTGGGTCGAATGCGATGACGACAAACTGATGCAGAAATTCCGTGACAAGGCCTACGAGAACCTGGCCCTGGATCAGAGCGATGAACTGGTCTATATCGCGCCCACCCGCGTCAATCTGCAGATGGCGCAGGAGCGTTTTCCCGAGGTGGAATTCCACGCCACGCGTGAGCACTGACCCAGTCCGTAGGTCGGGTTAGCGGAGCGTAACCCGACATCACCGCAGTGGCTGTCGGGTTACGCCCTGACGGGCTAAGCCGACCTACATACTCCGCCAACCCGACCTGCATGCACCTTCAATTGGCGCAGATGAACCCCTGTGGTGCGGATTCGCGGCCTCCCTGCAGGCGCGGCTGTTCCAACCACATGTTTTTGCTTGATGGCCAAAGCTGGCACGAAACCTGAAAGACTCTGACTGTCTGCAGGTGCCGCAACGCGCATGCAGCCATTGTCTCTCCTCTACTCTTGAGGGATGCCCTGCATCCCTCTTTTTTATTTCCGGCCCGGATCAGGGCGGATCCTCGAAGCGATAGCCCTTGGGCACCACTACAATGCCCCCGGGCGAGACGCTGAAGCGCCTGCGGTCGGCCTCGGCGTCATAACCGATACGCTCCTGCGGCGGGATGCGCACATCCTTGTCGACGATGCAGTTGCGCAACTGCGTCCCTTCACCGACCCGGACCCGGTCGAACAGGATGGCACCCTGAATCTGGACCTCGTCGTCGATGAAGACGTGCGGGAACAGAATGGAGTGCTGCACGCTGCCGCCGGCGATGACCGCGCCGCCGGCGACGATGGAGTTGATGAAAATGCCTTCGTTGCCTGAACTGCCCGGAACGGTGCGTGCCGGCGGGGTCTGCGGCTGGTAGCTGCGAATGGTCCAGTTGTCCTGATACAGATTCAGGGCCGGCAGCGGCTTGAGCAGTTCCATGTTGGCCTCATAGTAGGCGTCGATCGTGCCCACGTCGCGCCAGTAGCGGTCCGGCAGGACCCGCCCCGTCTCCCCGCCGAAGGGATAGGCCTGCACCCGCTGTCCGGTGAGCAGCCGCGGCAGGATATCCTTGCCGAAGTCGTGGCTGGAATCCTCCCGCCTATGATCCTCCTGCAGGGTGCGCTGCAGCAGTTCCATGGAAAAGACATAGATGCCCATCGATACCAGGGCTGAGTCCGGATGCCCGGGTACCGCCACGGGCTGGACCGGCTTTTCCTGAAACTCCGTGATGCGCTGTTCGCTGTCCACGCTGACCACACCGAAACTGCCGGCCTCGGCCAGCGGCACCTGCATGCAGGCGATGCTGACATCGGCATTGGTTTCCCGGTGCCGGTGCAGCATGGCGGCATAGTCCATGCGATAGATATGGTCACCCGAGAGGATCAGGACCTGCTCGGCGCCGCTGCGTTCCAGCAGATAGAGATTCTGGTAGATGGCATCGGCCGTGCCGGCGTACCAGCGCTCACCGGTGCGCATCTGCGGCGGTACGGCCGTGACATATTCGCCCAGTTCGGGATTGAAGATGGACCAGCCGTCGCGCAGGTGCTTGTTCAGCGAATGCGACTTGTACTGGGTCAGCACCAGGATGCGGCGCAGGCCCGAGTGCAGGCAGTTGCTCAGCGAGAAGTCGATGATCCGGTATTTGCCGCCGAAGGGTACGGCGGGCTTGGCCCGATCCGAGGTCAGAGGCTGCAGCCGGGAGCCGACGCCGCCGGCGAGGAGTATGGTCAGGGTCTGTTCCAGCATCTGGCAAGGTCCTGCATGTATGCGTAATTGAAGTGCGCCGGGCTGTATCCATGCCCGCTCACAGATCGCGATCGTCCGTGGCTGAAGCTTAGCAAGCCCCATGCCGGTGCGAAGGCGTGCGTTTCAACTCCATGAGGGGAATGGTAAATCCGCTGTTTCCGGAGGCGGGGGGAAGAAGAGATGTGCCGGTGATGTGATTATCACCGGCAGGACGCACTGAACCGGTGCGTGAATCAATGTTCACACCCTGTTCTGGTGCGTCCGGGACGGTTGTCAGCGTTGTGACAGGATCACTCTGCAGGCGTGAAGCTGAATTTCTGTCCCCCGACCGACGCTTCGTACATCAGACCGCCCTTGGCCAGGGTGAACACGGCCACCCCGTTGTTGTAGTCGGCATCGGCCGAGGCGCCCGCAGTGGCGGCCACGGCGGAAGCCTGGGCGCTGAACTCGAAGTTGCCGGAGGTGAAATCGTCCAGGGTGGCCTTGTCCTTGAAGAAGATGATCTCGCGGTAGGCCTGACCACCCAGCTGAAAGCCGATGGTGAGTTGGGTGAGGGTGACGCTGCCGATGACACCGCCCTGCCTGAATACCCGGCCCTTGCCATAGGCCCCGCCGATACCCATGCCGCCCTTGCCGACGGTGGGGAAGACGGCGTAGCCATGGGCCTGGTCGAAGAAGACCTGCATGCTCGGATCCTTGTTCTTGAAGGCGGCGATGGCCTCGCGCACCGCGGCGTCATCGCCCGGCTGGTCCGCATCCTTCTCCTTCGCCAGCG
>PABG01000058.1 GCA_002699185.1 Gammaproteobacteria bacterium | reverse complement strand
TCGCTCCTGATGCGATCGCGTGCATCCGTCTCCAGGCCGTCCCACTTGTTGATGGCGATGACCAGCGCCCGGCCGGAGTCGGCAGCCAGTCCCGCCAGGGTGGCGTCCTGATCGGTGATGCCGTCGTGGGCATCCAGCACCAGGATCACCACGTGCGCGGCCTCCATCGCCTGGAGCGCCTTGATGACGCTGAACTTCTCGACCGCGGCATCGATGCGGCTGCGCCGGCGCACGCCGGCGGTGTCGATCAGGGTATAGGGCTGGCCGTCGCGTTCGAAGGGCACCAGGATGCTGTCGCGGGTGGTGCCCGGCTGGTCGAAGGCCACCACCCGCTCCTCGCCCAGGATGCGGTTGAGCAGGGTGGACTTGCCCACATTGGGCCGTCCCACCAGGGCGATGCGGATGCTGTCGTCGGCGGCCGTGTCCGCTGTCGCCTCGTCCGCTTCCGGCAGGGCCTCGAGCACCGGGTCGATCAGGTCGTGCACGCCGTGGCCGTGCACGGCCGACAGCGGAAAGGCCTGGCCCAGACCCAGGGCATAGAATTCGGCCACGGCAGTGTCGGGGTCGGCCCCGTCGACCTTGTTCACGGCCAGGTACACCGGCTTGTGGGTGCGGCGCAGGCGCTCGGCGATCTGCTGATCGGTGGGGGTCACACCGCTGTGGGCCTCGACCAGGAAGATGACGGCGTCGGCCTCCTCCACCGCCTGCCAGGACTGCTGCGCCATCAGGGCATCGATCCCGGCCTCCTCGCCGCTCAGGCCGCCGGTGTCGATCACCAGGTAGGGGCGATCACCGAGTTTGCCCTCGCCGTACTTGCGATCGCGTGTCAGCCCCGGCAGGTCGGCCACCAGGGCATCCCGGCTGCGGGTGAGCCGGTTGAACAGGGTCGATTTGCCGACGTTCGGGCGTCCGACCAGTGCGATGACGGGTAACATATAAGGTTCTAGGTTCTAGTGAGTAGGATGGGTGGAGCGCAGCGCAACCCATCGTTGTCCACCGGCCGGGGGATGGTTTACGGCGCCGCGCGCCTTCACCCATCCTTCTTGCTGCAGGTCGGATCCGCCTGAAGGGCGTAATCCGACATCACGTCATGTCGGGTTACGCTGTGCCAACCCGACCTGCGCCACTATCGGCTGTTCAGTTTATACGCCGCCAGGGTGCCGTCGCTGGCATACACATAGACCGTATCGCCGTCCACCACCGGGATGGACAGGATCGGATCGCCGGTCACCCGGGTGCGGCCGGCGATGGCGCCATCGAAGCGCGACAGGGCGTGCAGATAGCCTTCCAGGTCGGCCACCAGGACATGATCGTCCAGCACCGCGGGCGCGGTCAGCTGACGATGCAGCAGACGCTCGTTCTGCCAGACGGCCGAGCCGTTGCGCCGGTCCAGGGCCCAGACCCGGCTGTCCTGATCGGTGACATAGACGTAGCGGAAATCCACATCCAGACCAACGGCGGACGACATCTCCCGGTCCCACAGCTTGTTGCCGCTGCTGCCCTCGACTGCGGCCACATGCCCCTGATAGGTCACGGTGTAGGCCGCGTTGCCCTGAATGCGCGGCGGCGAGTCGATGTCGACCATACGCTCCAGTTCGGAGCGGCCCGCGGGCCGGCTGATGGCGGCCTCCCATATCGGCAGGCCGCGTTCGAGCTCCACCGCGGCCAGCTTGCCGCTGTCCTGGCCGATGAGGGCGAAGCCTTCGACCAGGGTGGGGGTGGCGGTGCCGCGCAGGCTGAGCGCGGGCACGGTGCGGTCAAACACCCAGCGCCGTTCGCCGGTGGCCGAGTCCAGCCCGGTGACGTCGCCGTCGACCGACTGCACCACGGCCACGCCGCGATCGGCCTGCGGGGGCGCCAGCACCTCACCGGAGACGCGGGCGCGCCATACCTCGGCGCCGTCACGCCAGTCCAGGGCCAGGACTTCGCCTTCGATGCTGCCGACCAGAATCAGACCGTCACCGGTGCCGACCCCGCCGCTGACCGCCAGTCCGGTATCACGCTCCCACACCGGCTTGCCGGTGGCGGCCTCGAGGGCCATCACCCGCCCCTGGTGATCCACAGCAAAGATGCGGCCACCGTCAACCGCCGGCTGCAGGCGCAGGAATCTGTCATCGGTGCCGGCGCCGATATCACGCGACCACAGGCGCTCGAGTTCGACCTCGGCCTCGAATTCATGCAACTCGGTGGGCGGCTCGGTATTGTCATCACCGCGCAGCCAGGCGCAGCCGGGCAGCGCCAGCGTCAACAGCAGCAGGGGCAGCAGAACACGCATCAGGCTGCCCCTTCCCCGCCGACGCGGGCGGCATCGTCTCGCTTGGCCTCGAGCAGCGAACGCCCCGGCAGATCGTCCGGATAGGCCGCCAGCGCCGCCTGATAGGCCGTGCGGGCCGCGGCATAGTCTTCACGCGCCATGGCCAGATCGCCCTCCAACTCATGATAGATCACGGCATAGCTGCCGCGGTCGGTCACCTCGTCGAGCAGGGCCCGGACACGCTCCAACTCGCCCTGGTCGATGTACAGCCGCGCCAGGCGGGCGCGCGCCGTGTGTTTCAGCGGCCCGTCGCCGGCGCGCTCGTAGGCCCATTGCAGCTGCGCCAGGGCCGCCTCGGGCTTGTCTTCATCGAGCTGCAGACGCGCGATCTGCAGCGCGGCCAGCACGGCATAGCTGCTGCCCGCGTATTCGTTGAGCAGGGTCTCATGGGCCGAGGTCGCGGCGGCAGCCTCCCCCCGGGAGACAGCGTTGCTCAACTGGGCGTAGAGGTTGGAGGCAGCCATCGACTGCTGTTCCTGGTACTGCATCCACGCCTTGCCGCCGAACAGCGCAGCCAGGCCGAGCATGATCCCGGTCAGCAGGGCACTGCCATTCTCGCGCAGCCATTTCTTGATCGCTTCCGCCTGTTCGTCATCGGTCTTGTAGCCTTCGGCCATGCTGCAGCCCTCACTGGTTTACGATTTCTGTTAGATGGTCGATGAGTTCCGTCTCCGGCAGCACCCGCTGTTCGCCGGCTTCGCGCAGGGGCTTGAGCCCGATCTCGCCGCGCGCTGCCTCATCCTCGCCCAGGATCAGGGCGTAGCCCGCCTGGCACTTGTCCGCCTTCTTGAACTGGCTCTTGAAACTGCCGCCACCGCAGTTCATCTGCAGCCGCAGTCCCGGCACTGCATCGCGCAGACGCTCGGCCAGCACCGCGCCCTGTGCCAGCGCCGCCTCGCCGGCCACCACCAGGTAGGCATGCGGCGCAGGCGGCGGCGGCACCGCCTCCAGCGTCTCGAGCAGGGCGATCAGGCGTTCGAGTCCCAGGGCGAATCCCACTGCCGGCGTCGGCTTGCCGCCAAGCCAGCCGACCAGGCCGTCGTAGCGCCCGCCGGCGCACACCGTTCCCTGAGCGCCGAGGCGATCGGTCACCCACTCGAACACGGTACGGCCGTAGTAATCCAGACCGCGCACCAGGCGCGGATTGATACGGTACTCCAGACCGGCCGCATCGAGATAGCCGCACAGGGCCTGGAAATGATCGCGCGATTCGGTATCCAGATGATCCGCCAGTTTCGGGGCGGCCTCGATGAGGGCCTGCATGTCCGGGTTCTTGCTGTCGAGAATACGCAGCGGATTGCTGTGCAGGCGTCGCCGGCTGTCCTCGTCGAGTTGATCCTGATGGGCCTCCAGGTACTCGACCAGAATGGCCTTGTAGGCGGCGCGCGCCTCCTGGCTGCCGAGCGAATTGACCTCCAGCCGCACCTCGCTCAGTCCCAGCGCCCGCCACAGGCGCGCGGTCATGAAGATCTGTTCGGCGTCGATATCCGGGCCCTCCATGCCGAAGGCCTCCACACCGATCTGGTGGAACTGACGGTAGCGCCCCTTCTGCGGCCGCTCGTGGCGGAACATGGGTCCGGTGTACCACAGCCGCTGCACCTGGTTGTACAGCAGCCCCTGTTCCATGCAGGCGCGCACGCAGCCGGCTGTCCCCTCGGGGCGCAGGGTGAGGCTGTCGCCGTTGCGGTCCTCGAAGGTATACATCTCCTTCTCGACGATATCGGTCACTTCGCCGATGGAGCGTTTGAACAGCTCGGTCTTCTCCAGGATGGGCATGCGGATTTCCTGATAGCCGTAGTCCTGGAGAGTGACGCGTGCCACTGCCTCCACGTGCTGCCAGGTGGGTGTCTGCTCAGGAAGGATGTCATTCATCCCCCGCACGGCCTGAATGTTCGAACTCTTTGCCATTGTCAATCGGGTCAAGTGGGGTGCGCAGGGCGCAACTGTTCAGTCGAGGGTAAAACGGGCCACACTGCCAGGATCGTAGCCGGTCAGATCGTAGGCCCGGCCATCGACGCTGAACTCCACCCCGGCGGCATTGCCCAGCACCACCTGCAGCGGCGGCCGACCGCTGACCCGGTGTTCGCTGCCGGCCGGGTACAACCCCACCAGCAGCGCCGCGCCGTCGCCATCACGGATCGAGATCCAGCTCTCCTGGTTCAGCTGCAACCGCACCCGGCGCAGTACCGACGCGGGTTCGGCCGGCGCCGGCGGAGGCGTCGGCTCTGCGGGCGCGACCGCCTCTGCCGGCGGCGGCGATGCCTCCGGCCGCGGCGATTCCGGCACGGACGGCGCCGCCGACGGCTCGGGGACGGATTCGGGGACAGATTCCGGAGCGGGCTCCGGCAGCGGGGCGCTCAGCGTCGGCAGACGAATCGCCGCATCGCTGTCAACGCCCGCTTCCGCGCGCGTTTCGGGGGCGCCTGGCGGCGCGCCGGGCAGTGACGGCGCATCGGTCTCAACGGCTGTATCCGGAGCACCCCCGCTGAGGCGCTCCCACAGGCCGGGCAGTACGGGCAGGACCAGACCGCCGAGCACTGCCAGCACCAGCAGCAGGCCGAGGGTGCGCCAGGGCAGACGGGGGCGCTCCAGCGCCCGTTGTGCCGGCGGCGGCATGCCGACCGTACGCAGTTCGGGGGATTCGGCCGGCTGGTACAGGGCCAGCAGTTCCTCCTCGTCCAGCCCCAGCAGGCGGGCGTAGGCCCGGACGTAGCCGCGAACATAGATGGGTGCGGGGAGACGGTCGTGATCGTCCTGCTCCAGCGCCACAATGATGTGTTCGTGCAGGTGCAGCTGGGCGGCCACCTCGGCCGTGCTGATGCCCTTGCCTTCGCGCGCCTCGCGCAGGCTCGATCCCGCCCCTGTGGCTGCGGCGGTCGGAGCGCCCGGCTCCGGGGCTGTGTGTTCCGGCGTATCGGTCATATCGTCGTCAGGGCTCGCCGAACAGTTCCCTGGCCTGGGGGGAGTCCGGGAAATTGTTCCTGAGCAGCAGACGGTAGCTGGCTTCGGCATTCCGGTCGCCGAGCTGTTCCTCGGCCCGGATCCCCAGCAACAGGGTCTGCGGCGTGTGGCGGGCCACGGCCTGATAGCGCTGCAGATAGGCCCGTACCTTCAGATACTGCCCCTGTTCCAGACTGAGCTGGGCCATGCGGCGCAGCGCAATGGGATATTCCGGTTCCTCTTCCAACGCCTTGCGCAGGTAGAGTTCGGCCTTCTCCAGATCACCCGCCTGGTGGGCGCAGATACCGGCGTTGGCATAGACCAGCTCCGGCGTCTCGTAGAGCGGGTCGGAAGCCGCTGCCACGAAATGCGGCTCGGCATCCTCCCAGCGATCCTGTCGGCACAGGAAGGCACCGTAATTGTTGTGGGCGCGCGAGTCGTTGTGGTCAAGCCGCACTGCGCGCTGGAAATGATGATCGGCCTGGTCGATCTGGCCCAACGACTCGTAGAGCACGGCGATGGCATTGTGCGCCGTTGGCAGCTCCGGGTCCTGGCGCAGCGCCTTCTGGAATTTCTCCATCGCGACCTGGTTCATGCCTTCCTGCATGTACTGCAGTCCGAGTTCCACGTTGTACTGGGCCGCACTCCGGGCCTCGTTGTCCCTGACGCCGGAACCGGCACAGCCACCTGCCAGCAGGACGGCCAACAGCAGCGTGAACAGCCTGCGCCTCATCCACGGGCCTCCTGCACCGCCACCTCGAGTTGTCGCTCGCGGCGGCGGGTGCGGTCGCGGAACTCCCCGGCCAGCTGACCGCAGGCGGCGGCGATGTCATCGCCGCGGGTCTTGCGGGTCACGGTGACGATGCCGCCGTTGATGAGGATGTTCTGGAATTCCAGGATGCGCTGCGGATCGCTGCTCACATACGAGGTATTCGGGAACGGATTGAACGGGATCAGGTTGACCTTGGACGGCACCCGACGCAGCAGCCGCAGCAGTTCACGGGCATGCGCATCGGAGTCGTTCACGCCGGCCAGCATGACGTACTCGAAGGTCACCCGGCGGCGGGGCTCGTCGGCCACGTAGCGCCGGCAGGCCTCCATCAGCTCGGCGATGGGGTATTTCCTGTTGATCGGAACCAGTTCGTTGCGCAGTTCGTCATTGGTCGCATGCAGCGACACGGCCAGACTGACGTCGCACTCGGCCCTGAGTCGGTCCAGCTCGGGCACGATGCCGGAAGTACTCAGCGTGATGCGGCGTTTGGACAGGCCGAAGGCCAGGTCGTCACGCATGATCTGCATGGCCCGCACCACGGCGTCGAAATTGAGCAGGGGCTCGCCCATGCCCATCATCACGACATTGGTGATGGCGCGTCGGTGCTGCACATCGCCGCCCAGGGCGCGGCTGGCCAGCAGCACCTGGCCGATGATCTCGGCCGTGGTGAGATTGCGGTTGAATCCCTGCTGCGCGGTGGAGCAGAAGCTGCAGTTGAGCATGCAGCCCACCTGCGAGGAGACGCACAGGGTGCCGCGCTCCTTTTCGGGAATGAACACGGTCTCGATGCAGTTGCCGTCGGCCAGTTGCAGCAGCAGCTTGCGCGAGCCGTCGGCGGACAGCCGGTCCATGACCACCCGCGGCAGTTCGATGCGGGCCGCGTTGTGCAGGCGCTCGCGCAGGGCCTTGCTCAGGTTGGACATACCGGCGAAGTCGTCGACATCGAGCTGGTAGATCCACTTCATCACCTGCTGGGCGCGGAATGACTTCTCGCCCATGGCAGCGAAGAAGGCCTCCAGGCCCCTGCGGTCCAGGTCCAGCAGATTGGTTGTGCGCGGGTCGGACATGCCGTTGCCCGGTCCCGGGGCGTCAGCAGACGCCGGGACCGGATTTCACTCCTTCAGCGTGTGCGCGGGCACAGCTCGTCGGATTTGAAGAAAAACTCGATTTCGGTCTTTGCCGTCTCCGGACCGTCGGAGCCGTGCACGGCATTCTCGTCCACGGTCTCGGCGAAATCGGCGCGGATAGTGCCGGGGGCGGCGTCCTTCGGATTGGTCGCGCCCATGATCTCGCGGTTGCGGTTGATGGCATCCTCGCCTTCCAGCACCTGCACCATGACCGGACCGGATGTCATGAACTCGACCAGTTCATTGTAAAAGGGTCGCTCCCTGTGGACCGCATAGAAGGCCCCGGCCTGCTCGCGGGACAGGTGCAGCATCTTTGCCGCCACGATCCGCAGGCCCTGGTCCTCGAACCGGGTGTAGATCTTGCCGATCAGATTACCGGCCACGGCATCGGGCTTGATGATCGAGAGGGTGCGCTCCACCGCCATTAACCGAATTCTCCAAGTAACGGGTTGATTTTCGCTGGATAATATAACATAAACCCGCGTGGTGACGCGGGTTTGATCGGAAAGGGATACAGTTTACCCAAATCCCCGTGTCACGGGCAATCAGACCGACTCCTCGATCCAGGCCAGCTGGATCGCCTCCAACGCCTTCTCCCCGCCCTGCCCCGGGTCGTCATCGAACTCGGCCAGTTCCAGTATCCACTGGCGCAGTTCAACGAAGTTCACGTACTTGGGATCCGCCTCGGGATGCGCCTGGTTCAGCGCGGCCGCGATCGCCAGCGAATCCGTCCACTTCAGCCCCATGTCCATGGTCCCTTTTCCCGGATAGGTGGTTGGGGTATACAAGGATTTCGCGGTGCAGACAAGCCCGCACCGCGCCGCACCACGAGCGTCGGTTCAGGCGCGGATCGGGTCGAAATGGACAGGAATGTCGCCGCTGTGGCGCTGCCGGGCCTCGAGCTCCTGGCGCTCGGCCACCTCGAGCACACCGCCGTTGCGCATCAACTCGCCCAGGGTGATCTGGTCAAGGAAGGTGCGGATCTGGCTGCTCAGCTCCATCCACAACTCATGGGTCAGGCAGCGCTGATCATTGTGGCAGTTGGCCAGGCCGCCGCAGCGGGTGGTATCGACATTCTCGTCCACCGCCAGGATGACGGCCGAGACGGGGATGTCGTCGGAATCGCGGCTGAGCGAGTAGCCGCCGCCGGGTCCGCGGGTGCTGACCACCAGATTCTGCTTGCGCAGGCGGGTGAACAGCTGCTCCAGGTAGGACAGCGAAATCCCCTGGCGCTCGGAGATCTCGGCCAGCTTGACCGGGCCCTGGCCGGCATGCAGCGCCAGGTCCAGCATGGCGGTGACGGCATAGCGGCCCTTGGTCGTCAGTTTCATGGCATCGGCCCCTCTGGTCTCTGGGTAAGGGTAATCATGTAACTATTCCATATCCTACTGTTTTTATCAAGTATTCTTCCCTGATTCGGGGCTCTCCTCCGGGGCATCGTCCTGGGGTTCGCTCGGCTCGAGTTCCCGCACCGGGGAAGCGGTCTTGATCTCGCAGGAACCCAGTTCCGGCAACTGCAAATCCGCCACCTCCATACCCAGGCTTTTCAGGCCCTTGCAGACCTCCTCCAGGCGCTGGTCCATGACGTGGACGTGATCGAGCATGGCGTTGATGGCCGAGGCGACAGGGTCCGGCATGTCCTTGGTCAGGCCATAGGCATCGAAGCCCATCTTCTTGGCAATGGCGGCCTGGCTCTCGCTGGGTGTTGCCCGCTGCTCCACCACCCGTCCCGGCACGCCGACCACCGTGGCCAGATCGTGGATGTCCTTGAGCACCACCGAGTTGGAACCGATGCGCACGCCGTTGCCGATGCGGATCGGCCCCAGCACCTTGGCCCCGGCGCCGATGACGACATTGTTGCCCAGGCTGGGATGACGCTTGCCCTTGTCCCAGCTGGTGCCGCCCAGGGTCACGCCGTGGTAGAGGGTGCAGTCGTCGCCGATCTCGGCGGTCTCGCCGATCACCACGCCCATGCCGTGGTCGATGAAGAAGCGCCGGCCGATGACGGCGGCCGGGTGGATCTCGATCCCGGTGAACCAGCGGGTCAGGCCCGAAAGCCAGCGCGCGAACCACTTCAGACCGCGGTTCCACAGGGCATGGTTCAGGCGGTGCATGAGCACGGCATGAACGCCCGGGTAGGTGGTCAGGATCTCGAAGACATTGCGCGCGGCCGGGTCACGGTCGAAGACGCAGCGGATGTCCTCGCGCAGCTGTTCAAGGGACATGATTCAGATCCGGTCCGTGTCGATATAACCGGCATTGTACCTGCCGGGGCGGCGGGGTGACAGCGCAGGGCTTCAGGAGCCGGTGCCGGCCTTGTCGACCGCTTTGGCCTGCGCCGCGCTGAGGATGCCGCGCAGGATGTTGACCTCGTTCCTGTCCGGTCGGGCACGTGTGAGCAGCCGACGCAGCCGGCGCATCATCTGTCCCGGCTGCTCGGGACTGATGAACTCGAGTTCGTACAGGGTCTGCTCCAGGTGGGTATACAGACCTTCCATCTCCCGCGCCGTGGCCGGTGGATGCTCCGGCGTCTGCTGCGCCTGCACCGCCCCGCCCAGCCACTGTGTGCGCAGTTCATAGCTCAGGATCTGGACCGCCTGGGCCAGATTGAGCGAGGCATAATCGGGATTGGCCGGGATATTGACCAGGGCATGGCACAGGTCCAGTTCCTCGTTGCTCAGACCGCTGCGCTCGCGGCCGAATACCAGCGCCACCGTTCCCTGCCCGGCCTCGGCCAGGGCCCGGGTGGCGCAGGCGCGCGGCTCCAGCAGCGGCCAGCGGATGGCGCGCAGGCGCGCACTGGTGCCGACCACCCAGACGGCATCGGCCACCGCCTGATCGAGCGTCGCCACCACCCGCGCCCCGGACAGCACATCTTCGGCGCCTGAGGCGCGCGCCGTGGCCTCGGGGTCGGGGAAGGCGGCCGGCGCGACCAGGCACAGGTCACTCAGCCCCATGGTCTTCATGGCCCGCGCCGCCGCACCGATGTTGCCCGGATGCGAGGTGTTGACCAGAACGATACGGATACGCTCAAGCATCGCCCGGCAATACCTCGCTCAGGCGCGCGCGTATGCGTTCGAACAGCGCGTTGACCGCTGTGCCGGCCGCTGCCGCGCCGCCCTGCGGCGAGTCATCCGGCGCCGGGACCTCGGCCTGCATCAGTTCCTGCAGCCGCACCCGGCGTTCGCCCAGATCCACCAGGGTCAGGCGCACCCGCACCCGGTAGCGGCTGGGCGTGACGGTGAAGTCCTGAAGGAATTCCAGCACCTCGACGTCCAGCCGCTGATCGGCGGCGGCCGGCGTGGTGCCATCCACCACGTGCGCGTACGGACCTTCCCGGGTGAAACGCTCCAGCAACAGTGCGTGCAGCAGCTGCGACGGCGGATCGGCCCAGCGGCTGCGGGCATAGAAATCCAGCTGACCGGGCTGCCGGCGATAGGCCATGCGGGCGCTGTCCAGCCCGCCGCGCATGCGCGGCGGCGGCAACAGCAGGGTCAGCGGCGCGCGCACCGTGATCGGGAGGGTTTCGGCCGGGTCCGCCTCCAGGGTGTAATGATCGTATGCGACCGGCGTCCGGGGCTCGGGCAGTACCGAGCAGCCGGCCAGCCACAGGGCCGTGAGCAGTGCAGTCCATACGCCTGTCCTGGCCAGCGCGTTCATTGTCTCGCCTCCCCCGGTCCGAGCGGCCGTGCAGGCTCGCCATGGAGCAGCCGGCTCGGGTTCTGTTCCAGGTCCCCGACCAGCCGCCGCATGTCGCCCGACAGGCCATGCAGTTCCTCCATCAACTGCTGGAACTGCGGCAGCAGCTGATCGGTGACCTGGCCCAGGCCCTGGCCGCCGGTCTCGACCTGGCGGCGCAACGCCTGGCTGGTGGCGGTGAAATCCTCCGCCATGCCTTCCAGAGAACGGCTGCCGGCCTGCAGCCGCTCGAGCAGCGGCGGCAGTGCTTCGCCGGCCTCGGCCGCGGCCTCGAAAAAGCGCGCCGCGTCGCGGGTCCCCCGGGCCAGGGTCTGACGCTGTTCGGCCAGTGATTCGCTCAGCAGCGCCAGATTCTCCAGCGTCGTGCCGAACGCCTCGCGGTTGTCGGTATCGAGCAGCGCATGCAGATCCCTCGCCACCCGGTTCAGGTTGTCGGCCAGTTCCGAGAGCGTGTTGTCCAGGCGCGAGAACAGCGAGGGGCCGGTATCGATCACCGGATACTCCTGACCCGGCGCGGCGGTGAGCAGCGGCGAGGAGACCTTGCCCCCGGCCAGTTCCACCGAGGCGATGCCGGTCAGGCCCTGCACCTTGAGCGTGGCGAGGGTATCGATCCGGATCGGGATGTCGCTTTCGATGTCCACGGTCACGATCACCCGTTCCGGGTCGGTGGGATTCAGTTTCAGCGCCCGCACCTTGCCGACCTCCACCCCGTGATAGCGCACCGGCGCATCCCGGTACAGCCCGGAGACGGATTCGGTCATGTGGATCTGGTAGGTGCGGTAGTCGGTGGTGATATCACCGAAGGCCAGCCACAGGCTCAGGCCGACGCCCGCCGCGCTGAGCACGATGACGAACAGCCCTACCAGAACATACTGTACCCGTGTCTCCATCCGGGAATGCCCTAACCCCTGTCTGCGCGGGCGCGGCCGGCGCGCGTGCCCTCGAAATACTGGCGCACCGCGGGGTGCTCCACCCCGGCCAGTTCCGCCATCGGCCCCACCGCCACGATGCGCTTGTCTCCCAGTACCGCCACCCGGTCGGCCACCTGCCACAGGCTGTCGGGATCGTGGGTGATCATCACCACCGTCAGTCCCAGCCATTGTTTCAACTGCAGCAGCAGGACGTCAAAGCCGTCGGCGCTGGTCGGATCCAGCCCCGAGGTGGGTTCGTCCAGAAACAGCAGTTCCGGATCCAGCGCCATCGCCCGGGCCAGCCCGGCGCGCTTGATCATGCCGCCGCTGAGCTCGGCAGGATAGCGGTGCGCCGCCTCGGCAGGCAGCCCGACCTGGCGCAGCTTGAGGTAGGCCAGCTGGTCGATGAAGGCCGGATCGAAATCCGTGTGCTCGCGCAGCGGCACACCGATATTCTGCAGCAGGGTCAGGCTGCTGAACAGCGCTCCGTGCTGAAACAGCACACCGAAGCGCCGCCGCAGGGCCTGGCGCTCGCGCTCCCCGGCCCGCAGCACGTCCACGCCCAGCATGCGGATGCGCCCGGCACTGGGCCGGTGCAGCATGATCATCTCCTGCAGCAGGGTGGTCTTGCCGCTGCCGCTGCCGCCGACCAGCGCCAGCACCTCGCCCCGGCGCACGTCCAGATCCAGCCCTGCGTGCACGACGAAATCATCGAAGCGCGTCTCCACCTGCCGCAGCTCAATGACCGTGTCAGCTGCGTTCATCAGATATTGAGCCAGCTGAACAGGATGGAGAACCAGGCATCGGCCACGATCACCAGGAAGATCGACTGCACCACCGACAGGGTGGTGTGATGGCCCACGCTGGCCGCGCTGCCGGCCACCTTGAAGCCCTGGAAGCAGCCGACCAGCACCACGATCAGGGCGAACACCGGCGCCTTGCCCAGACCCAGCAGGAAGGAACGCAGGGTCACGGCCTCGTTGAGACGGTCGAGGAAGGGCATGAAGCCCAGCCCCAGCTGCAGCTTGGCCATCACCATGCCGCCCAGCACCCCCATCACGTCGGCGAACACCGACAGCAGCGGCAGCGCCAGGCACAGGGAAATCACCTTGGGCAGGACCAGGATCTCGAACGG